>CANGXM010000026.1 GCA_947457845.1 Rhodospirillales bacterium | reverse complement strand
GCCCCCGCCCCCGCCCCCGCCCCCGCCCCGTCGGCCGTCACCGCGAAGCCCCCGATCCACAAGCCGGCGATCGTGCTCTCCGCCGCCTTCGCGCTTGCGGCCCCGGCGCCGCTGATCGCCGACACGCTGCCGCTGGAGGTCGCGATCGCGGCCAAGCTGGTGACGCTGGCCTATGCGGGGTTCCTGGCGTACCTCGCGTTCGCGCCGCGGCGGATGGCGGCGCGGGGGTGAGGGGGCGAGTGGGCGGTGGGGCGTGCCGGGGAAGGGATGACGGCGTGATCCTTTGCCGGTTTTAGGATGATCTGTAACCTGTCACCGCTTTCCCGGTTTTAGGATGATCTGTAACCTGTCACCGCTTTCCCAACCTGTCACCGCTTTCCCACTCCATTGCATCCCAATCAACGGCCTCGCACACCACCGAACGATGTAGTTGAGTCACGGGGCGTTACATGCTGCCAGCACACGGCCGGATTGATTGCGCCATCTGCCACAGGGGGCAGGCGTACAAGTTCGACGAGACGAGAACAGTTGCTGATGGGTGGCGCATCACAGCCAACCCAATGGCGTGGGGCAATGATGAACCGGAAGTCGTTGTCCTGGGCTTCTCGAAAGGGCCATCTCAAGCTGGCGACCTCAAACAATTGAGGCATGACGACATCGCCTTCCGAAAGGGCAGGACTAACCTCGCCAAGATTCTGCATTACATCGAGTTGCTCGATGCGCCCGAAGCGCGGCTTGTGGATCAGGCAATCTCCAGCCGGACAGGCCGCTTTCACTTCGGCTCACTGATCCGCTGCACAGTTGAGCGGTATGATCCACGTAAGTCAGCTTGGTCAGGCACCGGTGGCGGGATGCTCGATAGATTCGTCGCGACCTCTTTCGGAAAAGGAGTTGTCGCGACTTGCTCAACCCGATTTCTGCGCGATCTGCCGGCGTCGGCAAAGCTTGTCGTCATGCTCGGACTGGGGAGCAAGAACGGCTATGTGAGGGCGGCAAGATCAGCGTTGTCCGCCGCTCGAGCAGGATCGTGGAAAACGATCAACGAGGTTGCATACACTGACGGCCGAATTGTGGTCGTGCACACCGAGCATTTCGCCGCCCAAGGCCCCCTTTTGCCCAACTGGCTCTCTGGGAGCTTGCATGAAAGGGGCCGGTTCGGCCTGCAAGCACGAGAGGCGGTACGACTTGCGCTCGGATCATGATTGAGAGAATACTGTGGCAGTAAATAGCTAAATGACACAAACATTTCTGTCATTTTATTCTAGATGTATACACCGGTATCGTGGTGCCAGTGTTTTCTATTCCGGAAGTGAACTGTCACCGTTTTTTGAGGGGCGCGATGCCACCCGCGTCATCTTCGACCTCGCTGCGGGACGGTCGGACGAGGTTGCGTTCCGCCGATGGGTCGCGCGGAACTGCGGAACCGTCGGGGCCTGAGCGTTGTGGGACGGATGCCGGCGCCCGCGACGGCAATGTACGCCCCCCCGCCCCATCCGCCGCACCCGGGCGCGGTTGACGCCCGGGTCCGCGGGGGGGTAATTCAATGCGACGACACGGAAATTCCGCCGCGTGCGCGGCCCCCACTGCCGGACGGGACGATGACGGGCACCAGCAAAGTCCAACCCACCGGGCCGGGCGTCGACCGGCGCCCGCTCTCGCCGCACCTCTCGATCTACCGGCTGCCGCTGCTGGCGCTCATGTCGATCAGCCACCGCATCACCGGCGCGTCGCTGGTGGCGGGACAGCTGCTGCTGGTCTGGTGGCTCGTCGCGGCGGCGACCGGGGCCGGCGCCTACGACACCTTCTCCGGCTTCGTCGGCTCGCCGATCGGCCTTCTGGTGCTGTTCGGCTGGTCGGCGGCCTTCTGGTACCACCTGCTGAACGGCGTCCGTCACCTGATGTGGGACGCGGGGTCCGGCATCGACCTGCAGAGCGCGTATTCGAGCGCCTATGGCGTGATCATCGCGACGGCGGCCATGACGGTCCTGTCGTGGGTCGCCGGCCTCGTGGTCTGGTTCTGAGGGGGGAACGGCGATGACCGTCGACAACGCCCGCACGCTCCGCACGCCGCTCGCCCGCGTCCGCGGCCTCGGCTCGGCCCACCATGGCGCCGGCGCCTGGTGGACCATGCGCCTCACGTCGCTGGCGCTCGTCCCGCTGGGCGCCTGGTTCGTCGTCTCGGTGATCTCGCTGGCCGGCGCGCCCCTGTCGGAGGTGCGCGCGTGGCTCGGCAGCCCGATCCAGGCGACGCTCCTCCTCCTCACCCTCGCCGTGACGTTCCACCACAGCCATCACGGTGTGCAGGAGATCGTCGAGGACTACATCCACGTCAAAGGGGTGAAGATGGCGGTGCTGATCGCCAGCGGCTTCGTCCACGTGCTGCTGGCGGCCCTGTCCCTCTTCTCCGTTCTCAAGATCGCGTTCGGGGGCTGAAGACTGCCATGGCGACCGCCTACAACATCATCGAGCACCATTACGACGTCGTGGTCGTCGGCGCCGGCGGCGCCGGCCTTCGCGCGGTCATGGGCCTTGCCGAGAAGGGCCTGAAGACCGCCTGCATCACCAAGGTCTTCCCCACCCGCAGCCACACGGTGGCGGCCCAGGGCGGCATCTCGGCGGCACTCGGCAACATGGGCGAGGACGACTGGCGCTGGCACATGTACGACACCGTCAAGGGGTCGGACTGGCTGGGCGACCAGGACGCGATCGAATACATGTGCCGCGAGGCAATCCCCGCGATCATCGAGCTGGAGCACTTCGGCGTGCCCTTCTCCCGCACGGTCGAGGGCAAGATCTATCAGCGCGCGTTCGGCGGCATGACCACCCGCTTCGGCGAGGGCCGCGCCTATCGCACCTGTGCGGCGGCCGACCGCACGGGCCACGCCATCCTGCACACCCTCTACCAGCAGTCGCTCAAGCACGCGGCCGAGTTCTTCGTCGAGTACTTCGCCCTCGACCTGATCATGGACGACGAGGGCGTATGCCGCGGCGTGACCGCGTGGTGCCTGGAGGACGGGTCGATCCACCGGTTCCGCGCGCATCAGGTGGTGCTGGCGACCGGCGGCTACGGGCGCGCCTATTTCTCCTGCACGTCGGCCCACACCTCCACCGGCGACGGCAACGCCATGGTGCTGCGCGCGGGCCTGCCGCTGCAGGACATGGAGTTCGTGCAGTTCCACCCGACGGGCATCTACGGGGCGGGTTGCCTCATCACCGAGGGGGTGCGCGGCGAGGGCGGCTACGTCACCAACTCCGAGGGCGAGCGCTTCATGGAGCGCTACGCCCCCTCGGCCAAGGACCTCGCGAGCCGCGACGTCGTCTCGCGCTCGATGACGATCGAGATCCGCGAAGGGCGCGGCGTGGGTCCGAACAAGGACCACATCCACCTGCACCTCGAGCACCTCGACCCGGCCGTGATCCACGAGCGGCTTCCCGGCATCGCCGAGACCGCGCGCATCTTCGCCGGCGTGGACGTGACGAAGGAGCCGATCCCCGTGCTCCCGACCGTCCACTACAACATGGGCGGCATCCCCACGAACTACCGCACCGAGGTGGTGGTGCCGCGCAACGGAGACCCGGATTCGGTCGTCCACGGCCTGATGGCGGTGGGCGAGGCGGCGTGCGTCTCGGTGCACGGGGCGAACCGCCTCGGCTCGAACTCGCTGCTCGACCTCGTGGTGTTCGGCCGTGCCGCCGCCATCCGCGCGGCGGAGACGGTGGAGGCGGGCTCGGCCCACAAGCCGCTGTCCAGGGACCAGGCCGACGCCGGGCTTGCGCGCCTCGACCGCATCCGCAACGCCAAGGGCGACCTGCCGGTCTCGCAGCTGCGGATGGAGATGCAGCGGACGATGCAGAACAACTGCGCCGTCTTCCGCACCGGCGAGGTGCTGGACGAGGGCGTGCGCCTGATGCGCTCGGCCTTCGCCAAGCGCGACGCGATCAAGATCGCCGACCGCTCGATGCTCTGGAACTCCGACCTCGTCGAGGCGCTGGAGCTGGACAACCTGATGGTCCAGGCGGTGGCGACGATGGAGAGTGCGGCCAGCCGCACCGAGAGCCGCGGCGCCCACGCACGGGAGGACTTCCCCGACCGCGACGACCAGAACTGGATGAAGCACTCGATCATCTGGGTGGACGACGCGACCGGCAAGGCATCGCTGGGCGAGCGGCCGGTGCACCTGAACACGCTCACCAACGATGTGCAGAGCTTCCCGCCCAAGGCCCGCGTCTACTGAGCCTTCGCGGATCGCGCGACCGACGGCCCGGCGGTTTCCCGCCGGGCCGTTCGCGTTATGGGCGTCACGCGAGCGCCGGCCGCTCGCGGCGGACAAGCACGAAGGTCGCGGCCGCGACGAGGCAGAGCAGCCCGGCGACGAAGAAGACCGGGAGGTAGGAGCCGAACCCGTCGCGGCCGAGCCCGGCGCCATAGGCCATGGCGCCCGCCCCGATCTGGTGGGCCGCGAAGATCCAGGCGATCACCACGGGCCCCGTCTCCCGCCCGAAGGCGGCGATGGTGAGCTTGGTGGTCGGCGGGACGGTCGCGATGTAGTCGAGCCCGAAGACGACGGCGAAGATCGCGAGCCCGGCCAGCGTCGTGTCGCCGAAGGCCAGCCAGAGCAGCGACACCCCGCGGAAGCCGTAGTACCAGACGAGGAGCCAGCGGTTGTCGTAGCGGTCGGACAGCCAGCCCGACACGATCGTCCCGATCAGATCGCACACGCCGATCACCGCCAGCAGCCAGGAGGCGGCGACCAGCGAGATGCCGATGTCGCCGCAGAAGGGGACGAGGTGGGTCTGGGTGATGCCGAGGCTGGTGGCCCCGCACACCGCGAAGGTGCCCGCCAGGACCCAGAACACCGGCCGGCGCACGGCGAGCGCGAGCGCACCGACGCTGACCTGCACGAAGTTGCCGGGAAGGCGCGGCGGCACCGGCCGCACGGCATCGTCGCCATAGGCCGGCAGGCCGAGGTCGGACGGGCGTTCGCGCATCAGGAGGTGGACGAGCGGCAGGACGAGGGCCGTGCCGACGGTCGGGATCAGGAGCGCCGCCCGCCATCCGAACGTTTCCGCGACCCAGGCGGCGGGCGGGATGAAAACGAGCGTGCCCGCCGCCATCGCCCCGCCCAGCACGCCCAGCACGAGGCCGCGCCGCGCCACGAACCAGCGCGACGCGACGGCGGCGTTCACCTGCATCGCGACCAGCCCCGGCGCCACGCCCAGCAGCACGCCGACCGCGAGCCACATCTCCCACACCGTCGTCATGGCGGCGGCCATGGCGAGGCCGGCGACGATCAGGGCTCCGGCGATCAGCATCATCCGCACGAGGCCGTAGCGGACGACGAGGCCCCCCGCGAACGGCGCCACGAGGCCGAACAGCGCGAACCGCACCCCCTGCGGCGCCGACATTTCCCCCACCGTCAGGCCGAGGTCGGCCGCCATCGGCGCGATCAGCACCGCCGGCACGCCCAGCGCGGCCGCACCGAAGATCGCGTTGAGGAAGACGACGCCGGCGACGACCCAGGCATAATGAATGCCGCGGCGGGCCAGCGCTTCGGACAGGGACTGGGCGATCACGGCGAACCCTCCGGGGGGGCGGACGTGCGACATGGTGAATGCGCGATCGGTTGAACGTCAAAGAGAAAACGAACGGTCGTTCGCATGGCCGGTCCTCGCCGGCCGCTCACCGACCCTTGCACCGGGACAACCGGGGGTTCACTTTCTCCGTCGATGGGTGGAGGACAAGGGCCATGGACGTCCCGGTCACCGAAACGGATCCCGCACTCGCCGACCTCATCCGCCGCGCCGAGGCGGGCGAGGAGGTGGTGCTGACGCGCGACGGGATGCCGGTGGCGCGGGTGGTGCCGGTCACGGTCCTGCGATCCTCGTCAACGCCCGAAGAACGGGGCGCGGCGCTCGACCGGTTTCAGGCGAAGGTTCGGGCGCTGAACTTGCCGCCCGGGCCACCTGCCGAACGGTGTTCGGACTTCCTTTACGACGAGAACGGTCTCCCGGTGTGATCGTCGTCGACACGTCGGCATTGATGGCGATCGCCCGCGCCGAGGCGAACGCCGATCGGTTGAAATCGTGCCTTCAGGCGTCTTCCCTCGTCGTCATGTCGGCGGGCACATTGGCCGAGGCGCTCGTGGTCGCGGGACACCGGGGTATGCGCGCTGCGATCCTCGAGATGGTCGCCGACCTCGACATCGCGATCGTGCCCGTCACCGGCCAGGACGCGCACGACGTCGCGGCGGCCCATCATCGCTGGGGCCGCGGCGCCCACCCCGCCGGCCTCAACTTCGGCGACTGCTTCGCCTATGCGCTTGCCATGGC
Source organism: Rhodospirillales bacterium (assembly GCA_947457845.1). Classification (GTDB taxonomy): domain Bacteria; phylum Pseudomonadota; class Alphaproteobacteria; order Azospirillales; family Azospirillaceae; genus CANGXM01. Next base: position 21,771 of record CANGXM010000026.1, on the reverse strand, counting down.
GCGCGGATGGCCGCTTCTCTACGTGGGCGACGATTTCGCGCGGACCGACGTCGCCCCCGCCCTGCCCGCCTGACCCCGCTGCCTTGACGCTGGCCCTCTCCCTCTTCGCCACCCCGATCTGGCGCGCCGAGATCGGGGATGCGCCCGGCCTGAACGCCGAACTCGAGGCCTGCTGCCGGTCGGCGGCCGAGGACGACGCCGCCGGGCGGCGCTGGTCGGCGAAGACCGGCTACGGCGGCTACACCTCCTACGCCTCGCTCGACGACCTGCCCTGGCGCTATCCGGCGGTGAAGGCGCTGGCGCGGGCGATCGACCGGGAGGCGAAGGCGTTCGCGAAGGCGCTGCATTGGGACCTGCGCGGGCGCCGGCTGGCGCTCGACAGCCTCTGGATCAACGTCCTCGCCCCGGGCGGCATGCATTCCGGCCACATCCACCCGCAGTCGGTGATCAGCGGCACCTACTACGTCGCGGTGCCGGACGGGGCGGGGGCCATCCGGTTCGAGGACCCCCGCCTGCCCATGATGATGGCCGCGCCGCCGCTGGGCGCCAAGGCGCCCGACGAGCGCCGACCCTTCGTCGCCGTCGCCCCGGCGCCGGGCACGATGCTGCTGTGGGAAAGCTGGCTGCGCCACGAAGTGCCGCCGAACCGGGCCGCGAGCGAGCGGATCTCGATCAGCTTCAACGTCGCGTGGCGCTGAGGCGCCCCCCTACTTCTCCGTCATCTCGAACACGCCGTCCCAGCCCTCGCCCGGCGGATTGGCGATCAGGTGCCGGCAACGCTCGACGTAGAGGCGCGACACGCCGTCCTTGGGATGGAGCGCCAGCGCCTCCTCGAACCGGCGCAGCGCGGCGTCGAACGTGCCGGCCCGATAGGCGTCCAGCCCGCCACGGAAGACGGACAGCACGTCGCCCATCCTGGGAAAGCTTTCGGGCGTGTGCCAGTCGAGCACCTCGAAGACGGCGACGGGTTCGGTCTTGCCCTTCACGATCACGAGGTCGATCTCACGCATCCGGTAGGTGCCGCGAAGACCCTTCTGCGTGTTTTCGGAGATCAGGAGCTTGGCCTTGTAGGGCTTGCACGCCCCCTCCAGCCGGGAGGCGAGGTTGACCCCGTCACCGATCACGGTGAAGTCCATCCGCTTGGGCGAGCCGATGTTGCCGGACACGATCGTGTCGGTGGCGAGCCCGATGCCCATGTCGATGGCCATGAGCTTGCGCGACACGCGCTCGGCGTTGAAGCGACCCAGTCCCCGCAGCATGGCGATCGAGGCGCGGACCGCGCGGTCCGGATCGTCGTCGTGCGGAAAGGGCGTGCCGAACACGGCCATGATCGCGTCGCCGATGAACTTGTCCAGCATGCCGCCTTCGTGCTGGATGCAGTCGACCATCAGCGAGAAATACTCGTTCAGCAGCGCCACGGTGCCCTGCGGACCCAGATCCTCGGTCAACGTCGTGAAGGCGCGGATGTCCGAGAACATGACCGTCGCCTCGATCGACTTGCCACCGAGGATGTCGTCGCTGCTTCCCAGGAGCTGGTCCGCCAGCGCGGGATCCATGTAGCGCGACATGGTCGCCTTGACGCGCTTCTCGGACGAGATGTCCTCGATCATCAGCATGCTGCCGATGGACTTGTCGGTCTGGTTGCGAAGCGGGAGGGTGGTGAGGTTGACCGAGACCTTCTCGCCCTTGATGTCGAGTTCGGCGTCGACGCGGGTATCGCTCGTGTCGGAACCCTCCACCCTCTCGATCGACTGCAGGACCCAGGCGTTGGGCTCGGCGAACACGTCGTCGACGGTCCGTCCCAGCAGTTCGTCCCCCACCACGCGCATGATCCGGCGCGCCGACGCGTTCGCGGTCACGATCCTGCGCCCGTCGCCGACGGTGATCACGCCGTTGCTCATGCTCTCCAGCATGGCCTCGTTGTAGTTCTTCATCGTCTGCACGTCGTCGAACAGCTTGGCGTTCTCCAGCGCGATCGCGATCTGCGCGGTGAAGGCCCTGAGACGCGCCTCGTCCTCGGCCGTGAAGACGCCGCCGATCTTGTTCAGCACCTGGGTGACGCCGATCACCGTCCCGCTCTTGTTCATGACGGGAACGCACAGGATGGAGCGGGTGAAGAACCCGGTCTGCTTGTCGAAGGCCGGGTTGAAACGGAGGTCGGCGTAGGCGTGAGGGATGTTGATCGTGGTCTTCGAGTTGAAGACCGCGCCGGCGATGCCGACGTGGTTGGGAAAGCGGATGCGCGTCGCCCCCAGGCCCTGCCCGATCTCGGTATAGAGCTGGCCCGCCTTCGGATCGTTGAGGAAGAGGGTGGAGCGCTCCGCCCCCAGCATCTTCGTCACGGTCTCGATGATCTTGGTCAGCAGCGGCCCGAGGTTGATCTCCGTCGACACGTCCGAGACGATGTCGAGGAGTTCGCTGTCCTCCTTGCGCTGGCGCTTCGCGTCCTCGACGAGGCTGGTCGACTGGAGAACGATCGACGCCTGCCGGGTCATCCCTTCGAGAAGCGTACGGTCGGCGACGGTGAAGTCGCCGCCCGTCTTGTTGAGGAGCTGGGCGACGCCGATGATCTCGTTCTGGAACGATACGACCGGCACGCACAGGATGTTGCGTGTCACGAATCCCGTGGCCGTGTCGGCCGATCGGTCGAACCGGTCGTCGGCGGTCACGTCGTTGACGATGAGGGCCCGTCGGGCCTGGAACACGTGACCGGCGATCCCGGCGCCCGCGCGGATGCGGATCTCCCGCAGACCGAGGCCGTCGGCGACGCGGGTGAAGAGCTCGTTGCTGCGCGCGTCGTGGAGGAAGAGCGACCCGCGCTCCGCCCCCACGGCCTCCCGCGCGAACAGGACGAGCCCTTCGAGCTGCTGGTCCAGCGTCTCGAAGTTGGTGATGCTGGTGGCAGCGCCCAGCAGCAGGTCCATGTCGCTGCGCCGCGACCGGCGGGAGGGTCGGCGCGGCGGACGGCCGGGGTCCGCGGCCACGGACGCGGGCTGATCATCCGGCATGGGCGGCCTCCAACGCGGCGCGGAGCGCGATCACGGTATCGAGAAGCGACTGTCGTTCGGCCAGGAACCGCGTCTGCGCGTCCGTGACGGCCCCGGCACGCTCAGCCTCGGCCCGGGCGAGCGCGTCGCGCAGGAGGACGATCGTCCGGCGAAGCTCGTCCGCCTCGGCCCGCGCGGTCGCGAGCGCCCGGTCGAGCGCCTCGCGCGCGGTGCGGTCGTTCGCCTCGATCCGCTCCCGCAGCGCCAACGCCGTCACCCGGAGTTCCTGCACCTCCGCCAGCGCCCGCGCCCGCTCGGCGTCGCCCCGCACGGCGGCCTCCTTCGACACCGTCTCCAGCGTCTCGCGGACGGCGTGGACGGTGGCGGTCAGTTCCCGGATCCGGGCCTCCGCCGCGTCCCGGGCGACGACGAGCCGGGCCGCGTGTTCGGCCGCCATCCGCTCCATCTCGGCCCGCTGGGCCTCCACCGTGCGGCGCAGCGCCGCCGTCGCGTCGGAGGCGACGACGCCCCGGGCGGGAGGCGGCGGCGGTGCGGCGTCGCGCACCGTCGCGGCCAAGGCGTCCGGCACCATGATCTCCCCCTACGGATTGCACTTCCGAGGAGGATCTATGGCAGAACGCGCTTCAGGGTGGAACAGACCATCGGCCGGGCCCCGCGGCGGAATCCAAGTCCTTGGCGGCGCTGCGACACCGTCGCGCGGACCGTCGACATTCCGGGCGACAGTGGTTAGGTTTCGGTCGCCCGAGACGAGAGGCGTGAGAGATGGTCGAATTCGCTCTTCCCGCGAACTCCAAGATCCAGCCCGGCCGGACCGTGAAGGCCGCCGACCCCGGGGCCAAGCGGACCCGCACCTTCAAGATCTATCGCTGGAATCCGGACGACGGGCAGAATCCGCGGGTCGACAGCTTCGAGATCGACCTCGACAAGTGCGGCCCGATGATCCTGGACGCGCTCATCCACATCAAGAACGACGTCGACACGACGCTCGCCTTCCGCCGGTCCTGCCGCGAGGGCATCTGCGGCTCCTGCGCGATGAACATCGACGGGCAGAACGGACTCGCCTGCCTGAAGGCGATCGAGGACGTGAAGGGCGACGTGAAGATCTATCCGCTGCCGCACATGAAGGTCGTGAAGGACCTCGTGCCGGACCTGTCGATGGTCTACGCCCAGTACGCCTCGATCAAGCCGTACATCCAGACCCAGTCGCCGTCGCCCACGCGCGAGCGGCTGCAGAGCCCCGAGGACCGGGCGCGGCTGGACGGGATGTACGAGTGCATCCTCTGCTTCTGCTGCACCACCTCGTGCCCCAGCTACTGGTGGAACGGCGACCGCTACCTCGGCCCCGCCATCCTGCTCCAGGCCTACCGCTGGATCGCCGACAGCCGGGACGAGATGACCGGCGAGCGTCTGGACGCGCTGGAGGATCCGTTCCGCCTCTATCGCTGCCACACCATCATGAACTGCACCCAGGTCTGCCCGAAGGGCCTGAACCCGGCGAAGGCGATCGCCGAGATCAAGAAGCTGATGGTGATGCGGCGCTGACCCGTCGCGCCGCATCCCTTTGCGGGATGCGGACCGGGGGTTACGATCGGCGCTCCGAGGCCTGACCGGACCGCCCGATGCTCCGTCTCTTCTTCTCCGCCCTGCTGATCGCCGCGGCCCTTCTGGCCGCGCCCGGCGCACGGGCGCAGACGCCGGAGCCGCCGCAGGTCCGGGAGCTTCTCGACCTCCTCTCCGACCCCGCCGTACGGGCGTGGCTCGACGGTCGGCGTGGCGTGCCGGGGGCGCCCCCCGTCGTCGCCGACGACGGGCCGATGATGAGCGCATCGATGGCGGAGGGCTGGGTCGCCCAGGTGCGCGGCCAGCTCGCGGCCGTCGTCGCCAGCCTGCCTGTCGTGCCGGGCGAGGTGGCGCGGGTCGGCGGCCTCCTCTGGGCGGAAATCCGCGCCTTCGGCGTCTTCTCGACGCTGCTTCTGATGTTCCTGTTCATCGGGTCCGGCGTCGCGGCGCGCGGGCTCTACTGGGTGCTGTCGGACGGGCCCCGCCGGCGGCTCATCGCCCGCCCGCTCGACACGGTGCGCGACCGGCTGGTCGTGATGGGGATCCGGCTGGCCTACATGGCGATCGCCACCACGGTCACCATCCTTGGCAGCATCGGGCCCTTCCTCCTGTTCGAATGGCCGCCCATCCTGCGGGCCTTCGTGCTGGGCTGCCTGATCGTGTTCATCGCCGTGCGCACGGCCGAGATCCTGTGCCGCTTCGTGATCGCGCCGGGCGGCCCGCGGTTCCGCATCCTGCCGATGACGACCGAGGCCGCGTGGTACTGGACCTGGCGGATCACGGTGTTCGTCGGCTACGTCGGCACGACCAGCGTGCTGCTGGACCTGTTCGTCCGGCTGGGCATGATGCCCGACGCGCTGTTCGCGGCGCGCCGCGTCGTCGGGTTCGGCGGCCTGCTGCTGCTGCTGGAGGCGATCTGGCGGATGCCCGCCGGATCGGTCGAGGGTGCCCGGCGGCTCGGCCGCGCCTGGGCGCTGACCGGGCTTCTGCTCGTCTTCTACCTTCTGCGCGCGTCGACGCAGGGACCGCTGGCCTGGACGCTGTTCGTCGTCGTCGCCCTCCCCTTCGCGATCGGGCTGGTCCACCGGGCGGTGGGGCACATCCTGCGCCCGCCGGGCACCGAGGCCGACCCCGATCCCCGGCCGAGCGTCACGGTGGCGGTGGTGGAGGGGGGCCTGCGCCTCGTCCTCGTCGTCGGTGCGGCGGCGCTGCTCGCCCGGGTGTGGGAATTCGACGTCCAGAGCATGGCGATGGCGGAGAGACCGAGCACCCGCATCGTGCGCGGCGCGGTCAACGCCGCCGTGATCCTGCTGGTCGCGGACTGGGTGTGGCGGGTCGCGCGGGCGGTGATCGACCGCAGCCTGGCCGAGGCGCAGGGCGGGACGACGACCGAGGGCGAGGCGGCGCGGCGGCGCGCGCGCATCCGCACGCTGCTCCCGATCCTGCGCAACATCATGTTCGTCGCGCTCGCGGTGATGGCGGTGATGATGGCGCTCTCGGCGCTGGGGATCGAGATCGCACCGCTCATCGCCGGTGCCGGCGTGATCGGCGTGGCCATCGGCTTCGGCGCGCAGACCCTGGTCAAGGACGTGATCAGCGGCCTGTTCTTCCTGTTCGACGACGCCTTCCGGGTGGGCGAGTACATCCAGTCCGGCAGCTACAAGGGCACGGTGGAGAGCTTCAGCCTGCGATCGATCAAGCTGCGCCACCACCGTGGGCCGCTCTACACGGTGCCGTTCGGCGAGCTGGGCGCGATCCAGAACATGTCCCGCGACTGGGTCATCGACAAGATGACCATCGGCGTGACCTACGACACCGACCTGGAAAAGGCGCGCAAGCTGGTCAAGGACGTCGGCAAGAAGCTGGCGGCCGACCCCGAGATGGGGCCGAAGATCATGGAAACGCTTAAGATGCAGGGCGTCGAGGCGTTCGGCGACTTCGCCATCCAGATCCGCCTCAAGATCATGACCCGCCCGGGCGAACAGTTCGTGATCCGGCGCAAGGCGATGGCGATGGTGCGCCAGACATTCCAGGAGAACGGGATCGAGTTCGCCTTCCCGAAGGTTCTGGTCGACGGCGGGGGCTCCGTGGCCGCCGCCGCGGCCTCCACCGCCCTCCCCGTCGACCCGACGCCGGGCCCGGCATGACGCATCGCAGCGTGCCGGGCGGCGCAACCCTCGCGCCCTACCGCCCGGGGGGCCGGATCCCCAGGTTCCCGATCGCATGACCGCCGCACACCTTCTCTCCGCCGCAGACGGCGCGCCGCCGCTGGAGCGCTACCGGTCGCTCGTCGCCTCGGGCGCGCTCCGCCCCGATCCAAGCCAGGAGGACGGCGCCCGCCGGCTCGACGCGCTCGCCCGGGCGCTCGAGGGCTATCGGCTGGAGCCCGAGACGATCGGCTGGCGCGCGCGCCTCGGCCTCGCCCGCCGCCGGCCGGCGGAACCGCCGCACGGCCTCTACGTCCACGGCGACGTGGGGCGCGGCAAGTCGATGCTGATGGACCTGTTCTTCGACGCGGCCCCGGTCGCGCGCAAGCGGCGCGTCCATTTCAACGCCTTCATGGTGGAGGTGCACAGGCGGGTGCACGAGTGGCGCCGCGCCTCGCTGGAGGGCCGCGGCGCCGCCGACGACCCGATCCCGGCGCTGGCCGCGGCGGTGGCGGACGAGGCCTGGCTCCTTTGTTTCGACGAGTTCCACGTCGTGGACATCGCCGACGCCATGATCCTGGGCCGGCTGTTCACGCGCCTGTTCGAGATGGGGGTGGTGGTGGTCGCCACCTCGAACTGGGCGCCAGACGACCTCTACAAGGACGGGCTGCAGCGCGACCGGTTCCTGCCCTTCATCGCGCTGGTGAAGGCGCGGATGGACGTCCTGAACCTGACCGGCGGCGTCGACTATCGCCTCGACCGCATCCGCGGCATGCCCGTCTATCACGCGCCGCTCGGTCCCGCGACACGGGCGAAGCTGGAGGCGACGTTCCGGGACCTGACCGGCGACGTCCTGGCGACGGCGGAGACGCTGGAGGTGCAGGGCCGGACGCTGACGGTGCCGAAGGCCGCGCGCGGCGTCGCGTGGGTGGACTTCGCGGCACTGTGCGCCGAGGCGCGGGCGTCGGCCGACTATCTCGCCCTGGCGCGGCGCTACCACACGGTCATCCTCGACGGCGTGCCCCGCCTGAAGGCGGAGGAGCGCAACGAGGCCAAACGCTTCATCCTGCTGGTCGACGCGCTCTACGAGCACAAGGTGAAGCTGGTGATCGCCGCCGATGCCGCGCCCGACGGCATCTACGCCCACGGCCACCACGCCTTCGAGTTCCACCGGACGGTGAGCCGCCTGATGGAGATGCAGGCGGCGGACTATCTGCAACGGCCCCATCTGGCTTGATCGCCGCAGCGGCGGTGCGGGCCGGTGTCACGGCGGTGTCGCGGGGGCATACCGCTCAATCCGTCGAACGGCCCCGGTCGTCCACGTAGTCCTCGAGCCGGATCTTCTCCGTCCCCGGGAACCGCCGCCGGTCGATGCCGTTGCGCAGGACCATGGGCATGGTCGCGTCGATGGCCACCTTGCCCATATGGAGCTGCTCCACGTCCTTGCGCGGGAAGGACGGGACGCCGGGAAGGTGGAGAAGGCCGGTGTCCGGCCGGCACCGGACGTGGACCGCCCAGAGGACGTCGTCCGCGTCGTGCGGATCGACGTCGGCGTCGACCACGACGACGAACTTCATCCAGGCGTGCGCCGTCATGGCCGTCTCCATCACCGCCCGCACCTGCGCGTCGCTCTCCTTCTCGATCGCGACGACGCAGCCGAGGATCTGCCCCGGCGTGCCGATGTCGCGGATCCGGGCCAGCGGGGCCACGCGCTTGTGGACCTCGATGCGGAGCATGAGACCGAGGAGCGTCAGGTCCTCCGTCCCGCCGGCGAGGATGCAGTGATAGATCGCGTCCGACCGGCGGGTGAGGGCGGTCGCGCGGAACACGTGGTTGCGGCCGACCTCGACGTACGAATCCATGAACTCGCCGAACGGTCCCTCCTCCTCGCGGACGTGGGGGAGGACGTGGCCCTCGATCACCATTTCGGCATCGGCGGGCACCATCAGGTCGACGGTCTTCGCCGGTACGACGCGCAGCGACTGGCCCTGCCAGGCGCCCGCGGTTTCCAACTCGTCCGCGTCGTAGGGGATCTTCGACGCCGCCGCCAACATCAGGGCGGGCGGGGCGCCGATCACCAGGGCGACCGGGAGCGGCGCGTCCGCGGCCTCCGCCGCGGCCTGGTACTGGCCCAGGTGCTGAGGCGGCATCATGCGGACGCGCATCCGGTCGCCGCCGACAAGCTGCGTCCGGTTCCAGGAGGCGTTGTAGGTTCCCGTCCGCGGGTCGCGAGCGAGGAAGATGCCGGCCGTGACGTAGGCCCCCGCGTCGCGTTCCGAATGCACCACCTGCGGCACGTCGCGGGCGACATCGATCGCCTCGGCCGGGACGACGACCTGTTGCACCGGCGCGTCCGCGACCACGGTCCACGGACGCACCTGCCCCTCGCGCGCGGCCATCTCCGGCAGGACCGTGTCCGGCGTGAGGCCGAGGCTGGCCGCCAGCGTCTCCCGCCGCGCGAGCACGTTGGTGGCGACGCGCAGCGGCGTTCCGACGACGTTCCCGAACAGCAACGGGCGGTTCGGTCCCTTCTGCATCCGCCGCAGCACCGACACCAGCTCGTGGCGCGGCGAGACCTCGCGGCCGACGTGCGCGAGGTCGCCCCGCGCGTCCAGCCAGGCAAGGAGGTCGCGGAAGGAGGTGATGGCCATGGTCTGGACCCCGGAAGCGGCAACGAAATCAACTATGGATCAAAGGTTTGAGGCTGTCACCGCGCGGCACGCTCGTGTAGCCTTGGCGAGGCGGGCCGTCCGTTGCCGCCGATCTTGCCGGTCCCATGATCCGCTTTCTGCTCCGCCGCCTCGCGATTTCGGTCCTCGTCGCGCTCAGCGTGTCGATCGTCGCGTTCGCCCTTCTGCGGATGTCCGGCGACCTCGCCCAGGAACTGGCCGGCGAACGGGCGACCGCGGAGCAGGTCGAGGCGGTGCGCGTCGCGAACGGCCTCGACCGGCCGCTTCCCGTCCAGTACCTCGACTGGGCCCAGCGAGCCCTGCGGGGTGATCTCGGGGTCTCGCTGTTCTCCGGGGAACCGGCCGCGTCGCTGATCGCCGCGCGCCTCCCGGTGACCGCGACGCTCGCGCTCACGTCCATGGCGCTTGCGCTCGCGCTCGCTGTTCCGCTCGGGGTGATCGCGGCGACGCGTCCCAACTCGTGGATCGACCGCGTTTCGCTGATGCTCGCCGTCTTCGGGCAGGCGATCCCGAACTTCTGGTTCGGCCTGATCCTGATGCTCGTCTTCGGCGTCTACCTCCGCTGGACGCCGATCTCGGGGTCGGACACGCTTGCCCACTTCGTCCTGCCGTCGGTGACGCTCGGCCTGTCCGCGATGCCGGCGATCATGCGGATGACGCGCTCCGGCATGATCGACGCGCTCGACGCGGACTACGTCCGGACCGCACGGGCGAAGGGACTGCTGATGCCGGCGGTGCTCGTCCGGCACGCGCTGCGCAACGCGGTCCTCCCGGTCGTCTCCATCACCGCGGTCCAACTCGGGGCGTTGCTGGGCGGTTCGGTCGTCGTCGAATCCGTCTTCGCCCTGAACGGGATCGGACAGCTTGCCTACCAGTCGATCCAGCGGCTCGATTTTCCGGTGGTGCAGGCGATCGTGCTGATGGTCTCGTTCATCTACATCGTGCTCACCTTCCTCTCGGACATCGCGAACGCGCGTCTGGATCCGCGGATCCGGCTCGCATGAGCGCCGCCTCCGACCCGTTCGCCCCGCTCGACGTCGACCGGCTCGCGCCGCGGACGCTCATGGTCCGCCGGGCCCTGCGGCACCCGGGGTTCCTGGTCGGCACCGGGATCGTGCTGCTCGTCGCGCTGGCGGCGCTGTTCGCGCCGTGGATCTCGCCGCACGATCCCGACGCCCAGGCATTGGGCCGGCGGCTGATCCCGCCCGTCTGGGACGCCGCCGGTCGATGGGAGCACCCGCTGGGGACCGACCACCTCGGGCGCGACTACCTCAGCCGCCTGATCCACGGAACCCGCGTGTCGCTGATCGTCGGCCTGTTCGCGGCCGTCGTCTCGGGCACGATCGGAACGGTGCTGGGCTTGCTCGGCGGATATTTCGGCGGGCGCGTGGATGCCGTGGTCATGTATCTGGTGACCACGCGCCTCAGCCTGCCGTCGCTGATGGTGGCCCTCGCGCTGGTTGCCGCGATCGGAGGTTCGCTGACGACCGTGGTGCTCGTGCTGGGGTTTCTCCTCTGGGACCGGTTCGCCATCGTGGTGCGGAGCGCGGTGCAGCAGATCCGCTCCGCCGACTACGTCGCGGCGGCGGTGGCGGCCGGGGCGTCGCCGCTGCAGGTCATCGCGCGGGAGGTGCTGCCCAACGTGGCGAGCGCCATCATCGTCGTGGCGACGCTCGAGATGGCGCTGGCGATTCTCGCGGAAGCCGCGCTGTCCTTCCTCGGCCTCGGCGTTCGGCCACCCACGCCATCGTGGGGGCTGATGGTGGCCGAAGGGCGCCAGTTCATGTTCTTCAAGCCCTACCTGATCGCGCTCCCGGGGGCGGCGATCTTCCTCCTCGTGGTGGCGGTCAACCTGATGGGCGACGGGCTCCGGGACATCACCGCGCCCGAGGGGCGCCACTGAATGACGATGCCGCTTCTGGAGGTCGAGGGGCTTCGGGTGACGATCGACGGGCCGGCGGGCACGCTCCGGGCCGTCGACGGGGTCGGCTTCTCCGTCGGCCGGGGCGAGACATTGTGCCTCGTCGGCGAATCGGGGTGCGGCAAGTCGCTGACGGCGCTGGCGGCGATGCGGCTCCTGCCGCGGGCCGCCCGGATGACCGCCGACCGCCTCGCCTTCGACGGGCTGGACCTGACGTCGCTGCCGGAGCGCGCGCTCGCCGACCTCAGGGGCCGGCGGATGGCCATGATCTTCCAGGACCCGATGACCGCGCTCAACCCGGTCCACACGGTCGGCGATCAGCTCGTCGAGGTGTTCGACCGCCATCGGCTCGGGTCCCGCGCCGAGGGACGCGACCGCGCGGTCCGCCTGCTCGAGCGGACGGGCGTGCGCCCGGCGGCGGAGCGGATGGGGCAGTATCCCCACCAGCTGTCCGGCGGGCTCCGGCAGCGGGTGATGATCGCGATGGCGCTGATGGGAGACCCTGAACTGTTGATCGCCGACGAGCCGACCACCGCGCTCGACGTGACCATCCAGGCCCAGATCCTCCGCCTCCTGCGTGAACTCCAGCGGGAGTTCGCCCTCGGGCTGCTGCTCATCACCCACAACCTCGGGATCGTCGCGCGGGTCGCGGACCGGGTGGCCGTCATGTATGCCGGCCGGGTGGTGGAGACGGGGACACCGTCGGAGGTTCTCGGCGATCCCCGCCACCCCTACACCCGCGGCCTGCTCTCCTGCCTTCCCGGCGCGGGGCGCGGACCGCGGGGGTCGCGCCTGGGCGCCATCCCCGGCGTGGTGCCGTCGCTGGTCGGGCCGGTCGACGGCTGCCTCTTCCGCAACCGCTGCGGCGAGGCGGAAGCGGACTGCGCGACAACCGCGGCCGAGGCGCCCCGGACGCTGGCGCCCGGGAGGATCGTGCGCTGCCTGAAGGCCGGGGTGACCGCGTGACGAAGGCCCCGCTCCTCGCGTGCCGCGACGTCGTGCGCACCTTCGCGGTGCGGCGCGGCCTCTTCGGCCGGAAGCGTTCGCTGCTGGCGGTCGACGGCGTCACGCTGTCGGTCGAACGGGGACAGGTGCTGGCGCTCGTGGGGGAGTCCGGCAGCGGCAAGACGACCCTCGCCCGCATGCTCCTCGGGCTGGTGCCACCCAGTGCCGGAACCATCCTCTTCGACGGGGAGCCGCTCGACGCCGTGGATCGGCGCGTCCTCACGCGTCGGGTGCAGCCGGTGTTCCAGGATCCCTATTCCTCCCTCAACCCCCGCCGGACCGTCGCCAGGATCGTCGCCTTCCCACTCGAGATCCACGGCATCGGCACGGCCGACGAACGTCGGCGGCGCGTGGCCGACCTGCTGGACATGGTGGGGCTCCCGGCGCGGGTGACGCACAGCCATCCCCACCAGCTCTCGGGCGGGCAGCGGCAACGGGTGGCCATCGCGCGCGCGCTCGCGATCAACCCGGATCTGCTGATCTGCGACGAGCCGACCTCGGCGCTCGACATCTCGGTGCAGGCGCAGATCCTGAACCTGCTCCAGTCGCTGCGGGCCGATCTCGGGTTGACCTACGTCCTGATCAGCCACGACCTCGCGGTGGTCGACCATATGGCTGATCGGGTCGCCGTCATGTACCTCGGCCGGATCGTCGAGGAGGGGCCTGCGGAGCGGGTGCTCCGTGCGCCGCGCCATCCCTACACCCGCGCCCTGCTGGCGTCCGAGCTGACGCCGGACCCGACGTTGGGCCTCCCGGATCCGGGCCTGTCGGGCGAGTTCCCGGACCCGCTCGATCCTCCGGCGGGTTGCCGGTTCCACCCGCGCTGTCCGATGGCGTCCGACGTCTGCCGCCGGGAGCCGCCCGCCGTCCGCACGGACGGCGACGGACGGGCGGAATGTCACTTCGCCGCGTGAGCGGCGATCAGCCCGCGAGCCCGGCCAGCCCCTTGGCGACGATCTCCGCCCCACGGGCCCAGACCTTGGCGCGCCAGACGGTGTCGTCGGGGTAGAAGGCGTCCCGCAGGGCCTTCTTGATCCGGCGCCCCTCGGGGCTGTCGATCTCGCCGTACAGATGCAGCCACCCGTCCGCACGGACGGCGAGACGGACCTCGTCCGGGGCGATCGTGCCGAACTCGAGCCCGATCGGCGTCCATTCCGCCCAGGGCGCGCCTTCGGTGCAGCCGACGATGATGCTGCCCTTGGATCCCGAGTAGGCGGTCTTCGGCGCGACCGTGCTCGCGAGGTCCTCGCCGTACCAGCGACGGGCCCGGGCCTCTTCCGGCGTTCCGCGGTGGACGCTCGTCAGCGTCTCCCCGTAACCATAGGGGCCGAGGCCGGTGTGGACGTCGATCAGCGCCAGATGGGTCGCGTCCGCCAGATGCTCGCGGCAGATCCGTTCGACCAGACGCGACGACCACGTCGGCGCCCGCCCGCCATAGAACACGCCGTCGGGGTGGGTGTGCTGGCCGCTCTTGACCGTGCGGCGAAAGGCGTCCTCGCCATTGTCGCGGACGAAGGCGGCGAACGTCGCCTCGGACGCCGCCAGTGACGCCGCGTCCCAGCGCCGCGGCACCAGCGCGTCGGCGAGGTCGGCATAGCCGGGGTTCTCGGGCCACGCGCCCGCCGCGTGGTCGACGAAGTTGCGGTTGAGGTCGACGTTGTCCTCGTTGACCCGACGGATCCAGGCGAAGCCGTAGGGATTGAGCGCATGGACGAGGAGCAGGGCCGTGCCGGGAGGCGGACGGGGTGCGTCGGGGCCGGCCAGCAGCCCCACCTGTATGCCCGAACCGGAGAAGCCTTCGACGCCGTGGGTCCCGCTCCCGACCACCAGAACGCGCCGGGCGGACGGATCGCCCAGCCACGCCACGTCGGTGGCGAGCGCCTCCCCCTGCGGTCCGCGGAGCGGATGGTCGTAGCTGGTGACCCGCGCGCCGGCCTTCAGGCAGGCGGCCAGAAATCGGCCGCGTGCATCGCTGAAGGACACGGAAAAGAAGGCATCGCTCATCGCGGCTCCAGCCGGTCGTCCACAAGTCATGGGGGTGGATGCTATCTTGTCGCTACCCGGACGATCAAGTAACTTGACCGCCGGAAATCGGCGGGTTTTGGGGGGGAATCGACGATGGGTGTCAGGACATTTCTTGGCAGCTGTGCGCTGGCCGTGATGGCAGCCACGGTCGTTTCCCCCTCCCTCGCGCAGCAGCGTCAGGACAACCTGCGCGTCGCGTTCTCCCGCGACACCGACTTCGTCGCGCGCATCCAGACGGATTCGATCGAGAGCGGGACCCTTTCGGCCGCCGTCTACGACACGCTCCTGTACGACGCCCCGACGGGCGGTTTCGCGGGCCTGCTGGCCACCGCCTGGAGATGGGTCGACGAACGGACCATCGACCTCGACCTCCGACAGGGCGTGACGTTCCACGACGGCGAGCCGTTCGATGCCGACGACGTCGTCTTCACCGTCGCGTTCGCCGCCGATCCGAGGAACAACCTGCGCCAGCAGGCCCAGGACTTCGGGTTCCTCGACCGGGCCGAGAAGCTGGGCCCGCACAAGGTGCGCCTGCACCTGAAGCAGCCGTTCCCGCTGGCCGAACACATCCTCGCCTCGCGTCTGACGATCCTGCCCGACGCCTTCACGACGAAGGAGGGGCCGGCGGCCCACGCGAGCCGCCCCGTTGGCACCGGTCCCTATCGGGTGGCCGAGATGCGCGCCGGCCAATCCTACGTTCTGCGGGCGAACCCCGGCTATTTCGACGGGCCCAAGCCGAAGGCGCAGATCGGCACCGTCACGATCCGCACCATCGCCGACACCCAGACGCAGGTGGCGGAGATGATGGGCGGCGGTCTGGACATGATCTTCAACGTGCCCGACGACCTGGCGAAGAACCTCGCCACGATGCCGAACCTCCAGGTTGCCTACGGCGATACGGCACGCTTCAATTTCCTCAGCCTCGACGTCGCGGGCCGCAACGGCGACACGCCCCTGAAGGATCAACGCATCCGGCAGGCCATCGCCCACGCGATCGACCGCGAGGCGATCGTGAAGAACCTCGTCGGCGGGACGTCGACGGCCACCGTCTCGCCCTGCCATCCGCGCCAGCTGTTCTGCACGCAGGACGTGGCGACCTATCGCCATGACCCGGCGCGCGCGCGCCAGCTGCTGGCCGAAGCGGGGGTTCCGCCGGGCACGCGTCTGTCGCTGATCAACGGGGACGCGACCCTCCGCCCGGTGGGCGAGGCCATTCAGGGCTATCTGCGCACGGTCGGCATCACGGTCGAGTTCGAGACCTTCACCCTGCCGGCATGGCGCACGCAGCTGCTGCAAGGCAAATCGACGATGAGCATCGTCGGCTGGGGATCGGGCGGCGTGTTCGACACCGGGCGGGCCCTGCCGACCTTCTTCAACGGCGCCGAGGGCGACTATGCCCGCGACCAGGAGGTCGTCGACTGGGTGACCCGGGCCGGTGCCACCACGGACAAGGCCGTGCGCGAGGACCTGTACCGCCGCGCGCTGATCCGCATCGCCGAGCGCGCTTACGTCGTGCCGCTGTTCACCAGCAGCGTCCCGTTCGTCGTGTCGCGCGACGTGGAGTTCAAGCCCGACCGCGACACGCCGGAGTTCGTCCGCGCCCGTTGGCGGCGCTGACCTCCCCGACCGATACGCGGAGGGTCGCAGGGCGTCGAAGATGCCGGGCCATCTATGGACACCGTGCCCGGCGACCAGCGGCACCTCGGTCGACCCGCCACGGAGCGCCTCCACCTCGCCCTTGGCCACACCACACCCGGCGCGTGCGTCTCCTTCGCCGGAGGTGAGCCATGGGCATCGACGCACGCGTCGGCGACGCCCCGACGGCGCCGATGATCGCGATCACCGTCGAACGCGAGGGGCGCGAGACCGACCCGCGCGACAGGGTCCGGGCCGGAGAGATGCGGTTGCGCACGTGCCAGACCGCATACAGGGGCTACCGCGCCGCGCACGCGGCCGTTCTGGAGCCGCAGTTCCCCGCCGCGATCCCCGGGCGCTGACCCGCCCCTACTCGCCGCGCAGGTGCCGGCGCGCCCGACGGAGCAGCAGCCAGAAGGCCGCCAGGAGCACCGGGATCGAAAGGCCGGTCATCACGTCGGCCGAGACCGGGAATCCGCCCTTCTCCGCCGCCTTGTAGAGATATCCGAGCAGGCTCGCCGCATAGTAGCTGATCGCCGCCAGCGACAGCCCCTCGACCGCCGCCTGGAGACGGAGCTGGATGCGCGCGCGCTGGTCCATCGAGACGAGCAGCGCCTGGTTCTGTTCCTCCAGCGCGATGTCGACCCGGGTGCGCAGCAGCGTCGCCGCCCGCGACAGCCGCTCGGCCACGCCGCGCAGGCGCCCGGCCATGGCGTCCACCGTCTTCAGCGCCGGGGCGAGGCGGCGGTCGGTGAACTCCGCGATCGTCTGGAGGCCCTCCTCCCGCTCCTCGCGCAGTTCGGCGATGCGGCGCTCGACCAGCGCGGCATAGGCGCGCGTCGCGGCGAAGCGGTAGTCGGAGGCGGACGTCATCCGCTCGATCTCCGCGCCCAGCCCGATCAGCGTCTGAAGGAGCTGGCGCTCCCGACCGTCGGGGCCGAGGTCCCGCAGCTCGGCCGTGATCCGCGTCAGCTCCCCGTCGATGGCCGTCATCCGCGGCGCGATCTCGCGCGCGACCGGCAGGCCGAGCAGCGCCATCATCCGGTAGGTCTCGATCTCCAGGAAGCGCTGCACCAGCCGCCCGGCCTGGCGCGGGCTGAGGCCGAAATCCTCGACGTAGACCCGCCCGAAACCGTCGGCGTGGACGCGGAAGTCGGTCCAGGCCGCCGCCGTCCCGCCGGAGACGCGGCTGCCGGCGAGGAACTCCTCCTCGAAATAGCGTTCGAGCACCATCGGATCGCGGGCGATGCGGCCCGCCGGCTCGATCACCACCCGGGTCGCGGCGAGGCGCTGGCCCGGCAGGTCGTCGAGCCACTGGGGCGGGATGATCGCCGGATGCGGCGGGCCGGAGAACGGGTCGTCGAAGGCGCTGCGGTCGAACAGGGTCCAGGTGCAGAACTCGGTGTGACGTTCCCACTTCAGCCGCACGCTGCCGAAGCCGCGCACCACGTGCGTCGCCCCCGGCGGCACGTCGTGCAGGCCGAGATGGGCGAGGAGCTTCGACAGGTGCGCCCGGTCGGCGGCCGCCCCGCCCTCGCCCGAGAGCATCGCGTGGTGGACGATCCGCTCCGGCGCCACCACGGGCGTGAACGGCCTGGCATGGACCTCGTGTGCGAGGGCGAGGCGCAGGGGGTGGTCGGCGAGCGGCATCGGCCACGACCTTGACCCAAGAGGTGACATTGCTCAAGCGACAAACGGCCGGTCCGCGCCGCCTGCGGTTGAGGACGCGGATCAGAGGAGGTCGCGGAGCATCGCCACGAGGGGAATGTCGGCGGCCGGCATCGGATACTCGCCCATCCGCTCCACCCGCACCCAGGCGAGGCGCTGGCCCTCCCGCGCGACCGGCGTCCCCTGCCAGACCCGGCAGGCGTAGAGCGGCATGAGGAGATGGAAGGTCTCGTAGCGGTGCGAGGCGAAGGTCAGGGGGGCGAGGCAGCTTGCCGCCGTGTCGATCCCCAGCTCCTCCCGCAGTTCGCGGACCAGCGCCGCCTCCGGCGTCTCGCCGGGGGCGACCTTGCCGCCCGGGAACTCCCACAGCCCCGCCATCGCCTTTCCGGGCGGGCGCTGCGCCAGCAGCACGCGCCCGTCGACGTCGACGAGGGCCACGGCGACGACGAGCACGAGCCGCAGGTCCGGGTCGGGCGCGGGCGTGGAGACGGGGTCCCAGCATCCGGTCAAGGTGGCGCGTCCTTCGCGTGGGGGGGCACGGGGGCGCACCCTAGACGACCGAAGGGGCCGGTGAAAGCGAGGCCGATCGGCCCGCCGTCGGCAGGGTGAGGCTGCGGTGGCGCAGCATCAGCCAGGCGAGATGGGCGAAGATCGGCAGGTCGAAGACCTGCAGGGGCCAGAACGCGGACACCGACAGCGGCGGGCCCGAGGTGTCGAGCGGCGGCATGCCCCGGTGCGGGGCGGGGAGGAGGGTCTGGCCGGTCATGGCAGGCGCTCCCGGGCAGGCGCTCCCGGGCAGGCGCTCCCGGACGGTGCGGACGTCGCCCAGCATCGTCCCGAGCCGGTCGAGTTCGGGCTTCGGCGCCATCCGCTCGCGGTTCGCGTTGCGCAGCGTGGCGGGTAGCAGGGTGCGAACGGGCCACCATTCGCCGACCGGCTGGAGCGGGTGGATCCGTTCCAGCCCGGGATCGAGCGAGGCGGCGAGCAGCACCACCGCCGCAACCCGGTCCGGGCGCGCGGCGCGGCGCCTCGGCCTCGGCCATGGCGACGAGGTTCCGAGCGACGTCGACCTCGGCTTGAGCGCGACATTCGGCCTCGTCCTCCGGGTCCCGGGCGAGATGGTGCGGATCGTCGCGTCCTTCGGCCGCGACATCCCGGCGCGCCATGGGACCGGCGGCTGGCTGCTGCCGATCCCAGCGACCGACGTCGTCGACGCGGACGGCACGGCCGTGGCCGCCACCGTGGATCCGGACTTCACCCGCCGCATGGACCCGGAGGACGTCCTGGCCGCCCTGGAGCGGATGCGGGAGGTCAGGACCGGTACGACCCGTTGATGTCGATGTAGGCATGGGTGAGGTCGCAGGTCCACACCCGGGCCTTGCCCTTGCCCATCCCGAGGTCGACCGCGACGCGGATGTCGCGTCCCTTCATGTGGGCGACCACGGGCGTCTCGTCGTAGCCCTCGACGGCGCCGCCGTCGGCCGCGATGACGACGCCGCCGACCGACACCGCCAGAAGGTCGCGCTCGGCCGGTTCGCCCGACTTGCCGACCGCCATGACGATGCGGCCCCAGTTGGCGTCCTCGCCGGCGATGGCGGTCTTGACCAGCGGGGAATTGGCGATCGCCATGCCGATCCGGTGGGCGGAGCGGGCGGAGACGGCGCCCGTCACGTCGATGGTCACCATCTTCTGCGCCCCCTCCCCGTCCTTGACGATCTGGAGCGCGAGGTCGAGCAGCACCGCGTCGAGGGCCTTGGCGAAGGCGCGGGCGCCGGGGTCGGACGCCCTGGCGATGGTGGCGTTCCCCGCCTTGCCCGTGGCGCAGACGAGCAGCGTGTCGGAGGTCGAGGTGTCGCCGTCGACGGTGACGGCGTTGAAGCTCTTGCGCGTGCCGCGCGAGACGAGGTCCTGCAGGTGGGGCGCTGCCACGGCGGCGTCGGTGAAGACGAAGGCCAGCATCGTCGCCATGTCGGGCGCGATCATGCCGCTGCCCTTCGCGATGCCGACGACGGTGACCGCCTTGTCCCCGACGGTCGCGGTCGCGACGGCGCCCTTGGGATAGGTGTCGGTGGTCATGATCGCCTTCGCCGCCGCATCGAACCGCCCGGGGGCGGCCGCCGGGACGACGGCGGGCAGGTGGCGCGCGATCTGGTCCGGCGACATCGGCTGGCCGATCACCCCGGTGGAGGCGGCGAACACCTCGTCGGCCCGGCAGCCGACGGCCGCGGCGGCCCCGGCGACGGTCGCGTCGAGGAAGGCCCGGCCGGCCTTGCCGGTGAAGGCGTTGGAGTTGCCGGAATTGACCACGAGCGCGCGCGCCCGGCCCTTGGGCAGGTGCTCCCGGCACCACAGGACGGGGGCCGAGCAGGTCTTCGACCGCGTCGTCACGCCCGCGATCGTCGTGCCGGGGTCGAGCACCGCCACCATCAGGTCGTCGCGCCCCTTGTAGCGGATCCCGCAGTTGGCCGTGGCGACGCGGACGCCGGCCACGGGCGGCAGATCGGGGAAGCGGTCGGGGGCGAGTGGCGAGACCTTGTGCGCCATGGGGAGCGGACCTTTCGGAGGACGCGGACGAGAGGGCGGGCGGCATTAAGCCGACGGGGGCACCGATGGGCAAGGGAGGTGGTGCCCCCGGCGCGACGTGTGCGCTAGGATGGGGGCCCCCGCCCCGACGGAAGTTCCATGGCCCTGCGTCCGGACACCCGGCCCCACCCGCCCCGTACCGAACTGTTCCCCCCGATCGAACCCTACGAGACGGGGTACCTTCAGGTGGATGCGCTCCATTCGGTCTACTGGGAACAATCCGGGAATCCGCGGGGGGTCCCGGTCGTCTTTCTGCACGGCGGGCCCGGCGCGGGATCGTCGCCCAGCCACCGGCGCTTCTTCGACCCCACCCACCACCGCATCGTGATCCTCGACCAGCGCGGGGCCGGCCGCTCCATCCCGCTGGGCGAGATCCGCGAGAATACGACCGACCTCCTCGTCGCCGACCTGGAGCGGCTGCGGACGCGGCTCGGCATCGCGCGCTGGATGGTGTTCGGCGGCTCCTGGGGCTCGACGCTCGCGCTCGCCTACGCGCAGTCCCATCCCGACCGCGTCCTCGCCCTGATCCTGCGGGGCATCTTCCTGATGCGGCGGGCGGAGATCCGCTGGTTCCTCTACGAGATGCGGACCCTGTTCCCCGACGCCTGGGAGCGCTTCGCCGCCCACGTCACCCCGGCCGAACGGGGGGACCTGCTGGAGGCCTACTGGGACCGGCTGACCGACCCGGACCCGACGGTCCACCTCGCCGCGGCCAAGGCGTGGTCGATCTATGAGGGGACCTGCTCCACCCTCATGCCGTCCCCGGAACTCGTCGCCGCCTCGGGCGAGGACGTCCACGCGCTCGGCCTCGCGCGGATCGAGGCGCACTACTTCCGCAACAACCTCTTCACGCCCGAGGACAGGCTCCTGCGCAACGTCGGGCGGCTGCACGGCATCCCGGCTGTGGTCGTCCAGGGGCGGTACGACGTGGTCTGCCCGGTCGCCACCGCGTGGGACCTGCACCGGGCGTGGCCGGCCGCGGATTTCCGCATCGTGCCCGACGCCGGGCATTCGGCGATGGAACCGGGGATCCGCGCCGCCCTCGTCGCCGCGACCGAGCGCTTCCGCCAACTCGGCGCCTGACACGAAACCGTCACGGCTCCGTCACGCGACCACAACCAGCCTGGGACAGCGTCGCACCGGCGACGGAGGGCGGGCGATGGGCGGGACGACGGCGATGGAGCGACGGCCGGCCACCATCCGCGACGTGGCGCGACGCGCGGGCGTCTCCATCGCCACCGTCTCCCGGGTCCTGAACGATGCCGGTGAGGTGTCCGCGGCGGCCACGGCCGCCGTCCGCCAGGCGGTCGCGGACCTCGACTTCCGCCCGAGCCGCGTCGGCCGGTCGCTCAAGACGAGCCGGACGCACCTCGTCGCCCTGATCGTCGACGCGCCGCTGGAGCGGGCCGCCGCGGCCCTGGCCGGGGCGGAGGGGGCGGCGCGGGCGGCGGGCTACGCGGTCCTCCTGACGATCGTCGACGGCGCCTCCGCCCGGATGGAGGCGGTGGCCGTCGCGCGCGACCACGGGG
>CANGXM010000025.1 GCA_947457845.1 Rhodospirillales bacterium | reverse complement strand
CGCCGCCCGGGCTCCGGTTCGTCGTCGCGGTGCTGGACCCGGCGCGCGACGCGCTCTACGCGGCCTGCGACCGGCGGTTCGGGGCGATGCTCGCGGCCGGAGCGATCGAGGAGGTGCGGGCCCTGGTCGCCCGCGGCCTCGCCCCGGACCTGCCGGTGATGAAGGTCATCGGCGTTCCGGAACTGTCCGCCGTGCTGGCGGGGACGATGCCGCTGGCCGACGCGGCCGCACGGGCGCGGCAGGCGACGCGGAACTACGCCAAGCGCCAGGTCACCTGGTTCCGCCACCAGATGACCGCGGCGCATGGGTCCCATGTCACGATCCTGCGTTCACCGCCGGGGACCGCCTCCGATAGCTTGCCCGACCTTCTCGTGCGTCTCGATCGGGCCGGCGAGTGACCGACTTCCACTGGTGAGGGACGACCCGTGACCCTGGACTGGACCACCCGCTTCTCGGCCCGCGCCGCCGGCATGACCGCCTCGGAGATCCGTGAACTCCTGAAGCTGCTGGACCGGCCGGACGTCGTCTCCTTCGCCGGCGGCATCCCGGACCCCGAACTGTTCCCGGCCGACGCGGTGGCGAACGCCTACGAACGGGTGCTGACCAGCAACGAGCGCAAGCTCGCCGCCCTCCAGTATTCGGTGAGCGAGGGCTACGGCCCGCTGCGCGCCCACCTCGCCGAAGGGGCCGGTGTCGGGGTCGAGAACGTGCTGGTCACGAACGGGTCCCAGCAGGGGCTCGACTTCATCGGCAAGCTGTTCGTCGGTCCGGGCGACCGGGTGCTGGTGACGTCGCCCACCTATCTCGGCGCCCTCCAGGCCTTCTCCCCCTACGAGCCCGCCTACGACGTGGTGGCGATGGACGAGGAGGGGCCGCTGCCGGACGCGCTGGAGGCCCGGCTCGCCGCGAAGCCGCGGTTCTTCTATCTCGTCCCCGACTTCCAGAACCCGACGGGCATCACGGTCAGCCTCGCCCGGCGCGAGGCGATCGTGGCGCTCTGCGCGCGTCACGGCGTGCCGATCGTCGAGGACGCGGCCTACACGCGGCTGCGCTACGACGGGCAGGACCTGCCGTCGCTCCTCGAACTCGACCGCGCGCGCGCGGCGGGGGAGGGCGGGTTCGACGCCGCCGGCAACGTCCTCTACCTCGGCACCTTCTCCAAGACGCTGGTGCCGGCGCTCCGCGTCGGCTGGGTCGTGGCGCCGGCCGATCCGCTGCGCCGCCTCGTTCTGATCAAGCAGGCGAGCGACCTGCACACCAGCACCATCAACCAGATGGTGGCGCTGGAGGTCGCGATGACCACGCTCGACCGGCAGATCCCGCGCCTGCGCGCCGTCTATCGCGAGCGGCGCGACGCGATGCTGGCGGCGCTGTCGCGGCACATGCCGGCCGGCGTGTCGTGGAGCCGGCCCGAGGGCGGCATGTTCGTGTGGCTCACCCTGCCGGCGGCGGTCGACGGCGCGCGGCTTCTGGCGAGGTGCGTCGAAGGGGCGCGCGTCGCCTTCGTCCCGGGCGCCGCCTTCTTCCCCGACCGCTCCGGGACGAACACGATCCGCCTCAGCTTCTCGCTCGCCAAGCCCGAGGTCGCGGCCCCGGCGATCGGGCGCCTCGCGGAGGCCGTCGGCGCTCTCGCGCAATAAACGGAAAGCCTTGCCCGCACAGGCTTTCCGTTTGTTTGCAAATGCTGTTGACCTGCTGCATTGCAGCGCATAGGGTGCCGCTCCCCGCCGGCAGGGCGGGTGACGGAGCCAATTTCAGACCGAGAGACGTGCCATGTCCGAGACCCATTTGACCGGTGCCGAGATCGTCCTCCGCGCGCTTCGCGACCAGGGCGTCGAGGTCATCTTCGGGTATCCGGGCGGCGCCGTACTTCCGATCTACGACGCGATCTTCCGCCAGAACGCGATCCGCCACATCCTCGTGCGGCACGAGCAGGCGGCGGTGCACGCGGCCGAGGGCTACGCCCGTTCGACCGGCAAGGTGGGCGTCGTGCTCGTGACGTCCGGCCCGGGCGCCACGAACGCAGTGACCGGGCTGACCGACGCGCTGCTCGACAGCATCCCCATCGTCTGCCTGACCGGGCAGGTGCCCACGCACCTCATCGGCAACGACGCCTTCCAGGAGTGCGACACGACGGGCATCACCCGGCCGTGCACCAAGCACAACTACCTCGTCAAGGACGTGAACCAGCTGGCGCGGATCGTCCACGAGGCGTTCCACGTCGCCCGCTCGGGCCGCCCGGGCCCGGTCGTGATCGACCTGCCCAAGGACATCCAGTTCGCGGACGGCGTCTACGTCGGCCCCGAGCACGTGCAGCACAAGACCTACCGGCCGCAGACGAAGCCCGACCGGGCGAAGGTCGAACAGGCGGTGGAGATGATCGCCCGCGCCAAGCGCCCGATCTTCTACACCGGCGGCGGCGTCATCAACTCCGGCCCCCGCGCCTCCGCGCTCCTGACCGAGCTCGTGCGCCTCACCGGCTATCCGGTCACCAACACGCTGATGGGCCTCGGCGCCTATCCGGCGTCCGACCGGCAGTTCCTCGGCATGCTCGGCATGCACGGGACCTACGAGGCGAACCTCGCGATGCACGGCTGCGACGTGATGGTCGCGATCGGCTCGCGCTTCGACGACCGGGTGACGGGGCGCCTCAACGCCTTTTCGCCGGGATCGGCCAAGATCCACGTCGACATCGACCCCTCGTCGATCAACAAGAGCGTGCGCGTCGACCTGCCGATCGTGGGCGACTGCGAGGCGTTCCTGGAGATGGCGCTGGAGATCTGGCGCGAGCGAAAGCCGCGGATCGACAAGGACGCGCTCGCCGCGTGGTGGCGCCAGATCGAGGAGTGGCGGGCCAAGCGCTGCCTCTCTTACGAGAAGACCGACCGGGTGATCAAGCCGCAGTACGCGCTGGAGCGCCTGCGGGAGCACATCCGCGGCAAGGATGCCTACATCTCGACCGAGGTGGGCCAGCACCAGATGTGGGCGGCCCAGTTCCTTCCCTTCGAGGAGCCGAACCGCTGGCTCACCTCCGGCGGGCTCGGGACGATGGGCTACGGCCTGCCGGCCGCGATCGGCGCGCAGATCGCGCATCCGAACGCGCTGTGCATCGACGTGGCGGGCGAGGCGTCGATCCTGATGAACATCCAGGAGATGTCGACCGCGCTGCAGTACCGGCTGCCGGTCAAGGTGTTCATCTTGAACAACCAGTGGATGGGCATGGTCCGCCAGTGGCAGGAACTCCTGCACGGCGAGCGCTACTCGGAGAGCTATTCCGAGGCGCTGCCCGACTTCGTGAAGCTGGCGGAGGCGTTCGGCGGCGTGGGCCTTCGCGCGACCAAGACGTCGGAACTCGACGACGTCATCCGCACCATGATCGAGACGCCCCGCCCGGTCATCGCGGACATCTGCGTCGACCAGAAGGAGAACTGCTTCCCGATGATCCCGGGCGGCAAGGCGCACAACGAGATCCTGCTGGGCCCCAGCGAGACGCTGGGCGAGGCGACGCCGGAGGAGGGGATGGTGCTGGTCTGAGGACCGGCGCCGAACCCCGCCCGCGACAGACACGAAAGACAGTTCCCCGTGGACACGACCATCGAACGTCACACCATCGCCGTGCTCGTGGACAACGAGCCGGGCGTGCTGGCCCGCGTCATCGGGCTCTTCTCCGGCCGTGGCTACAACATCGAGAGCCTGACCGTCGCCGAGGTCGAGCGCGACCGCGGCCTGTCGCGCATCACGATCGTCACCAGCGGCACGCCCATGATCATCGAGCAGATCAAGGCGCAGCTGTCCCGCCTCGTCCCGGTCCACAAGGTCCGCGACCTGACCGAGGAGGGGCCGCACATCGAGCGCGAGCTGGCGCTGGTGAAGGTGGCCGGGATGGGCGACAAGCGCATTGAGGCGCTGCGCATCGCCGACATCTTCAAGGCCGTCGTGCTGGACGCGACGCTGTCCAGCTTCGTCTTCGAGCTGACGGGCACCAGCGACGACCTCGACCGCTTCATCGAGCTGATGCGCCAGCTGGGCCTCGTCGAGCTGTCGCGCACGGGCGCGGTCGCCATGAGCCGCGGGTCCGAGGGGCTCTGACACGTCCTTGACGCGCCGGCCCGGCCGGCGCATGTAGGACGTCCTACATTCCGGAGCGGGTCATGGTCGTTCGCGTCACCTCGCGGGAGGCGAACCAGCAGTTCTCCAAGCTGCTGGAGCGGGTCCGCAACGGCGAGGAGATCCTCGTCACCAAGCACGGGAAGCCGGCGATGCGGATGGTTCCGGTGACGGGCGACGAGGCCGAGGACGACCGGCTGCGCCGCACCGCCGCCGCCCGCGACCTCGTGCGGATCATGACGGCGAACCCGATCGACCTCGGCGGCCGTCGCCTGACGACCGAAGACTACTATGACTGACGGCATGGTCGCGCTCGACACCAACATCCTGATGTACGTGCACGACGCGGGGAACGCCCGGCGGCAGGCCCGCGCGGCGGAGATCGTCCTGCGCGCGGCGCCCGCCGGCGGCGTTCTCGCGCAGCAGGTGCTGGGGGAGTTCGTCCACGCGTCGCGCCGGCTGCGCGAGATGCCGCGGACCGCCCTTGCCGGGATCGTCGCGGGCATGCGGGCGAGCTTCGACGTCGTCGCCGCCACGCCGACCGACTTCGACGCGGGCCTCGACGCCCACGTCGAGCACGGCATCCCGTTCTGGGACGCGCTGATCTGGGCGACCGTCCGGTCGGCGGGTTGCCGCTGGCTGCTGACCGAGGACTACCAGGACGGCCGCACGCTGGGCGGCGTCACCTTCGTCAACCCCTTCGCCCCGGCCAACGACGCGCTCGTCGACCGGATCCTTCCCCCCGTTTCCGTCGCCTGACGGACGCAATCAATCGAAAGACCGAAAAGGAACGCCCCGATGCGCGTGTACTACGATCGTGACGCCGACGTGAACCTGATCAAGAGCAAGAAGATCGCCGTGGTCGGGTTCGGCAGCCAGGGCCATGCCCACGCCCTCAACCTGCGCGACAGCGGCGTCAAGGACGTGGTCGTGGCGCTGCGCCCCGGCTCGGCCTCGGCGGCCAAGGCCGAAGGGCAGGGCTTCAAGGTCCTGGCGCCGGCGGACGCCGCCAAGTGGGCCGACATCGTCATGGTGCTGACGCCGGACGAGCTGCAGGCCGACCTCTACCGCGACCACCTCGGCCCGAACATGAAGGCCGGCGGGGCGATCTGCTTCGCCCACGGCCTGAACATCCACTTCGCCCTGATCGAGCCGCGCGCGGACATCGACGTGTTCATGATCGCGCCGAAGGGCCCGGGCCACACGGTCCGCGGCGAGTACCAGAAGGGCGGCGGCGTGCCCTGCCTCGTGGCGGTGCACCAGAACCCGTCGGGCAACGCGCTCGAGGTGGCGCTCTCCTACGCCTGCGCCATCGGCGGCGGCCGGTCGGGCATCATCGAGACGACGTTCAAGGAAGAGTGCGAGACCGACCTGTTCGGCGAGCAGGCGGTGCTGTGCGGCGGCCTGACGGCGCTGATCGTCGCCGGCTACGAGACGCTGACCGAGGCCGGCTACGCGCCGGAGATGGCGTACTTCGAGTGCCTGCACGAGGTGAAGCTGATCGTCGACCTCATGTACGAGGGCGGTATCGCCAACATGCGCTACTCGATCTCCAACACGGCGGAGTACGGCGACTACACCCGCGGCCCGCGCCTGATCACGCCGGAGACCAAGGCGGAGATGAAGCGCATCCTCGACGACATCCAGTCCGGCCGCTTCACCCGCGACTGGGTGCTCGAGAACAAGGCCGGCCAGCCGAGCTTCAAGGCGACCCGTCGCCGGGCGGCCGATCACCCGATCGAGAAGGTGGGCGAGCAACTGCGCGGCATGATGCCCTGGATCTCGAAGAACAAGCTGGTCGACAAGGCGAAGAACTGAGAGCCGGAGCCGACCCGTCGGCGAAGAAAAGGGGCGGATCCGCGAGGATCCGCCCTTTGCCGTTCCGGGCACTGCGAATGGCCGCCGCGCTACGCCGTCCCGCCCGCGATCCGGCGGACCGGCCGTTCGCCGTCCTCCGTCAGGGGCTGGGCCATCTGGCGGCTGGGGCGGTTGAACTCGACGATCATCGCCTCGATCGGCTCCTGCGTCGCCGACATGCGCGGACGGTCGCCTGCAGCACCACCCATCCGGACCTCGCCGTCGAGCAGCTTGCGCAGTGCCTCGCGACCCCGCGAGAGGCGGGACTTCACCGTTCCGACCTTCACCTTGAGGATGTCGGCGGCCTCCTCGTAGCTGAGGCCCTCCAGCCCGATAAGGAGGACGACCTCCCGCATCTCGGGCGAGAGCCGATCGAGCGCGCGGCGCAGGTCCCCGAGGGCCAGGCCGTGGTCCTGGCTGGGCGGCGACGGCGCCATCAGCCCCTCGATCGTCTCCGGTGCCGCCGGCGAGATCCGGGCGCGGCGCAGGTCGTTGATGAAGGCGTTCCGCAGGATCGTGAAGAGCCACGCCCGCATGTTGGTGCCCGGCTGGAACGTGTCGAGCCGGGTGAGGGCCCGTTCGAGCGCGTCCTGGACGAGATCGTCGGCACGGACCGCGTCGCCCACCAGGGCGCGGGCGAACCGGCGCAGGCTCGGAATCTCCCGCTCGAGCTGGGCGACGGTTTCGTTCCGCGACGCCGTTTGGGTTCTTTGGGCTTCCATTTTTCGCTCCTCCCGTATCGGGGTCACCACTGTCGGGGTCCGCCCCCGGGCTTGCGAGCGCGCAATCGGGGGGTGCGCATCAAGCGGGTTATGTCTGATGACGGGGGTGCGGACGTCCCCTCAGCCGCGACCCCGCCGTCCGCCTCGATTTTCCGGAATCATGGCGATCGTGAAGCAAGCCGGGAGGGTCGATGTCACGGCGATGTCACGGGACGTCGCCGGACCGACGGACGACCGGCGGTGGTTCAGCCCGCATCAGTCGAGCCCGGCCGCGCCAACGCCGGTCGGTGGCCCCGAACGACCGAAGACGGGAGCGACACCATGGACATCTGGACCCACTACCTCGACGGCGTCGAACGCCAGGTCCGCCTCGACGGCTTCATGACCCGGGTGATGCGCGACAACCTCGCGAAGCTGCGCACCGGCGCGGACGAGGACGTCGGGCGGCGGATCGACGGTCTCGTGTCGCGGTTCCACCGGCCCTATGCGCGGATCCGCGGGCGCGTCGCCCGGGTCCACTGACCGACCGGGCGGCTTCGGGGCGCGATTCACCGTTGCGCCCGTCCGGGCGTTGGCGGTAATGAAAGGCTGCGGGACCGCGGTTCCGCTACCTGTCCTTTTCGGCGGATACACGGCGCTTTCGCCATGACGGCACTGGACGCGGCATATCGGGCGATCGCCCGGACGGATCGGCGCATCGCCGGTCGCGGCGCGTCCGTGCGCGGCCTCCTTCGACTTATCGGCCCCTGAGCGCCGACCGGCGGCGGGGCGATCGCATCCGCACCGTCACGGGCGTTCAGGGGGCCGACACCACGGCCTTCGGCCGATAGCCCAACCCGCGGTCCCGCCGCCCTGGCCGGCACGGGACCGCCGGTCCGACAGAGGACGGACCGACGCGAAGGATCCGCAGTCCATGACCAACGCCAACACCGACCGCGTCTTCATCTTCGACACCACGCTGCGCGACGGGGAACAGTCGCCCGGCTGCTCCATGAACCTCGAGGAGAAGCTGCGCATCGCGCTGCTGCTCGAGGAAATGGGTGTTGACATCATCGAGGCCGGGTTCCCGATCGCGTCGAACGGCGACTTCGAGGCGGTCAACGAGATCGCGAAGGTGGTGCGGGGCTCCACCGTCGCCGGGCTCGCCCGGGCGGCCCGCGGCGACATCGAACGCTGCGCGGAAGCGGTCGCGCCCGCCCCGCGGCGGCGCATCCACACCTTCATCTCCACCAGCCCGCTCCACATGAAGTTCAAGCTCCAGAAGGAGCCGGACCAGGTGCTGGAGGCGATCACCGCCTCGGTGTCCCTCGCGCGGAACTTCACCGACGACGTCGAGTGGAGCGCCGAGGACGGCAGCCGGACCGAGCCCGACTTCCTGTGCCGGGCGGTGGAGCTGGCGATCCGGGCCGGGGCGACCACCATCAACATCCCCGACACCGTCGGCTACGCGGTTCCCGACGAGTACGGGAACATCTTCCGGATGCTGAAGGAGCGGGTGCCCGGGGCGGACCGGGTGATCTTTTCCGTCCACTGTCACAACGACCTTGGCCTCGCGGTCGCGAACTCGCTCGCCGGGGTCGCCGGGGGCGCCCGGCAGATCGAGTGCACGATCAACGGCATCGGCGAGCGCGCGGGCAACACCGCGTTGGAGGAGGTCGTGATGGCGCTGCGCGTGCGCGGCGACCGCATGCCCTACGACAGCCGCATCCGCAGCGAACTGATCACCCGCGCCTCGCGCACGCTGTCGGCGACGATCGGCTTCCCGGTGCAGCCCAACAAGGCGATCGTCGGCGCCAACGCCTTCGCCCACGAGAGCGGCATCCACCAGGACGGGATGCTGAAGCACGCCGGCACCTACGAGATCATGACGCCGGAGTCGGTGGGCCTGAACAAGTCGACCCTCGTGCTCGGCAAGCACTCGGGCCGCCACGCCTTCCGCGCGAAGCTGAAGGACCTCGGCTACGAACTGGGCGACAACGCGCTGAACGACGCCTTCGCGCGGTTCAAGGCGCTCGCCGACCGCAAGAAGGACGTATACGACGACGATCTGATCGCGCTGGTCGACGACGAGATCGGCCACGCCAACGACCGCATCCGCTTCGTCTCGCTGGCCGTCATGGCGGGATCGCGCGGGCCGCAATCGGCGACGCTGGAACTGGAGATCGACGGCGAACTGAAGCGGGTCTCGACGCTCGGCAACGGCCCCGTCGACGCCGTCTTCAACGCGGTCAAGGCGCTGGCGCCGCACGAGGCGATGCTGAAGCTCTATCAGGTCCATGCCGTCACCGAGGGAACCGACGCGCAGGCCGAGGTGACGGTCCGCCTGGAGGAACTTGGCAAGTCCGTGAACGGGCAGGGGGCCGACGCGGACACGCTGGTGGCGAGCGCCAAGGCCTACCTGCACGCGCTGAACAAGCTGTTCACCAAGCGTGAGAAGACCGCTCCCGCCGCGCTTTCGGCGTGATATAAACCGCCTTTCAGGGGTGCCCGCCACGGGTGGGCACCCCTCCCTTTGGCGCAAGCAGACGATTTCATGCTCTCAAAAGCTCTCGGGTGGCTGTCGGCCGACATGGCCATCGACCTCGGTACGGCCAATACGCTCGTCTACGTGAAGGGCCGCGGCATCGTCCTCAACGAGCCCTCCGTCGTCGCCATCGCCAACGTCCGCGGGAAGCGGCAGGTGCTGGCCGTCGGCGACGAGGCGAAGCTGATGCTGGGCCGCACGCCCGGGAACATTCAGGCCATCCGGCCTCTGCGCGACGGCGTGATCGCCGACTTCGAGGTCGCGGAGGAGATGATCAAGCATTTCATCCGCAAGGTTCACAACCGGCGCAGCTTCGCCAGCCCGCAGGTCATCATCTGCGTTCCGTCGGGCTCCACCGCGGTCGAGCGCCGCGCCATCCAGGAGTCGGCCGAGACCGCCGGCGCGCGCCGCGTCTTCCTCATCGAGGAGCCGATGGCCGCCGCGATCGGCGCCGGCCTCCCGGTGACCGAGCCGACGGGCAGCATGGTCGTCGACATCGGCGGCGGCACGACCGAGGTCGCGGTCATCTCGCTTGGCGGCATCGTCTACGCGCGCTCGGTCCGCGTCGGCGGCGACAAGATGGACGAGGCGATCATCGGCTACATCCGCCGGACCCACAACCTGCTGGTGGGCGAGAGCTCGGCCGAGCGGATCAAGAAGGAGATCGGCTCCGCCGCCCCGCCGGAGGACGGCGAGGGCCGGACGATGGAGATCAAGGGCCGCGACCTGATGAACGGCGTGCCCAAGGAGATCCTGATCAGCGAGCGACAGATCGCCGAGAGCCTCGCCGAGCCGGTGAGCGCCATCGTCGAGGCGGTGAAGGTGGCGCTGGAGCACACGGCCCCCGAACTGGCCGCCGACATCGTCGACAAGGGCATCGTTCTGACCGGCGGCGGCGGCCTCCTGACCAACCTCGACTACGTCCTGCGGCATGCGACGGGGCTTCCCGTCTCGATCGCCGACGATCCGCTCTCCTGCGTGGCGCTTGGCAGCGGGCGCGCGCTGGAGGAGATGCGGACGTTGCGGAACGTCCTCATCAGCACCTATTGATTGAAAGGCGGCCGTCCCGCGGTCGCGGGGACACCCACACCCGAGCACGACCTTGGCCCTGAAGCCCCGAACCGCTCCGTCCGTCGTCCGCCTCACCGCACCCCTGCGGGCGTGGGCGCAGCGGTTCTCCATTTTCCTGTTCATCGTGGCCTCGGTGATGCTGATGGTGGCGGGCCGCGTCGACACGCCGGCGGCGGATACGATCCGCGGGCGCGTCATCGACGCCTTCGCGCCCATCCTGGAGGCCTTCGCCGCACCGGCGGCGACGGCGGCGCGGGTGGTCGACGCCGTCATCGAGGCGCGCGACCTCTACGGCGAGAACCAGCGCCTGCGCGAGCAGAACGCGCTCCTTCTCCAGTGGCAGCAGGCGGCACTCCGGCTCGAGGCCGAGAACCGCAGCCTGCGCACGCTCCTCAACGTCCGTCCCGATCCCGCGGTCTCGTTCGTCACCGCGCGGGTCGTGGCGGAACCGGGCGGCGCCTTCGTGCGCACCGTGCTGGTGATGGCCGGTCGTCGCAACGGGGTGCGGCGCGGGCAGGCGGCCATGTCCGGCGTGGGCGTCGTCGGCCGCGTGGTGGAGGTGGGGGAGTGGTCGTCGCGCGTCCTTCTCGTGACCGACCTGAACGCCCGCATTCCGGTTCAGCTCGAAGAGGGGCGGGTGCGCGCGGTGCTGGCCGGCGACAACACCGACCGGCCACGCCTGATGCACCTGGCGTCCGACGCCCACGTCGCGGTGGGCGACCGCGTGGTGACCTCCGGCGTCGGAGGCATGTTCCCCGCGGGCCTGCCGATCGGCGTCGTCGGCTCGGTGACCGAGCGCATGATCCGGGTCCAGCCACTGACCGACCTGCGCCGGCTGGAGCATGTCAAGATCCTCGACTTCGGCCTGCCGACGAACCTGCTGGGCACGTCGCCGTGACCGGCGGCGGCTTCCTGCACCAGCTGGACCGGCAGGGGCGCAGCATCGCGCCCTCCGCGATCACGCTGGTCTTCATCCTCCTCGGCGTGGTCCCCGTGCCGCTGCCGGGGTGGGAGGCGATCGCGCCTCAGCTGGCGCTCGCCTCGGTCTACTACTGGGCGATCCACCGGCCGGATCTTCTGCCGCCCTGGCTCGCGTTCCTCTTCGGGGTCCTGGGCGACCTGACCTCGGGGTCGATGCCGGGGCTCACCGCCGTCGGCTTCCTCCTCGTCCACGCGGTCGTCCTCAGCCAGCGCCGGATCCTGTCGCGCGGCAACGTCCTGATCATGTGGGCGGCGTTCGCGGCGATCGCTCTCCTCGTGGCGCTCGTTTCCTACCTGCTCGTCTGCGCGATCAACCTCGTCGTCCTGCCGATCCGCCCGGTGCTCCTGCAGGCGGTGCTGACCACGGCGGCCTTCCCCTTCGTCGCCGCCGTCTGCCTGCAGCTCCATCGCGCCTTCCTCGTGCTGGAGTGAGCGAGTGAGCGACCGCGACCAGGACCGCGCCCGCCAGTTCACCCGCCGGGCCCTCGTGCTCGGCGCGATGCAGACGGGCATCCTCGGCGCGCTCGCGGCCCGGCTCTACTACCTCCAGGTCGTCGAGGCGGACCGCTACAGGGTGCTGGCCGACGACAACCGCATCACGATGCGGCTGCTCACCCCCGCCCGCGGCGTCATCACCGACCGGAACGGCATCCTGCTGGCGGTGAACCAGCAGAACTTCCGTGCGGTCATCACCGCCGAGCAGGCGCGCGACGTCCCCACCGTCCTGAGCCGCCTCGGCAACGTGCTGGGCCTGTCGGAGGCCGAGATCCGGCGCGTGCAGCGGGAGGTGCAGCGGCGGCGGCGCTTCGTGCCGGTGACGGTGAAGGAGAACCTGAGCTGGGAGCAGGTGGCGACGGTCGAGGTCAACGCGCCCGAGCTCCCCGGCGTGAGCATCGAGGTGGGCGAGACGCGCGACTATCCCTACGGGCCCGTGACGGCGCACGTGCTGGGCTACGTCGGCGCGGTGTCGGAGGCGGAGATGCGGGCCGAGCGCAGCCCCGTCATGGGGCTTCCCGGCTTCCGGATCGGCAAGAGCGGCATCGAGCGCATCCACGACAAGGCCCTGCGCGGCAGCGCCGGCGCGAGCCAGTTCGAGGTGAACGCGGTCGGTCGCGTGATCCGGGAGATCGCGCGGGACGAGGGCAAGACGGGGCGCGAGGTCCAGCTCACCCTCGACATCGCGCTGCAGGAGTTCACCCAGACCCGCCTTGCCGAGGAGAAGAGCGCCGCGGCGGTTGTGATGGACGCGCACACGGGCGCCATCTACGCGCTCTGCTCCAGCCCGAGCTTCGATCCCAACCTCTTCCCCAACGGGATCAGCGCGGACACCTGGCTCGAGCTGACCTCCGATCCCACCGCGCCGCTCACCAACAAGGCGACGACCGGCCAGTACGCGCCGGGCTCGACCTACAAGATGATCGTGGCGCTCGCGGCGCTGGAGGCGGGGCTCGCCACGCGGCAGACGGCCGTCTTCTGCCCGGGGCACATGGAGCTGGGCGATCACCGCTTCCACTGCTGGAAGCGGGGCGGACACGGCACGCTCGACATGATCGGCGCACTGCGCGAATCCTGCGACGTCTATTTCTACGACCTGTCGCGGCGCCTCGGCATCGACCGGATCCACGACATGAGCCTGCGGTTCGGCCTGGGCCAGCAGACGGGGATCGACCTGCCCGGGGAACGGCCGGGCCTCATCCCGAACCGGGCTTGGAAGCAGCGGCGCTTCAACGTGCCGTGGCAGGCGGGCGAGGACCTGGTCGCCTCGATCGGCCAGGGCTACGTGCTCGCCACGCCGCTGCAGCTCGCGGTGATGACGGCGCGGATGGTGAACGGCGGGACGGCGGTGAAGCCCCACGTCACGAGGCAGGTGCAGGACGGGCCGGAGGAGCAGACCCAGTGGCCGCCGGTCGGCGTGTCGCGCGCGAGCCTCGACCTCGTGCTGGCGGGAATGAACGCGGTCACGATGGACCAGCGCGGGACGGCCTACAAGATGCGCGTCACCGAGCGGGGGCTCGAGTACGGCGGGAAGACGGGGACCAGCCAGGTCCGCCGCATCACCATGGCCGAGCGCGACCGCGGCGTGATCCGCAACGAGGACAAGCCGTGGCGCGAGCGCGACCACGCGCTGTTCGTCGGCTATGCGCCGATCCAGGCCCCTCGCTACGTCGTCTCGGTGATCGTGGAGCACGGTGGCGGCGGCTCGGCGGTGGCCGCGCCGATCGCCCGCGACATGCTGCTCGAGGCCCAGCGCCGCAACCCCGCCCGAAGCCCGCCCGCCGCTCCGAGCGCCCAGGTGCAACCCGCACGGACGGGATGACGCCCCCTGCATGTGGCTCCGGTCGAAGAGGCTCGACAAGCCCCCGACGCTTGGGTATAAGGCCCCCCTCGCACGGGCCCACGCGTACCGGCGGACGGGTGATTAGCTCAGTTGGTAGAGCAGCTGACTCTTAATCAGCGGGTCGAAGGTTCGAGTCCTTCATCACCCACCATTTTTCAAGGGGTTAGAAGTGGTTTCGGTCGGTGACCGGTAACCACCGTTGCAGGGGCGCGTTGCAGATCGTTCCCTCAAGGCTGCCCCCGCGGCCGCGACCGTCGGTGCGATGACGGCGCGGTCCCGGCCCGGCGGGCCGCAGGGGCCGGTGCTCGCACCGGTCGCGGCCGGCGTCGTCCGCGCGGTCGAGGCCGCGCTTGGCGCGGTCGTGGCCGGACTCCTGGCGTCGCTCCTCCTCCTCGTGACGGTGTCGGTCCTGCTGCGCTACGTGGCGGGCACGGCGCTTGCTGGAACCGAGGAGCTGGCGATCTGGCTCTTCACCGCCCTCGTCTTCCTCGGACTGCCGCTCGTCGCGGGCAGCGCGGTCGCGATCCGGCTCGACCTGATCGCGCCCCGCCTCGGGCCGCGGGGCCGTCTCGCGCTCGGCGTCCTGGCGGACGGGGTCTCCGCGCACGCGGCCCTCGTCCTCCTGTCGGGGGGCATCGGGGTGGTGACGCTGGTCGGCGGGACGTCGGTCGTGCTGGGTCTGCCGGAGTGGATCCGCTTCGCCCCGGTCCCGATCGGCGCGGGCCTGGCGGTGGCGATGATCCCGTTGCGCGCGCTGGCCGAGGGCCGCGCCCGCGCGGGCCTTGCCGCGCTCGCGGTGGGAGCCGCGCTGCACGCTCTCGCCCACGCGGGTCCGTTCGCGGCACTCGCCTCGCCCTCCGTCTTCGCCGGCGTCCTTGCGCTCGCCTGGATGCTCCTCGGCACGCCGCTCCCCCAGGCCCTCGTCTCGGCTCTGGCGCTGGCGATTCCCTTCGGCGCGCTGCTGCCCGAGGCGGCGATCGTGCAGACCACGGCGTCGGGCGTCGGCAAGTTCCTGCTGCTGGCGATCCCCTTCTTCCTCCTCACCGGCGTGCTGATGCTGGAGGGGGGGCTCGCGGGGCGCCTCGTCCGCCTCGCCCGGGCGCTCGTCGGCCACCGGCGGGGCGGGCTGGCGCAGACGACGCTCCTGACGAACGTCCTCTTCTCCGGCATCTCCGGCTCCTCGATCGCCGATGCCGCCTTCGGGGCGAAGGCGCTGGCACCGGGGCTTCGGCAGGCCGGCCACGCGCCGGAGAAGGCGGCCGCGATCGTCGCCGCGACCTCGGTGCTGGACAACATCATCCCGCCGTCGATCGCCTTCCTGATCCTCGCCAACGCGGCCAGCCTTTCGGTCGGCGCGCTGTTCGCCGGCGGCCTCGTCGCCGGCCTCGTGCTGGCCGCGGCGCTGGCCGTCGCCCTCCACCGCATGGGGGGCGTGGAGACGGCGGCGGTGCCCGCGGGGGCGGGGGAGCGGCGGGCGGCCCTGCGCGGCGCGGTTCCGGTGATCGGCCTCGCGGTCCTCGTGCTGCTCGGCATCCGCCTCGGCGTCGTCACCCCGACCGAGGCCGCGGCGACGGCGGCGGTCTACGCGCTCGTCCTCGCGGTGGCGCTCCGGGGCCCGCGCGGCCTTCCTGCGGTCTTCCGCCAGAGCGCGCGCGAGACCGCGGCCATCGGCCTCCTGATCGGAACGGCCGCGCCCTTCGTCTTCCTCCTGGCCGTCGACCGGATGCCCGTCGCGATCGCGTCCCTTCTCGCCGACCTGGGCGGCGGGCGCTGGACGGTGCTGATCGCCGCGATGCTGATCCTCCTCGTGGCGGGCTGCGTCCTCGACATCGGGGCCGCCATCTTGCTGTTCGCCCCGCTCCTGCTGCCCGCCGCCATCGCGGCCGGCATCAATCCGGTGGCCTTCGGCGTCCTCCTCGTCGTCAACCTCATGATCGGCGGGCTGACGCCGCCGGTGGGCGTCCTCGTCCATGTGACGAGCAGCCTGTGCGGGCTGCCGGCCGCGTCCGTCTTCCGCGCCTGCTGGCCCCTGACGGCGGTCCTCCTCGCGACGCTCGCGGCGATGACGATCGCCGTCGGCCTCCTTATCTGATCCTTTCGGATCCAGCGACCGGAAGCACCCCCATGTCCCGCCTCGACCGACGCACGCTGCTCAAGGCCGGCGGCCTCGCGCTCGCCGCCCCCCTGGGCGCCGCGCCCCTGGTTGGCGCGCCGTCGATCGCGCGGGCCCAGACCCGTGCGGTCACGGTCGCGTCGCTGTTCGGCGAGGACAAGCCGGAGACGCAGGTCTGGTTGCGCGTGCGCGAGCGGCTCGCCACGCTCGTCCCCGGCCGCTTCGACCTGCGGATCGTCCAGAACGCGGCGCTCGGCGGGGAGCGCGAGGTGGCGGAGGGGCTCCGCCTCGGTTCGGTCCAGGCGAGCCTGTCGACCGTCTCGGCGCTCTCGTCCTGGGTTCCGGAGAGCCAGATCCTCGACCTGCCCTTCGTCTTCGCCGACGCCGCCCACGTGCGCCGCGCGCTGGACGGGCCGCAGGGCGACCGGCTGAAGGGGCTGTTCGAGGCGCAGGGCTTCGTGGTCCCGGCCTTCATCAACTACGGCGCCCGGCACCTCTTGGCCAAGGAGCCGATCGTCCGGCCCGACCAGCTGCGCGGCAAGCGCATCCGCGTGATCCAGAGCCCGCTGCACACCGAGCTCTGGCGCGCGTTCGGCGCCCTGCCCACGCCGATCCCGATTCCCGAGACCTACAACGCGCTGAAGTCGGGCGTCGTCGACTGCATGGACCTGACGAAGTCCGCCTACGCGGGTTTCCGCCTGCACGAGGTCGTGCCCTACCTGACCGAGACGGCGCACATCTGGGCGACCGGCGTCCTCGTCCTGTCGGCCGGCTTCTGGCGCACGCTCGGCACCGAGGAGAGGGCGGCCTTCGCCGCCGCGACGCGGGAGGCGGCCCCCCACTTCGACGCGCTGATGGTGGCGGACGAGGCGACGTCGATGGCGAAGGTCGCGGCCGAGGGCGGAAAGGTCGTCCAGCCCGCGGACCGGGCGGCGTGGCAGGCGGGGGCGCAGGGCGTCTGGTCGTCGCTCGCCCCGCGCGTCGGTGGGCAGCCGCGGATCGACGCGCTGCGCGCGGCCTGAGGCCGGGGCGAGGCTGGCCGGCCGCGGACGCCTCCGTGCTTGACACCTCGAACATCGAGGCATAGAAGGGTGACATGTCCAGCCGCACCCTCGCCCGTCCTGCCCGCGCCGCCCCGGATCTGACCGACCGTGCCTATTGGGCCGGCACCGTCAAGATGAGCCTGTCGAAGCTGTTCATCCTGCGCGTCCTGCACGACCGCCCGATGCACGGCTACGACATCGCCCGCCGGGTCGAGCAGACGACGCGCGGCTGCTGCTCGCCCTCGGAGGGCACGATCTACCCGGTCCTGCGCGAGTTCGAGGAGGGCGGCTACGTCACCTCGGCGGTCGAGGTTGTGGGCGGGCGGGAGCGCAAGGTCTACACCCTGACCGACCGCGGACAGCTGGCCCTGCGGACGGCGGTGGACGCCTGGATCGAGATCACCGATGCGCTGGTCGACGCCGACCGCGTCGTCGCGCGGACCCGTGACGGGCGTGCTGCGGACTGCTGTGCCTAATTTTTTGTCCTGAAGCATCGACCCTTGAGGCATCGAAGCCCGATGCAAGGAGCGAAAATCCCATGAACGCCTCCCTTCCCGTCGTCGTCATCGGGGCCGGCCCGGTCGGACTCGCGGCCGCCGCCCACCTCGTCGAGCGCGGGCTGACCCCGCTCGTGCTGGAGCGGGGCGACGGCCCCGGTACGACTGTCCGGGCCTGGGCCCACGTCCGGGTCTTCTCGCCCTGGTCCTTCAACGTCGACGCCGCGGCCGGCCGGCTGCTGGCGGCGGCCGGATGGGAGCCGCCGAACCCGAAGGTCGTTCCGACCGGGGCGGAGATCGTCCGGCGCTATCTGGAGCCGCTGGCGGCGCTGCCCGCCATCGCCCCGCACCTCGTGTTCGGCGCGCGGGTCCGCGCGGTGACGCGGCGGGGTCTCGACAAGATGTCCAGCGCCGGCCGCGAGGACCGGCCCTTCGTCGTTGCCTGGACCGACCGGGAGGGCGCCGAACGCCGGACCGAGGCGCGCGCGGTGATCGACGCGTCCGGCACTTGGTTTTCGCCGAACCCGATGGGCGTGGACGGGCTGCCGGTCCCCGGCGAGGCGGAGGCGGCGGACGCGATCGCGACCGGCATCCCCGACGTCGCCGGGGCCGAGCGCGCCACCTACGCCGGCCGCACCACGCTCGTGGTGGGCAGCGGGCATTCGGCCATCAACATCGTCCTCGACCTGCTGCGCCTCCAGGCCGACGCGCCGGAGACGCGTGTGGTCTGGGCGCTGCGGCGGGACAACCTCGCGCGCGTGCTGGGCGGCGGGCTCAACGACCGGCTGCCCGCGCGGGGCGCCCTCGGCACGGCGGCCATGGCCGCCATCGAGGCCGGCCGGCTCCGGCTCGTGGCGCCCTTCGCCGCGCAGCGCATCCGGCGGTCGGACGGGCGCCTCGCGGTGGACGGGACGTCGGGCGGCGATCCGCTGTCGCTGGCCGTCGACCGCATCATTGTGGCGACCGGCTTCCGGCCCGACCTCTCGATCTTCAGGGAACTGCGCGTCGAGATCGATCCCACGGTGGAGGCGCCACCGGCGCTCGCCCCGCTGATCGACCCCAACCTGCATTCCTGCGGGACGGTGCCGCCGCACGGGGCCGCCGAACTCGCCCATCCGGAGGCCGGCTTCTACATCGTCGGCATGAAGTCCTACGGCCGCGCGCCGACCTTCCTGATGGCGACCGGCTACGAACAGGTCCGCTCCGTCGTCGCCGCCATCGCCGGCGATCTGGCGGCGGCCCGGGACGTGCGGCTGGTCCTGCCGGAGACGGGCGCCTGTTCGGCCGACCCGGTTCTCCCGGTCGCGTCGGGATGCTGCGGGCCGAAGGCGGCCATCGCCGTCCCCACACCCGTCGCCGCGTGCTGCGCGTGAGCGTCGGGGTCATGGCCGGGCGGGACGACCGCGCCGGGCAGGTCGCCCTCGTCTGGATGCTGGGGGCGACGCAGATCATCGGCTACGGGACCACCTACTACGCCTTCGCGATCCTCGCCGGCGCGATCGCGGACCATGTCGGCTGGCCCGTCTCCTGGATCTTCGGCGCGCTCTCGCTCGCGCTGCTGGTCGGCGGGTTCGCCGCGCCCCGGGTCGGGCGGATGATCGACCGGCACGGGGCGGGGCCGGTCATGGCGGCGGGCTCGCTCGCCACGGCTGCGGCTCTCGTCGTGGTCGCCCTGGCGCCGAGCGGGCCGCTCCTGGTCGCCGCCCTGTGCCTCGTCCAGATCGCCGCGACGCTGGTGCTCTACGACGCCGCCTTCGCCGCCATCGTCCAGATCTGCGGGCCGGCCGGCCGGCTCCGCATCACGCACCTGACGCTGATCGCCGGCTTCGCCTCGACCCTGTTCTGGCCGCTGACGGCGTGGCTCTCGGCGCAACTGGAGTGGCGGACGGTCTTCCTCCTGTTCGCGGCGCTGAACGCCCTCGTGTGCCTCCCGCTCCATCTGCTGATCGCGCGGCGCCACCCCTTCCGTCCCGTCGGACGGCCGGGGGGCGGCGGGGCCGTGGTGACCGAGGCCGAACTGCCGGAGGCGCTCGCCGCCCGTGCCATGGTGCTCGTCGCCCTCGGGTTCGCGCTCTCGGGCTTCCTGTTGTCGGCGCTGCTGGCGCAGATGGTGCCTGCGCTCCAGGCGATCGGCCTCGGGGCGTCGGCGCTTCTTGTCTCGACGCTGTTCGGGCCGGCGCAGGTCCTCGTGCGCTTCGTGAACATGGCGGCCGGAAGCCGGCAACACCCGCTCACCATCACCCTGATCGCCATGGCGCTGCCGCTCCTCGCCGTCCTGATCCTGACGGCGTCGGCCCCGTCCGTTCTGGGCGCCGCGGTCTTCGCGGTGCTGCTGGGCTTCGGGTCGGGGCTGAAGAGCATCGTGCAGGGGAGCCTGCCGCTGGCGCTTTTCGGCTCCGCCTCCTACGGCGCGCGTCTCGGCCGGCTGGCGTTCGTCCGACAGTTCCTGGCCGCCATGGCGCCCTTCGGCTTCGCTCTCGGCATCGAACGGGCGGGGGCGGGGATGTCGCTGCTGGTGCTCGTGCTGGTCGGCGCCGGCGGGCTCCTGTGCTTCGTCGCGGTCGGCCGGCTCCGGCGGGTACCGGTGGAGACGCTTGCATGATTCCATGATTCCGGCATGATGGAATAATGCAGACGGATCGCATCGCTTCCGCCTTCGCTGCCATCGCGCAGCCCACGCGCCTCGACCTGCTGCGCCTGCTGCTGGGGCTGGGGGAAACGGGGCTCCCGGCGGGGGAGATCGTCGCCCGGCTGGGCGTGCCCGCCTCCACCATGTCCTTCCATTTCAAGGCGCTGGAGCAGGCCGGCCTGATCGGCTCGACCCGCCACGGTCGCTCCATCGTCTACGTCGCCCGGCCCGACGCGGTGCGGGCGATGCTGGCCCATCTGGCGGAGCCGGCCGGCCTCGTCCTCGCAGACGCGCGGGGCGACGCGGGTGGGCGGCCGGTCGACGTCATCTTCCTGTGCACCCGCAACGCCGCCCGGTCCGTGATGGCCGAGGCGATCCTGACGACGGTGGGGCAGGGGCGGTTCCGGGCGGCGTCGGCGGGATCGGCCCCCTCGTTCCAAGGGCCGCTGCCGGAAGTGGTGACCCACCTCCGGGCGATGGGCCACGAGGTCTCGGCCCTGCGCAGCAAGTCGTGGGACGATTTCCGTGGCCGGCCGATGGATTGTGCCATCGCGCTCTGCGACACGCTCGTCGACCAGCCCTGCCCGGACTTCGGGCCGGACGCGATCGTGGCCTCCTGGCCCCTGCCGGACCCGGCCAAGTTCGCCGGCAACGCGGCCGAGCGCGCGACCCTGCTGGGTGAACTCTACGCCGGGCTGAAGCGCCGCCTCGTCGCCTTCGCAGACCTTCCCCACCGCACCCTGCCGCGACCGGCGCTCAAGGCCCGGATCGAGGCGCTCGCCAACCCCAATCTCGGAGCCTGACCCATGCGCGTCGGCATCAGCGGCATGGGCCGCATCGGCCGCCTCGCCCTTCGCGCCGCCCTGGGCGCGGCGGAGCGGCCGGACGACGATCCGCGCCGGGGCAACCGGCTGGACGTCGTCCACCTCAACGAGATCAAGGGCGGGGCCGCCGCCTGCGCGCACCTCCTGGAGTTCGACAGCGTGCAGGGCCGCTGGAAGGGCCCTGCCATCGCGGCGGAGGGGGAGGGGGCGGTCCGCATCGGCGACCGGCGCTTGTCCTTCACCGAGCACGCCAAGCCCGGCGACGTTCCCTGGGGTGACCTCGGCGTCGACGTGGTCCTGGAATGCACCGGCAAGTTCATCACGCCGCAGACCATCGAGGGCCATCTCGCCCGCGGCGCGAAGCGGGTGATCGTGGCGGCCCCGGTCAAGGATCCCTCGGTCCTGAACGTCGTGGTCGGCGTGAACGAGCGTCTCTACGATCCCGCGCGGCATCCGATCGTCACCGCGGCGTCCTGCACCACCAACTGCCTCGCCCCGGTGGTGAAGGTGGTGCACGAGGCGATCGGCATCCGCCACGGCCAGATCACCACCATCCACGACCCCACCAACACGAACGTCGTGGTGGACGCGCCGCACAAGGACCTGCGCCGCGCGCGCTCGGCCATGCTCTCGCTGTCGCCGACGACGACCGGCAGCGCCACGGCCATCGCGCTGATCTATCCCGAACTGAAGGGCAAGCTGAACGGCCACGCGGTGCGCGCGCCAGTGCTGAACGCCAGCCTGACCGACTGCGTGTTCGAGATGGCGCGGGAGACGTCGGCGGACGAGGTCAACGTCCTGTTCCGCGCCGCCGCCGCCGGACCGCTCGCCGGCATCCTCGGCTACGAGGCGCGGCCGCTGGTCTCGGCCGAC
Source organism: Rhodospirillales bacterium (assembly GCA_947457845.1). Classification (GTDB taxonomy): domain Bacteria; phylum Pseudomonadota; class Alphaproteobacteria; order Azospirillales; family Azospirillaceae; genus CANGXM01. The sequence continues at coordinate 6,924 of CANGXM010000025.1, read as the reverse complement.
TACGCCCGCGACACGCGCTCGTCGATCGTCGACGGGCCGTCGACGATGGTGACCGACGGCACGCTGCTCAAGATCTACGCCTGGTACGACAACGAGGTCGCCTACGCCTGCCGCATGGTGGATCTGGCGGTCCACATGGCGCGGATCGGCATCTGAGCATGCCGGCCGTCGGCGCCACCGCGAGCTACGCCATCGTCACGGCCGCCTACTGGGGGTTCACCCTCACCGATGGCACGCTGCGGATGCTGGTGCTGCTGCACTTCTACCGGCTCGGCTACAGTCCCTTCGCGCTGGCGTTCCTGTTCCTCCTGTACGAGGCCGCCGGCATCGTGGCGAACCTCGTCGGCGGCTGGCTCGCGGCCCGGTACGGCATCGCCCGGATGCTGTCGGTGGGGCTCGCGACGCAGATCGTCGGCTTCCTCATGCTCTCCGCACTCGATCCGTCCTGGACCGCGGCGCTCTCGGTCGCCTGGGTCGTGGCGGCGCAGGGCGTGTGCGGGGTGGCGAAGGACCTGACCAAGACGGCCTCGAAGTCGGCCATCAAGCTGACGGCGGGCGAGGCGGCGGCAGAAGGGTCGGCCGGGGGGGCGGGGGAGGGGGCGTCCGGACGGCTCTTCCGCTGGGTCGCGTGGTTCACCGGCTCCAAGAACGCGATGAAGGGCATCGGCTTCTTCCTCGGCGGCCTGTTGCTGGAGGCGGCCGGGTTCCGGACGGCGCTGTGGGGCATGGCGGGGGTGCTGGCGCTGATCCTGGCCGGCGTCCTGCTCTCGTTGCCGCCGCTCAAGGGCGGGGCGAAGGCGTCGAAATCCGCCCGCGAACTCTTCGCGAAGAACCGGGGGGTGAACCTGCTGGCCGCCGCCCGGATCGTGCTGTTCGGGGCGCGGGACGTCTGGTTCGTCGTCGGGCTGCCGGTCTTCCTCTATTCGGAGGGCTGGACCTTCACGATGGTGGGCGGGTTCCTCGCGCTCTGGACCATCGGCTACGGCGTGGTGCAGGCGGCGGCCCCGGCGCTGGTCCGGCGCAGCGCCGACGGGCTGGCGACCGAGGTGCCGGCCGCACGGGGCTGGTCCCTCGCCCTCACCCTGATCCCGGCGGCGCTCGCCGGCGCGCTGATGCTCGACACTGGCGCCGCCGATCTCGTCGTCGTCGCGGGCCTCGCGCTGTTCGGCGTCGCCTTTGCCGTGAACTCGTCCGTCCACTCCTATCTGATCCTCGCCTATGCGGGATCGGAGAAGGCGGCGGAGGACGTCGGCTTCTACTACGCCGCCAACGCGGTCGGCCGGTTCGCGGGCACGCTGCTCTCGGGCTTCCTCTACCAGTGGGGCGGGCTCGCCACCTGCCTTTGGGGGGCCTTTGCGATGCTCCTCGCCTGCTGGCTTGTCACGCTCGCCCTGCCGCGGACGCGCGACGCGGGGGCGCCGGCGGTCGCCTGAACCCGCGTGCCCGGGCCACAGCGGAACGGTCACGGATCGGAGTCGAAAGTTCGTGCCGCAGGCTCGCCAAGGCACTGTCCAGAAGGGGGGATCATGAGGATGAAGACGACGACACGGATCGCGGCGGCGATCCTCGGTGCGGTCACGATCGGCACGGGATCCGCCGCCGTGGCGCAGGCGCGCGAAGCGGTGCTCGCGACCGGGAGCTCGACCGTCGCCCCCTTCACCCGGACCGTCGCGGAGACGCTGGCTGCCAGCGGTGCCGGCAAGGTCGAGGTGCGCAGCGTCGGCACCGTGTACGGGTTCGACCAGTTCTGCCAGGGAAGCGACCTGCGCCATCCGGACGTGCAGAACGCCTCGCGGCGCATGAACGCGCTGGAGTTCCAGAAGTGCCTGTCGCGCGGCGTGAACGAGATCATGGAGATCCCGATCGGCCATGACGGCATCGTGGTCGCGCACCGCAAGGATCTGCCGTCGCCGAACTTCACGCTGGCGCAGCTGTGGCTGGGGATCGCCAAGGAGATCCCGCAGGGCGGCCGGCTCGTCCCCAATCCCCACACCAGCTGGCGGCAGGTCGCCGCGGGCTTGCCCGACTGGCCGATCGCCGTCATCGGCCCGCCGCCCACCTCGGGCACGCGCGACAGCTTCACGGACCTTGTCCTCTCGGCGGGATGCCAGGCGGTGCCGGAGGTGCGGGCGATCGACGACGCGGCCCAGCGCCGACGGCTCTGCACCACCGTGCGCGAGGACGGCCGCTGGACCGACGGCGGCGAGGACGACGGGCTGATCGTCCGCCGGGTGACGGAGGGGGCGCCGGGAACGCTCGGCATCTTCGGCTACGGCGTTCTGGAGATCCATCGGGACAGGATCGAGGGCGCACGCATCGAAGGCGTGGACGACACGCCGGAGACGATCGCCTCGGGTGCCTATCCTGTCGCACGGCCGCTGTTCGTCTACGTCAAGCGGGCGAACGCCGAGGCGGTGCCTGCCCTGCGCGCGTTCCTCGCCGAATACGTCTCGGACAGGGCGATGGGGCCGGGCGGCTATCTCGTCCGGCGCGGGCTGGTCCCGCTCGATCCCGCCCGCCTGCGTCGGGTGCAGGAGGCGGTGCGCAACCAGGAGATCATGCTGCGCGGTCCGGGAACCTGAGCGGCACCGACGTCCGCCGCCGGCCGGCGGACGTCGGGCTTGTCCCGCCGGCCCGTGGTGCATACGCTCCGCACGGTCGCCGATGCCGTGCCTTCGGCGTCGACTCCGTTGCGCGAGGACACCGCGTCATGGCATGTCGGACCCACCTTTCGCGCCGGGGACTGCTGGCCGGCGCCGTCGCCGGGCTCGGCGGCCTCGCGGCGCCGGCGGGCGCGCAGGTCACCGACCTGCGCGGTCTCGATCCCCTGTGGCGCGACGCGGAGGATGCGATCCGCGCCTTCCTCGGGCCGGTGAGCTTCCGGCGCGACGGGCTGGCGATGGACCTGCCGCAGCACGCGGAGGCCGGAGGCTCGGTGCCGCTCACGGTGCGGGTCGACGCGGCGATGACCGCGGCCGATCATCCCCGCGTCGTCCACGTGGTGGCCCACGGCAACCCGACGCCGCACGTCCTGTCCGCCTGGATGACGCCGGCCAGCGGTCGCGGCGAGTTCTCCACGCGCATCCGGCTCGAGCGGACGCAGACGGTGACCGCCGTCGTCCAGATGAGCGACGGCCGGCATCTCCGCGCGGACCAGGAGGTCTCGGTCAGCTTCGGCGCCTGCGCCCAGATCGGCACCGGCACCAACGCGGACGTCGCCGCCTTCCGCCCGCAGACCCGGGTGAGCGTTCCGGCGCGCGCGGCGCCGGGAGAGGTGGTGGCGATCCGCGCCCTCATCTCCCATCCGATGGAGACGGGCCTGCGCCTCGATCCGTTCGAGGAATGGGTGCGTCAGCGGATCGTGTCGCGCTTCGCGTGCACCAAGGACGGCGCCGAGGTGTTCCGGGCCCGCCTCTATCCGGCGGTCGCGACGAACCCCTACTTCCAGTTCTTCGCCCGGGCCGAGGCCAGCGGGACCTTCGGGTTCGACTGGTACGACACGCACGACCTCACCTTCGTGAACAGCGCCACGATCACCGTCGGCTGACCCGTCGCGAAACGCTCGCCGAGCATCAGTCGTATACGATTTACGTGTTGGCAACGCCCGGCGAAGGGGTATCCTATCCGTGCGTGCGCCCACGTCGAACGGTCGCACGATCCGCCGAACAAGAAACATCGCGGCGGTACGGGTCCATTTCGGGAGGACACCCCATGAAGTTCACGCTCACGGTGAACGGTCGTAACCACGACGTCGACGTGGAGCCCGAGACGCCGCTTCTCTGGGTCCTGCGCGACACGATCGGGCTGACGGGCACCAAGTACGGCTGCGGAATCGCCCAGTGCGGCGCCTGCACCGTGCACGTCGACGGCCAGGCGGCCAAGGCGTGCAACATCAACGCGGCCAGCGTCGTCGGGCGCAAGATCACGACGATCGAGGGCCTGTCCAACGACCGGAGCCATCCGGTCCAGAAGGCCTGGATCGAGCACACGGTCCCGCAGTGCGGCTATTGCCAGTCCGGCCAGATCATGGCCGCCTCGGCGCTGCTCGCCCGCACCCCGAACCCGTCCGACCGGCAGATCGACGAGGCGATGGCGGACAACCTCTGCCGTTGCGGTACCTACACCCAGATCCGCGAGGCGGTCCACGCCGCGGTGAAGATCGGCCAGTCGTGAGGAGGGGGCAATGACGCAGATGCAGCTTTCGCGCCGCGCCTTCATCACCACCGCGGTAGCGGTCGGCGGCGGCATGGTACTCGGCTTCAACTTTCCGCGGGCGGCCGAGGCCGCGGCGGGGGTGAACGGCGAGCTCTGGAAGGACACGAACGGGGCGACCGAGATCAACGCCTGGCTGACGATCGACCCGCAGGGCGTCGTCACCGTGCGCGTCCCGCACACCGAGATGGGGCAGGGCGCCATGACGTCCGTCGCCCAGCTGGTCGCCGAGGAACTGAACGTTCCCTGGGCGAACGTCCGCGCCGTGCTGGCGGACGCCAACCGCCACGTGACCCGCGGCGGCGAGTACAAGGACATGTCGACCGGCGGGTCGAATCTGGTGCGCAACCGCCATCCGCACATCATGCAGGCCGGCGCCTCGGCGCGCGAGCGGCTGCGCGAGGCGGCGGCCAAGAAGTGGGGCGTCGACCGCGCGCAGGTGAAGGCGGAGCAGGGCGTGCTCACGGCCGGCACCAACCGCGGCACCTACGGCGAGTTCGCGACCGCCGCGGCCCAGGTTACGCTGGCCGAGGAACCCAAGATCAAGAAGTACGGGGACTGGTGGCTGCTGGGCAAGGACGTTCCCCGCATGGACGTCGCCCCGAAGGTCGACGGCAGCGCCATCTATCCCGTGGACGTTCGCGTTCCCGGCATGGTCTACGCCGCGGTCAAGGCGTCGCCGGTGCCGGGCGGCAAGGTGAAGTCCTTCGACGCCGCCGCGATCAAGGACCGGCCGGGCGTGATCGCCGTGGTCGAGCTGAAGCAGACGAAGGACCGGCCGGCCAACTCCGACATGCGGAGCGCGGTGGCCGTCGTCGCGGACAGCTACTATCGGGCGAAGGTGGCGCTCGACCTGCTGCCCATCGAATGGGACCTCGGCCCTGGCGTGCGGTTCAGCTACGCCGGGATGGACACCGAGGCGAAGGACCTGATGGGCAAGGAGGGCCGTCACGCCGAGGAGGTGCGGGGCGATCCGCGCCCGATCCTCGCGTCGGCCGGCGACAAGGTGGTCCGCGGCGAGTACTCGCGTCCCTACGAGACGCACGCGCCGATGAGCCCGCCGGCCTGCGTCGCCGACGTCAAGGCTGACCGCATCGACGTCTGGAGCTTCACCCAGAACGTCTCCGCAACGCTGCTGCTGGCGGCCGACCAGGCGGGGCGCGATCCCAAGCAGGTGTTCGTCCACGGCACCTTCCAGGGCGGCGCCTTCGGCAACGGCAACGCGGTCGACATCACCCGTCAGGCGGTGGAAATCTCCAAGCAGGTCGGGCGGCCGGTCAAGCTGCTCTGGTCGCGCGAGGAGGACACGACCCAGTCGCGGACCCGTCCGCCGGTGTGGGCGCGGTTCGAGGCGGTGCTGGGCGACGACAAGCTGCCCCGGGCCATGATCGCCCGGGCGGTCGCCGACCCGGTGGTGCCGGCCTACGCCGACCGCGGCATCGCCAACATGCCGTACAACGTCCCGAACTTCCGCTACGAGCGGCACGTCGTGCAGTCGAACCTGCCGGTCGGGCCGAACCGGGCGCCGGGCAACAACAGCAACGGCTTCCTGATCGAGCAGTACGTCGACGAGATGGCGATCGCCGGTGGGTGGGATCCGCTGGATTGGCGGATCAAGATGACGGAGGGCAACGAGCGCTGGCAGCGCGTGCTGCTCAAGATGAAGGAAATCTCGGGCTTCACCACGAAGAACCCGCGGGGCACCGGTATGGGCGTCGCGGTGGTGGAGAGCCATGGCGCGACGGTCGGCGTCTGCGCCACGGTCGAGGTGTCGCGGCGCGGCAACCTCAGCATCGAGAAGATCCTCGTCGTCAGCAACACCGGCTGGGTCATCAACCCGCGGGCGGCGCACGAGCAGGTGCGCAGCTGCGTGGCCTGGGAGCTGAGCCACTGCCTGCACGGCGGTCTCGACTTCAAGGACGGCCGGATCCACAACGTCAACTTCGACAAGTACAAGCTGCTGCGGCTCCCGGAGATGCCGGTCGTCGAAAGCGTCATCGCCAATTCGGAAACCGATTGGTGGGGCGGCTTCGGCGAGACGGCGGGTCCGCCGATGCCTCCGGCGCTCGCCAACGCGATCTTCTTTGCCACTGGCAAGCGGATCCGTTCGACGCCGATCCTCAAGCACGACCTGCGCTGGGCGTGATCCCGGCGCACGACGGCCGGGGCCTTCGGGCCCCGGCCGTCGGTCGTTCGAGGGGGAACGCTCTTCCGGCGAGGTCCGGGACGGCGTGACCCCCTCACCCCCGCCCCCTCTCCCCGGGGGGGAGTGGGGCCGTGAATTTGCAGCCGCGTCCCCTCTCCCGCCCGGGGAGAGGGACAGGAAGAGGGGGTCTTCGCACCGTGCCCGGGTTCCCGACCGCAAAGGTTCTGCTACCCGCCCTCCTCGCCCTCCTCCTCCTTCCCCAACCCGCTGCCGCCCAGGCGTCGGGCATCGCCCCCGCGCTGCTCGCCGCCTCCTGCGGCACCTGCCACGGGCCGGACCTCCGTGGCGCCGGGTCGGTCCCGCCGCTGCAGGGGCTGGACGCCGAGGCGATCCGGGCATCCATGCTCGCCTTTCGCCACGACCGCCTCCCGGCCACGATCATGAACCGCCTCGCCAAGGGCTTCACCGAGGCGGAGATCGAGGCGCTGTCCGCCCATCTGGGGCACGGCCGGTGACGCCGCGCCGGAGGGAACTCCTCGCGCTGGCCGCCGGTGCGGCCGCGGGCG
>CANGXM010000024.1 GCA_947457845.1 Rhodospirillales bacterium | reverse complement strand
CCCGCGAGGCCGCCTCGCGGGCGCGCCTTGCGGGGCGGGGCGGGGATGCGCTCCTGTCGGCGGCGCTGGCGGTCGACCGCTGGCCCGTCGACCCGCGCAACTGGGAGGAGCTGTCGGCGGCCTACGCCGTGGCGGGGCGGGCCGAGGGCGCCGACTACGCCCGATTCTTCGCCCGGCGCCTGCCGGCCCTGAACGCGCTACATCCCCGCTCGGCCGCCTCGGGGATGCGGGGGCTGGAGGCACCGTCCGCGGTCACCGATCCCGAACTGCGCCGCGCCTACGCCGACGCCGGCCGGTTGCTCGTCCGCTTCTACGACGGGCGCTACGAGACCGCGCGCGCCGATCGCGCCGCGGCGGAGGCCGAGGGGCGGCCGGCGTGGGAGCCCTATCTCGCCTATCCGGCCGCCATCGCGGGCGGGGCCGCGATCCTGTCGACCTTCGTCCGGTTCGCCCGCGGCAGCGGTGCCGCCAACACGACGAACTGACGCCCGCGGCGCGTCAGCGGCGGTTGCGCTCGGACTTGAAGATGTCGGAGAGGGTGACGCCCATGCGGTCCTCGATCACCGTCACTTCCCCGCGTCCGATGAAATAGCCGGCCACGTAGACGTCGGCGGCGGACCGGATCGACCGGTCGAGTTCGACGACCGCGCCGCGGCCGAGCTTCAGGATGTCCCGCACGCGAAGCGTCGCGGTGCCGAGGACGACGCGGAGTTCCACCTCCGTCTCCTCGATCGCCTTCCGATCGCCGCCGGTGGCGGACGACGCGGCCTGCGAGATGGGCGCGCTTGACCCGAAGCTGTCGAAATCGTCGCCCGTCGGTGCCATCGCCTGCCACTCTCAGATCCGTCGTGTCGCTCTCAGACTAGCAGGGCTGCGCCCGGGAATACAGGCGGAAGCTGTACCCCCTCGGCGACAAGGGCGTGACGGCGGCACCGCATCCCCTTGTCCGCGCGCCCGGGGAACGATAACCCTCTGGCTTCCTCGGAGACGGAGATCCCCCGACATGGCCCGCATCGGACGCGTGCTGCTGACCAACGACGATGGCTACGACGCCCCCGGGATGGAGGTGCTGCGTGCGGTCGCGGCGGAGGTCGCCGAGGAGGTCTGGGTGGTCGCGCCGCGCGACGACCAGTCGGGCACCTCGCACAGCGTCTCGCTCCACCATCCGGTCCGCCTGCACCGGCACGGCGAGCGTGATTTCGCGGTGGAGGGAACGCCGACCGACTGCGTGGTGATGGCGCTCAAGCACGTGATGGTGGACGCCCCGCCCGACCTCGTCCTGTCCGGCGTCAACCGTGGGGCGAACATCGCCGACGAGGTGGCGTACAGCGGCACGGCCAGCGCCGCGTTCGCCGCCCTCGTGCTGGGCCGCCGCGCCATCGCCCTCAGCCAGGCCTTCCGCAACCGGGACGTGCTGCGCTGGCAGACGGGGCGGACCTGGGGCGCCGGCGTCGTGCGCGCCCTGTGGGCGGCGCCCTGGCCGGAGGACGTCTGCTACAACGTGAACTTCCCCGACGTCGAGCCGGGCGAGGTGACGGGCCTGCGCGCCAGCCGGCAGGGCGGCGGATCGATCGTCGCCATGGACGTGGAGCAGCGGTCGGACCGGCGGGGGCAATCCTACTTCTGGCTCGGCTTCCAGCGGCACCCCTCGGAGGCCGGCCTGCCGAAGGACCGCGACCTCGGCCCGGACACGGACGTCGGCACGCTGCGCGAGCGCATGGTCTCGGTCACGCCGCTCCGACTCGACCGCACGGCCCGGGAACGCCTCACGCTCCTCCAGTCCACGCTCGACGACGTGTCGCGCCCGCTCTGAGGGGGGGGCGCGACCGTCGGTCCACTGGCCGGAGGTGCCGCACCGCACCATCTCGCTGTCATGGCCGATCGGACGGACGAGAACACGCTCGGCGGGCGCATCGCCCGCTATGCGAAGGTGGGAACCGCGATGGGCGGGCTCGCGGCCCGCGTCGCCGGCGAACGGTTCCTTGGCATCAAGCTGGAGCGCGAGGCGCACGCGGCGGAGCTGCGCGAGGCGCTCGGCGGGCTGAAGGGCCCGCTGATGAAGGTCGCGCAGATCCTGTCGACGATCCCGGACGCGCTCCCGCAGGAGTACGTGCAGGAACTCCAGCAGCTCCAGGCCGACGCGCCCTCGATGGGGTGGCCGTTCGTCAAGCGTCGCATGCAGGCGGAGCTGGGCCCGGGCTGGGAACGCAGGTTCGCGAGCTTCGAGCGCACCGCCGCCGCCGCCGCGTCGCTGGGGCAGGTGCACCGTGCCGTCGGCCTCGACGGCCGGCCCCTGGCGTGCAAGCTCCAGTACCCGGACATGCAGTCGGCGGTCGACGCCGATCTCCGCCAGCTCAAGCTGCTCTTCTCCGTGTTCGAGCGCTACGACAAGGCGATCTCCACCCGCCAGATCCACGACGAGATCGCCGAGCGCCTGCGCGAGGAACTCGACTATGCGCGCGAGGCCCGTCACATCGCCCTCTACCGGCGGATGCTGGCCGACGAGGCCCACGTCCACGTGCCAGAGGTGGTGCCGGACCTGTCGACGGGCCGCCTCCTCTCGATGGTCTGGCTCGACGGGACCAAGCTGCTGACCTACCGCGACGCCCCGGTCGAGGTCCGCAACCGGCTGGCACTTCATATGTTCCGCGCCTGGTACGTGCCGTTCTACGAGTTCGGCGTCATCCACGGCGACCCGCACCTCGGCAACTACTCGGTCCGGCCGGACGGCGACGGGATCAACCTGCTCGACTACGGCTGCGTGCGCATCTTCCCGCCGCGGTTCGTGAAGGGCGTCATCGACCTCTACACCGCGATCCGCGACGACGACGAGGAACTGGCGATCGAGGCCTACCGCACCTGGGGTTTCGCCGACCTCCGGCGCGAACTGATCGACGTCCTCAACATCTGGGCGCGCTTCATCTACGCCCCCATCCTCGACGACCGCACGCGCACGATCGCCGACGGCAAGGTCGGGGCCTATGGGCGGGAAACGGCGCAGACCGTCCACGCCGAACTGCGCAAGGTCGGCGGCGTCGAGATCCCGCGCGAGTTCGTGTTCATGGACCGTGCGGCCGTCGGCCTCGGCTCGGTGTTCCTGCACCTCAAGGCCGAGATCAACTGGTACCGTCTGTTCCAGGACCTGATCCACGGCTTCGACGCCGATGCGCTCGCGGCACGGCAGGCGGCGGCGCTGGCGGAGGCGGGGCTCGGTTGACGTCGGCGGCGCCGATTGCAGTCCAAGGGCGTAGCGTTTCGGGATCGACAGCGAGGGGCGAGGCGATGAGCGTTCACGATGCCGCGTCGCGGCAGGAGCAACCGCCGCCCGAAGCCCCGAATCTGGCGCCCGAAACGATCGAGGCGCAGGCCCAGACGAGAGCGGGTTACGGTGTTCCGATCGAAGAGGTCGTGGCCTGGGTCGACTCCTGGGACACGGACAACGAGCTTCCCAAGCCCCGCGCACGCAAGCTGGACTGAGCGGGCGTCTACGGCCCCGGCCAGCGGCGACCCTGACCGACCGCCCCGCCTGGAGATAGGCCCACCACCGTCGGTTTCCACCCTTAGGTGGCGCTCGGTCCGCGACGCTCAGGCCGCCAGCACGGCCGCCCCGCTGCACAGGCCGCGGTCGTAGGAGATCATCCCGAAGCCGCTGACCACGGCCACCCGGCAGTCCGGCACCGCGGCGCCCAGCGCCTCGCCCGTCAACTGGCGCACCGCGTCGGTCAGGCCGAGATAGCCGCCCGCCGCCCCGGCCTGGCCGACCGAGAGCTGGCCGCCGGAGCTGTTCATCGGGAACGTGCCGTCGACCGTGAGCGTGTGGCGGCGCACGAAGTCCGGCGCCTCGCCCTTGGCGCAGAAGCCGAGGTCCTCGATCTGGAGCAGGTTGATGACCGGATAGTCGTCGTAGGTCTGGAGGAGGTCGACGTCCTCCGGCCCGAGGCCCGCCTGCGCCCAGAGGTCGTCCCGGTCCATCGCCCAGCCGCCGCGGAACTGCACGGGGTCCTCCGGAAAGGCGTTGTGTCGCTCGATGGTGGCGAGCAGGCGCACCGCTTTGAGCCCGTATTGCGCCGCGGTTTCGGCCGTGGTCACCAGCACCGCCTCGCCGCCCGCGCACGGCATGACGCAGTCGAACATCCGCACCGGGTCCGCGATCATTCGGGAGGAGAGGTAGTCGGCCATCGTCATGGGCCGGCGCAGCAATGCGTGCGGGAACGAGCGCGCGTTCTCCCGCTGGGCCACGCAAAGCTTGCCGAAATCCTCCGCCGTCGCCCCGAAGGTGCGCATGTAGTGGGCCGTGAGCCACGCGAAACTCGCGTTCGGGCCGCCGGTTCCGTACGGATAGACCGCGTCCCGGGCGAACTGGCTGAAGCCGGCGAGGCCCTGGCGGAAGCTGTCGACGTGGTTGGTGTCGCCGGCGATGCAGGCGACGACCTCGGCGTCGCCCGCCTGCACCGCGCGGGCCGCCCGCCGCAGCGCGCCGACGCCCGAGTTGCCGCCCATCGGGATGTGGTCGAGCCAGCGGGGCGAGAGACCGACGTGCTGGACGAACGTGACCCCGGTGTCGGGGCCGAGCGTGAAACTCGATACGCAGAGCCCGTCGAACGCCGCCTTCGGGATGCCCGATCGCCGGACGAGTTCGCCCAGTGCCCGGCCGAGGAACCAGTGGGCGCTTCGGATGGAGAAGCGGACGTAGGGGACGGTGACGGGCACCGCCACCACGATGTCGTCGTATCCGGCCCGGCGCCGCGCCATGGCCTCAGTGCCCCCCGGTCCTGAGCCGCCCCTTCTCCGCCCGCAGGTCCACCACCGGCCCCTCCGTCACGATCCGGGCGGCCAGGGTGCGGATCTCGCCGCGCTGGAGCTTCTGGGTCGCCGTCACGGGGATGGCGTCGACGAAGGCGATCCAGCCCGGCACCTTGAAGTAGGCGAGCCGTTCGGCGCAGCCCGCCATCAGGCGCCGCGCCACGACATCGGGATCGGCGGGGATGCCGTCGCGCAGCCGCACCAGCGCGCACACCTCCTCGCCGCGGATCTCGTCCGGCACCGGCGCCACGGCGATGCCGGCCACCTCGGGCTCCTGCTCCATCGCGCCCTCCACCTCCACCACCGCGATGTTCTCGCCCGAGCGGCGGACGATGTTCTTCTTGCGGTCGACGAAGAAGAGGGAGCCGTCCGGCCCCTCCCGCACCACGTCGCCGGTGTGGAACCAACCGCCGGCCCACGCCTCGTCCGTCGCGGCGGGGTCGTTCAGATAGCGGGTGAAGAACGCGCGCCGGGGGTCGGCGCCCGTCGCGCGGACGAGGAGTTCGCCGGGCGTGCCCGTCTCGACCGGCCGTCTCTCGTCGTCCACGAGGCGGACCTCCATCCCGGCGTGCGGCCGGCCGATGCAGCGCTGGCCCACGTGGCGGGGGCCGGTCGCGGTGGTCGTCACGCCGCCGGCGCCCGTCTCGGTCATCGCCCAGGCCTCGACGAGCGGGAAGCCGAAGCGGGCCTCGAAATTCTCCTGATGCCGCGGGTCGACGCCCGCGCCGAAGCCGAACCGGACCGAATGGGCGGTGTCGGCGGCCTCGGGCTCCAGCTTGAGCAGGATGGCCGGCATGACGCCGAGATAGTGAACGACGGTCGCGCCCGCATCCGCGACCGTGCGCCACCAGCGCCGGGCGTGGAAGCGATCGAGCTGCACCAGCGTGCCGCCGATCGTGATCGCGCCGAGGCAGGAGTTGGCCAGCGCGTTCATGTGGAAGAGGGGCAGGGGCGTGAGGATGACCTCCCGCCCCGGCCGCATCGCCGCGATGCCGCCTTGGGTCGTGTACCAGTCCGCCATCCCGGTGAAGTAGGCGTTGGACAGCACGCAGCCCTTCGGCTTCGCCGTGGTCCCGGAGGTGAAGAGGAGGGCGCATTCGTCGTCCGCCGCCCCCTCCTGCCGGTCGACCGTCGCCCGGCAGGACGGCGGCGGCGTGCCGTCGACGATGGTGCGGTCGGCGGGCATGCCGCCCTCGATCATCTGCTCGCGCCGTTCCGGCAGGGTCACCGCGAGGTCGGGCCGCGCGACCGAGAGCTGATAGGCGAGGTCGTCCTTGCGCAGGTCCGGATTGATCGGATGGAGCGCCACGCCGAGGGCGTTCAGCGCCAGCCAGTGGAAGACGAAGGCCGGCCGGTTCTCCAGCAGGAGCGCCACCCGGGCGCCCCGGCCATAGCCGGCGGCCGCGTAGGACCGGCGCAGCGCTTCGATCCGGTCCGCCGCCGCGCCGTAGGTGATCCGAACCCCGTCCGGCGCGTCGGGAAGCGCCGCGGACGCGGGGGCCGAGAGGAACACGGCCTCGGGCGCGGCATCGGCCTGGCGGCGGAGGCGGGCATAGGGCGTCGGCATGCGGGCGGCCTTGGAAACGTTCGGAGAAAGCGTACAGCAAGCGGGATCACTTGACATCTCATGTGATCCGGCCGCGAATGTATACGGTCGACGGCATACGGAGAACGCCCTTGTCGCGAGGTTCGGCGCAGCAGGTGCTCGGAGGCATCGTCCGGGCGGCGCCCCTGTCGGCCCAGATCTACGACGAACTGCGCGGGCGCCTGCGCACAGGCCTGTTCGCGCCGGGCGAGCGGATCGTCGACGCCACGCTGGCCCGCACCCTCTCGGTGTCGCGCACCCCGGTGCGGGAGGCGCTGACCCGCCTCGCCGCGGAGGGGCTTTTGTCGACGGACGACGGCGGGTTCGCCGTCCCGAGCCTCACCGTCTCCGACGTCGCCGAGATCTTCCAGGTGCGCCGCCTGCTGGAGCCGGCGGCCGCGCGGGACGCGGTTCCCGTCATCGGCCCGGACGGCCTCGCCGCGCTCTCGATGGCCCTCGACCGGGCCCGTCAGGCCCAGCGGGAGGCCGATTTCGCCGGATTCGCACGGGCCAGTTCCGACGTCCGCGGCGCGTGGCTCGACCGGACGCCGAACGGCCGGCTGCGCGACACGCTCCGACGCTTCGACGATCAGGCGGCCGCCGTCCGGCAGGCGACCCTCCACGACCCGCGCGCGCGCGCGGTGGCGCTCGCACGCTACGAGGACATCGCCGCCGCCTTCTCCACCGGTGACGCGGCGAAGGTCGAACGCTTCACCCTGCGTCTCATCGAGAACGCGTCCGGATTCTACGACGCGGCCACCGCCGCGGCATCCTGAGGGAGACCCACCCATGTCGAAGGCCCCCGTCCACCCGATGCATGGACCCAACCGGTTCAAGCTTGGCGTCTTCTCCGCCAACTCGGACGGGGGGCTGACCCTCACCAAGGTTCCGGAGCGGTGGACGGCCACCTGGCCCGACGTCCTCGCGACCGTGCGCATGGCCGAGCACTACGGCTACGAGTTCTTCCTTCCCATCGCCCGCTGGCGCGGATTCGGCGGGGAGACCGACAGCCGGGAGTGGAGCTTCGAGACCTTCACCTTCGCCGCGGCGCTGGCCACGGCGACGGAGAAGATCGCCATCTTCTCCACGGTCCACGTGCCGATGGTCCACCCGGTCTTCGCCGCGAAGGCGCTGACGACCATCGACCACGCGTCGAACGGCCGGGCCGGGCTGAACATCGTTTGCGGCTGGAATCCCGAGGAGTTCCAGATGTTCGGCCTCACGGTGGTCGAGGAGCGCTACGCCCAGGGCCTCGAGTGGTTCGAGATCATCTCCAAGATCTACGCGTCCGACAAACCGTTCGACTACGAGGGCAAGTACTATTCCCTCAAACAGGTCCGCGGCCTGCCGAAGCCCGTGCAGCAGCCGCGCCCGGTGACGCTCAACGCCGCCTTCTCGCCCCCGGGGCGGGCCTTCGCGGCCAAGGCGGCCGACTTCCTCTTCACCACCTTCGTCGAGATCGAGGACGGGCGCTCGCATGTCGAGGACATGACCGCACGGGCGGCGAAGGAGGGGCGCGAGGTCGGCGTCTTCACCACCTGCCACGTGGTGTGCCGCCCGACCCAGCAGGAGGCGGATGCGTACTACGAGCACTACACGAACACGATGGGCGACCACGTCGCCATCGACCACTACATGGGTCTGAAGTCGAAGAACTCCGGCAGCCACGATCCCGAGGCCTATCGCCTCCACCGTCGCCGGTTTGCGGGCGGCGCGGGGTCCTATGCCCTGGTCGGCACGCCGCGTAAGATCGCGGACGATCTGATCCGCATGGCCGAGGTCGGGTTCGCCGGAACGACGGTCTCCTTCGTGAACTTCCGCGAGGAGCTTCCATATTTCTCCGAGACCGTTCTGCCGCTCCTGCGCCAGGCCGGATTGCGCGTGTGCTGAAGCGAGAGGGGTCGGATCGTGAGCGGGACGGGTGAGATGCTGGAGGGCGGGGATCCGGCGGCGGACAGGCGCGCCTTCCGTCGATCGCTGGGGATGTTCGCGACCGGCGTGACGGTGGTGACCGCGCGGGCGGGCGACCAGATGGTAGGGGTGACGGCGAACTCCTTCACCTCGGTCTCGCTCGACCCGCCCCTCGTCCTGTGGTCGATCGACAAGTCGTCGACGAGCCTGCCGATCTTCATGGCCGGCACGCACTTCGCCGTGAACGTGCTGGCGCAGGGCCAGGTCGCGCTCTCGAACCATTTCGCGAGGACGGCGCCGGACAAGTTCGGCGGGGTGGACTGGACGCCGGGCGTCGGCGGCGCACCCCTGATCTCCGGGACGGCGGCGGTGTTCGAGTGCCGCCGGGCGGTCGAGCACGACGCGGGCGACCACATCTTGATGGTGGGCCATGTGGAGCGGCACGCGCGGTTCGACCGCGACGTGCTGCTGTTCCACGCAGGGACGTACAAGGCGGCGACGGCGCATCCCGACGCGGGGTGAGGCGAGGGCGGGAAGACCCACAGCCCCGTCCCCTCTCCCGCGGCGCGGGAGAGGGGACTGTCCTCAGCCTCCGAACGTCAGGACCGTCTTCCCCCGCGCGTGCGGCCCCTCGGCCGCGTCGACGGCCTCGCGGAACCGTGCCAGCGGCACCGTGCGGCCGACGTCGGCCCGGATCGTGCCCGCGGCGGCCAGCGCGATCACCGCGGCGAGCTTGTCCGCGTCGGGCGCCACGGCCTTCACCGTGACCGTCACCCCGAACTCGGCCCCCCGGTCGGTCACGGGGGCGGCAACCAGGCCGAGCATCGCGCCACCGCGCTTCAGCACCCGGTAGCTCCGGTCGTGCACCTCGCCGCCGATCAGGTCGAAGACCACGTCGATGTCGGACAGCGCCTCCTCGAACCGCGCCTCGTCGTAGGCGACGACGGCATCGGCGCCGAGCCCCCGGACGTGCGCCGCGTTGCGGGCCGAACAGGTGCCGGCGACCCAGGCGCCGCGCGACTTGGCGATCTGCACCGCAAGCCCGCCGACCCCGCCGGCCGCCCCCTGCACCAGCACCCGCGTTCCCGGCCCGACGGGGGCCCAGGCGGCCAGCGGCTCCCATGCGCTCACGCCTGCCAGCGCCAGCGCCGCGGCGTCCACCGTCGACAGGTCGTCGGGAACCGGCACGACGAACTTGCGGTCGATCGCGATCCGCTCGGCCCAGGTGCCCATGCCCCGCGGCGCGACGAAGCAGACGCGCCGGCCGATCAGGTCCGCCGGGCCGCCCAGGCCCACCGCCTCGACCACGCCGGCACCGTCGCGGCCGGGGATCGCCGGAAAGGTCACGGGGAAGAAGGCCTGGAGAAGCCCCGACCGGATCTTGCGGTCGACCGGGTTGAGGCTCGCCGCCTCCGTCCGCACCAGGACCGCGCCCGGTCCCGGCACGGGGTCGGGCCGGTCGGCCAGGCGGAGGACGTCGGGAGGACCGTATCGGTCGTGGAGGATGGCGCGCACCGGGTCGCTCCTCAGGCGGTCAGGCGCTCGACCTCGTCGAGCGGGTTCCAGGCGGCCGCCGGATCATCGGGCGGCACCGCGGCCAGCAGCATGCGCGTGTAGGGGTGCTGCGGGTTCGCGAAGACGGTTTCGGTCGGCCCCGTCTCCACCACCTCGCCCCGCCACATCACCAGCACGCGGCTGCACAGGTAACGGACGACCGACAGGTCGTGGGAGATGAACAGCATCGAGAAGCCGAACTCGTCGCGCAGGCGGAGCAGCAGGTTCAGGAGCTGCGCCTGCACCGACACGTCGAGGCCCGACACGATCTCGTCCGCCACCAGCACCTTGGGCGTCGTGCAGAGCGCGCGGGCGATGTTCACCCGCTGCCGCTGCCCTCCCGAGAGCTGGGAGGGGTAGCGGGTCGCCGTCTCGGGCGGGAGGCCGATCTCGCGCAGGAGTTCGCGGGCGCGGGCGAGGCGCTCGTCCCACGTCGTCGCCCGCGCACCGGCCTCCATCGCCTGGGTGACGATGCTGGCCACGCGGCGGCGCGGGTTGAGCGCCGACTGGGGGTCCTGGAACACCATCTGGACGGTGTCGAGGCGGGCCTGCCGGGCGAGGCGGCTGCCGTCGGTCACGTCGCGCCCGCCCATCACGATGGAGCCCGCAGTCGGCGTCTCCAGTCCCACGATCAGCTTGGCGAGCGTGCTCTTGCCGCTCCCGCTCTCGCCGACCACGCCGACGAACTCGTTGCGTGCGATCGCGAGGCTGACGCCCTTCACCGCGTCGAAATGCCGGCGGGAGCTGAGGAAGCCGCCGCCGAGGGCGTATCGCTTCGTCACCGCGTCGACGGTCACGAGGGGGCCGCCGCTGCCGGTGCCGGCGGGGACCGTGCCGATCGCCGGGGCGGCGATCGATGCGGTCGACGCCGCGCGCAGGCATGCGGCGGCATGGTCGGCGCCGGTCACGACCGTCGGCGGCTCCGCCCGCCGGCAGGCGTCCTCCACCAGCGGGCAGCGTGGCGCGAAGCGACAGCCGTCGAGCGCCAGCTGGCCCAGGAGGCCGGGCATCTGCTCCGGCAGGGAATGCAGCGCGCGACGGGGGCCCGACAGGTTCGGGTTCGCGAGCTGGAGGCAGCGGGTGTAGGGATGCGTCGGGCTGGCGAAGACGGTCCGCGCCGGCCCGCGCTCCACCGGCCGGCCGGCGTAGAGCACGAGGATCTCGTCGCAGATCTGCGCCGCCAGCTTCAGGTCGTGCGTGATGAACACCACGGCCGTGCCCGACTTCTCCTGCATCTCGCGGATCAGCTGGACGATGCGGGCCTGGATCGTGACGTCGAGCGCCGTCGTCGGCTCGTCCGCGACCACGAGGCGCGGGCGGCTCGCGAAGGCCATCGCGATCAGGACCCGCTGGCACATCCCGCCCGAGAGCTGGTGCGGATACTTGGTCAGCAGGTCGGCGCCGTGGGGCAGGTGGACCGCGTCGAACATGGCGAGCGCCCGTTCGCGCCGTTCCCCCCGGTCGCAGACGCCGAGGCGGGCGAGGTGCTCGTCGATCTGCTGGCCGATCGTGAAGACCGGGTTGAGGGCGGACAGCGGTTCCTGCGGGATGAAGGCGATGTCCTTGCCCAGCAGGTCGCGCCGCGACCGCGCGTCCATCGTCACGAGGTCGCGCCCGTCGAAGGTCAGGCTGCCCCCCGACACGCGGAAGCCGGGCGGGAGGACCTGTGCGATCGTCCGGCCGATCATCGACTTGCCGGCCCCGCTCTCGCCGACGAGGCCCATCATGCGGCCGGGGGCGAGGGCGAAATCGAGTTCGCGCAACGCCTGCACGGTCTTGCCGGCGATGGTGGCGCTGACGGTGAGGCCCCGGGCGACGAGGAGGGACATCCTCACCCCTCCCGCGTCTGGTTGAGCCGCACGTCGAGCGTCCGGCGCAGCCCGTCGCCCAGGAGGTTGAAGCCCAGGACGGTGATTAGGATGGCGAGGATCGGCAGCACGAGGCCCCAGGGGGCGTGGTGGATCTCCCGCCGGGCGTCGGCGATCATCTGGCCCCAGGCGGGAATGTTCGCCTCCACGCTCATCCCGACGTAGGAGAGGATCGCCTCGACGATCACGGCCACCGCCATCTCGATCGACAGGAGCGTGATCAGGAGCGGCACGGTGGCCGGCAGCACCTCGCGCAGGAGCGTGCGCGTGTGGGAGAAGCCGACGAGGCGGGCGGCGGCCACGTAGTCCTTGCGCGCGATCACCAGCACCTCCGACCGGAGCACCCGGCAGAAGCGGGTCCAGTCGACCAGGATGATCGCGAGGATGACGTTCCGGACGCCCGCCCCCAGCCCCGTCATCAAGATCAGCGAGAGGACGACCGGCGGGAACGACATCCAGACGTCGACCGCCCGGCTGATCGTCCAGTCCACGGCCCCGCCGAGATAGCCGGCGACGTGGGCCAGGATGGCACCCAGGATCATGGCGCCGAAGGCGGCGATCACGGCGACCGTCATCGCCACCCGCGCCCCCCAGATGAGGCGGGAGAGGACGCAGCGCCCCAGCGCGTCGGTGCCGAGCGGATACAGCGGGTCGGCCCCCGACTGCCAGAACGGCGGCAGCAGCTGGGCGAGCAGGTCCTGTTCCTCCGGATCGTGCGGCGCCAGCCACGGGGCGAAGAGCGCGCAGGCGACGACGGTGGCGACGATCAGGAGGCCGATGATCACCCGGCCGGAGCGCATCCATGCCGGCAGGATCCGCATCGCGGAGGCGGCCGCGGCGCTCATGCCGCCGCCCTCAGCTTCGGATTGAGGACGAGGTAGAGCGCGTCGACGACGGTGTTGATCACCAGCACGATCGCCGCGTAGGTGAGCCCCACCGCCTGGATGATCGGCAGGTCGGCGTTGCGGACCGCGTCCACCATCAGGTTGCCCATGCCGGGATAGGAGTAGATGACCTCCACCAGCAGGGTGCCGCCGAACATGAACCCGAACTGCACGCCCATGAGCGAGAGCGTCGGCAGGATCGCGTTCTTGAGCGCGTGGCGCGTCAACAGCGTCCGTTCCGGGATGCCGCGCAGGCGGGCCTGGTGGATGTAGTCCTCATGATAGACGTCGAGCAGGCTCGACCGCAGGACGCGCATGATCGAGGGCGCGAAGGCGATGCCCAGCGCGAGAGCGGGCAGGACCATGTGGCGCAGCGCGTCGAGGAAGATGTCGATCCGCCCCACGGCGAGCGCGTCGAACAGCAGGAAGCCGGTGGCGTTCGGCCGCGAATAGGTAGCCGACAGCCTGCCCACGAAGGGCAGCAGTTCCAGCGCCACGCCGAACAGCAGGATGAAGAAGAGCGCCCAGAGGAATTCCGGGATCGACATGAGCAGGGTCGACCCGAAGTCGACCACCGGTTCCTGGTAGGTGCCGCGGACGTGGAACATCCAAAGGCCCCCGGCGAGGCCGAGGACGGTCGCCACGACGATGCCCAGCGCCACCAGTTCGATCGTCTGCGGCAGCGTCTCGACGACGAGCCCGATGACCGGGCGGCGGAAGTGGGACGAGGTACCGAAGTCGCCCTGGAGCACCCGCCCGATCCAGATCGCGTACTGCTCGGGCAGCGACCGGTCGAGCCCCATCTCGATCCGCTTCGCGGCGATCTCCTCCAGCGTCGCGTTGGGCGCCATGGACATCGCCGCCGGGTCGACCGGCAGCAGGCGGAGGACGACGAACAGCAGGACCGACACGACCCCCAGGATGGGCAGCGCGATCAGGATCCGCCGGCCGATCATCTTCACGATGCCGAGGTGCATGGCCTCTCCGGCGGACCTGCGGGATGATCGTCGCCCCGGGCCGCCCGCCGACGTACGACGGGCGGACCGGGGCGGAGACCGTCAGCCCCACTTCATCGTGGAGCCGAGCACCCAGCCGTTGCCGTACTTGGTCATCTGCAGCGGCTTGCGGCGCGCCACGGTGATGATGCTCTGGAGCAGCGGGATGGTCGCGCCCTTGTTCACCGCATGGCGCTGAAGGGCCTTGTAGCCCTCGATCCGCTTGGCGAAGTCGGTCGTCGCGAAGAGCGCGGTGACCATCTTCCCGATCTCCTCCTCCTTCCAGGCGGAGAAGGGCAGGTTCGGGTTGAGCATGTAGCCGGCGTAGATCTCCGGATCGCCGGTGGCGTTGTCCCAGCTGTAGACGGTCACCTCGGGCAGCTGGTTGCCACGGTTCAGCTCGAAGTACTTGGCGTACTCGATCACCTCGACCTCGGCCTCGATGCCGACGCGGCGCCACATCTGGGCGATCGCGCGGGCGACGTCGAAGTCACCGGAGAAGTGGCCGTTGGTGGTGAACATCTTCAGCTTCGCCGGGTTCTGCGGGTTGAACCCGGAGCGGGCGAGAAGCTGCTGCGCCTTCGCCACGTCGAAGTCGAACTTGAAGTCCGGCTCGAAGCTCGGCGCACCGGGCGTGACCGGGGCGGAGAGGGGCACCGCGGCACCGCCGTAGATGGCCCGCGACAGCGCCGTCTTGTCGATCGCGTGGTGGGCGGCGAGGCGGACGTTCTCGTCGTTGAACACGCCCGTGTTCCGGCACTGCAGCAGCACGAGGCGGGTGATCGGCACCAGCTCCGCCTCGAGCGTCGGCACGCGGGCGAGCCGCTCGGCGTCGCGGACGGTGACGTTCACGGTGACGTCGGCCTGCCCGGACTCGACCGCCGCCGCACGGGCCGCCGGATCGCGCACCACGTTCACGATGATGCGGCGGAGTTCCGGCTTCGGACCCCAGTAGGCGTCGTTTCGCTCGAGAACCATGCGGGAATTCAGCTGGTATTCGACCAGCCGGTAGGGGCCGGAGCCGATCGGCTTCTCGCGGAAGCCCTCGACGCCCACGCGCTCCATGTAGGCCTTGGGCACGATGTAGCTCGCCATGAAGCCGAGCCAGGGCGCCGCGGTCGGGTAGGGGGACCCGAACCGCATCGTCGCCTTCGTGGGCGAGTGGACCTCGATGTCCGTCACCCGGCGCCAGATGTTCGCCACGTCGATCGCGTGCTTGGCCTGCACCCGCTCGTAGAACGAATAGCGGAAGTCCTCCGCCGTCATCTTCGAGCCGTCGTGGAAGGTCACGTCGTCCCGCATCTCCACTTCGAAGGCGAGGCCGTCGTCCGACAGCTTCCACGTCTTGAAGAGGCCGGGGCCGAAGGTGAGGTCGGGCTGCTGGAAGATCGGCTGATCGAAGACGAGCTTGTAGATCGGCTGCGCGTCCGGGACCGTCCGCTGGTTCGGATCCCAGGACGGGACGTCGGTCGGCCACGCGATGGTCACGCTGTCGCGCGCCTGGGCGAGGAGCTGGCCGAGCGGAAGGCTTGCGCCCGCGGCGCCGAGCGCCGCCGCCTGAAGGATGGACCGCCGCTTGATCGTCATCGTCATCTCTCCCCCATATTGGATCGTGAGAACCCGTTCCTGTCGCGGGCGGGCCGTTGTCCGGTCGCCGTTTCGCCGCCGTGCGACCGTTCCGTTCCGGCGTGCGGTCCGAAGTTACTTGATGTTACATTTAACATCCTGCCCCCGCAACGGTCTGTCCCGGCCGGTGGCGGGGCCCCGCCGAACCCAGGGAGACACCCCATGGCCCTCGCCCCCCCGACCGTCGACCAGCTCCGCGCGGCCGCGGACCGCATGGGGTTCTCGCTCGGGGAGGGAGAGGCCCGCGAATACGGGGCGATGCTGGCGGGCGTCGTCGCCGCCTACGGCACCATCGACCGCATGTCCGACGAACTGCCGCCGGTGCGCTGGCCGCGGACCCCCGGCACGGCGCCCGCCCCGGCGGACAACCCGCACAACGCCTGGGCCCGGCGGACGTCGGTGAAGGGGCTCGCGGACGGCCCGCTGGCGGGTCGCCGCGTCGCGCTCAAGGACAACATCATGCTGGCCGGCGTGCCGATGATGAACGGCGCCTCGACGCTCGAGGGTTACGTGCCGGAGGTGGACGCCACCATCGTCACCCGCCTGCTGGACGCCGGCGCCGAGATCGTCGGCAAGGCCCACTGCGAATACTACTGCGCGTCGGGCGGCAGCCACACCTGCGCCGCCGGCCCGGTCCACAACCCCTGGCGCCACGGCTGGTCGGCGGGCGGCTCGTCCTCGGGCTCGGCCGCACTCGTCGCCGCCGGCGAGGTCGACATGGCGGTCGGCGGCGACCAGGGCGGTTCGATCCGCATGCCGGCCAGCTTCTGCGGGATCGTCGGGCTGAAGCCGACCTGGGGCCTCGTGCCGTACACCGGCATCATGTCGGTCGACCCGGTGATCGATCACGCGGGCCCGATGACCCGCACCGTGGCCGACAACGCCCGGTACCTGGAGGTCATGGCCGGCGACGACGGCTACGATCCGCGCATCAAGGCGCCTGAGGTGCGGCAATGGTCGCGTCTGCTCGACGGCGGGGCCAGGGGGATCCGCGTCGCGGTGGTGACGGAGGGGTTCGGCCGCCCGGAGAGCAACCCCGCGGTCGACGCGAAGGTCCGCGCCGCGGCGGCGCTCCTCGCCCGGCTGGGCGCCGAGGTGTCGGAGGTCTCGATCCCGATGCACCTGTCCGGACCCGCCATCTGGATGCCGATCGCGATCGAGGGCATGGCGCAGACCGCGCTTTTCGGCGACGGCTTCGGCTCGGGCCGGATGGATCTCTACGTTGGCTCGCTGATGTCCGCACAGCGCCGCTGGCGCACCCGGGCGGACGAGCTGTCGCCGACCGTGAAGCTCCTCGGGCTGATGGGCACCCACGTCCATTCGATCCACGGCACCCGCTTCTACGGCAAGGCCGTGAACCTGTCGCGGCGCCTGCGCGCGGCCTACGACGCGGTTCTGGCCGACCATGACCTGCTGCTGATGCCGACCACGCCGATGACGGCGCGGCCGATGCCGGATCCGGGCGTGCCGCTGGCGGAGTTCGCCGCGACCGCCCTCGACACGGTCGGCAACACGTCGCCCTTCGACGTCACGCACCATCCGTCGATCTCGATCCCCTGCGGTCTCGCCGACGGCCTCCCGGTCGGGCTGATGCTGACGGGCCGGCACTTCGACGAGGCCACGGTCTATCGGGCGGCGCACGCGTTCGAGCAGGCGGGCGACTGGAAGGCGATGTGAGCCCGGCCCTCGCGCGGCCGGCCGACACGGATCGTCCTTGCGTGTCAGCCGCCTGTCTCCGCGTGTCCTGCGCTTCCTTCTCCTGAGCCTGCTTCTCGCCACCGCGAACACCTTCGCGTCGACCCTCGCCGCCACCCGGTTCCGGAGCCTCGTCGCCCAGCGGCCACAGGCGTTGACGGAGATCTGCCGGTCGTCGGGACGCTCACATCGGACCGGGAAGCACGACCGTCCGCCGCCACGGCATCGTCGCCCGGCTGAGAACGATCGTCGGGCCGTCGTTCACGCTGGCGGGATATTCGTCCGCGATCATCGTCAGGAACCGCTCCAGCCGGGACTGGCCGAACCAATGCATCGGCACGACGAGCGAGGGCCTGATCTGGCGGATCACCTCGCGGATGAACTCCTGCCCCATCGTGAAGCCGCCGTCGACCGGCACCAGCAGCACGTCGATGCGCCCGAGGATGTCGAGGTGCGCTTCGGTCAGCTCGTGGTGCAGGTGCCCGAGGTGGGCGATGCAGATGTCCCCCACCTCGAAGACGAAGATGGAGTTCCCGTGCTCCCGCGTCCCGCCCGCCCAGTCGCGCACGTTGGTCGTCACGTTGCGCACCCGCATGTCGCGCACCGTGAGGTCGTGGACCGGATCGCGCCCGGGCTCCTGCCAGCCGCGCAGCACATGGGCGATGCGCGGGTCCGGGTTGTCGGTGAAGTGCGTGCTGTGGGCGTTGTTCATCGTCACGATGTCGGGCAGCACCGCCGGCCGGTGGACGCCGTTGTAGTCCGTCACCGCGCGGACGCCCGACGGGCTCTCGATCAGGAACGACGCGTGCCCGACGAAGGTCAGCCGGACCGCCACGTCGGCCTGCGCGGTCCGCGGGCCGAGGGACGCCTGGATCACCCGGGCCGGGGACTGGGCCACCGGCAGGCATACGGCGAACGCCGCCGTCGGCGCGGCCATGAGCCCCGCCGCCGTCGCGAGGGATACGGCGATGCCCCGCAGCGCCACCGACAGCCGTTTCACGATCGACCTCGACATGGCTCGCCTCCCGTTCCGTTCCCGACTGAGGTGGACCCGGTGCGGCCGACGTCCAGCGCGCTCGGGCCCGGCGCGAGTTAAGCGTTCGTTCGTCGGAACAGGTTAACATCCATAATGCGGATCTTCGAATGTGACGTGTCGGCAGATAAAGCATGCGATCCATCCCTCGCTGACCCGCGGACGGATCCCGGCCCGGCAACTGGTTCTCGTCGGTCTTTTCTGCCTCGCCCTGTCGACGGTCGCCGTCCTCGTCGTCCGGGACTGGCCGGCCGCGGGGAACGGGGCCGCCATCGGGCGGATCGTGGGCCAGTCGCCGGAGATCGTGGCGCTCCTCGAATCGGCGCGGGACACGGACACGCCCCGCGCGACGGGGATCGTCGATCTGTTCCACGGCGGGCGCGGCATCGCGACGGATCTCCCGATCTGGCGGGAGGGGACCTTTCGCGGCGACGTCAACGGCGTCATCCGCCGCGACCGTGCTCCTCGCCCTCGCGGTGCAGGCCCGCGCCTCCTCGGACCAGCGCGAGACGATGCTCGCCGGCATCCTTTCCACCACGACCGACGCGATCGT
The DNA here is from genome assembly GCA_947457845.1 of Rhodospirillales bacterium. Lineage (GTDB taxonomy): Bacteria > Pseudomonadota > Alphaproteobacteria > Azospirillales > Azospirillaceae > CANGXM01. The sequence goes on along the minus strand of CANGXM010000024.1, from coordinate 10,017 downwards.
CTCCATCGACGTCCAGAGCCCGGTCCTCGTCCTCAACCCGGCCGCCGAAACGATGTTCGGGCGGTCCGCCGCGGAGGTGCTGGGCCGGCCCATCGACCTTCTGATGGCCGGACGCGGCCCGTCCGGAGCGGCGTGACGGGTCAGCGCAGCCGGACGACCGACCCGAACGCGGGCACCGGCGCGCGCTCACCGGGCGTCGAGGGCACCGCCCAGACGACCGGCACCCGCGGGTCGGGACCGGTCGGACCCTGGAGGTCGGTCAGATAGACCACGATGTCCGGACGGGTCGCGACCGCCGCCGCTATGCCGGGTGCGAAGTCGGTGCCGCCGCCGCCCCCCACGCCGAGGCGCTGCGGGTCGAAGGGCCGGCCCGGGCGCACGTCGAAGGCGGCGTGAACGGCGCAGTCGCACGCGATCACCCGGAGCGCGGCGCCGGTCAGGCGCTGGATCGACAGGATCTCGGCGAAGAAGCGGGCCAGGAGGGCGGGCACCACCGAGCCGGACGTGTCGACCACGACGACCGCGGCCGCCCGCTCGCGTCGCTGCCGCCAGCCCGGCTCCCACGCCACCGCCCGGTCGGGGAAGGCGGCCGTGGTCGCGAGCCAGCGCCGCGAGGGGCGGACGGGATCGGCGTCGGTCTCCGGCGTCAGCGCCCGCATCATCCGCGCGCGCAGCAGCTTGGGCCAGGGCGTGTCGACCCGCGGCAGGTCGCCATCGAGCCGGCGCAGGATGCCGTTCGTCCGGTCGCCGGCCTTCGCCAGCACGAGGCGCTGGTGCCACTCGCGCGCCTCGACCGCCGCGTCCGTCCGCTCCGCGTCGGTCGCCGGGCCGGGATCGACGAGGTCGGCGCCGGTGCCCGCGTCGCGCCGGGTCCGCCCGTCGGTCGCCTCCGCGCCGTTCGGGTCCCGGAACCGGCGCAGCAGGTCGTAGACCTCCTCCCACGACCAGAGGGCGGCGGGCGGCAGGGGACCCAGGTCGACCCCGGCGGCCCGCGCCACCTCCAGCAGCCGGTCGAGGAGCGCGGACAGGACCGGCGGGTCGCCCGGCATCGACAGCCACGCCGCATGGCCGAGGAGATGCTCGTTCACCACCGCGTCCATGGCGAGGTTGGCGAGCCGCCAGTCGAACGCGGCGTCGTGCGCGCGCCGCTCCCGCGCCCGCGGCACGTGGCGCAGGGCCACGTGCAGGATCTCGTGCGCGGCCAGCGCCACCTGTTCCCGCGGGGGGAGGTCGGCGAAGCCGGGGGCGAGGTGGATCCGTCGCCCGTCGGTCCAGGCGTGGGCAAGCGCCGCCATCGGGTCGGCCGCGTCGGCGTCGACGAAGGCGATCCAGAGCACGAGGCTCGCGAACCCGGGCGACTTCTCGATCAGCCGCTCCACCGCGGCCCTGTGCCGGACGCCCGGGCCCGCCATCGCGCGCCCTCAGCCCGGCGCCTGGAACCGGGCGCGGGCCTCGCGGACGCGAAGGTAGGGCGGGCTGGTCGTCACCGCGTGCATCAGCGCCATGCCGCCCGCCGCGTGGAGCCGGCCGAGGATCGTCTCGACCGCGAAGACCTTGAGGTCGCCGACCGGCAGCCCCGTTCCCGCCAGCGCGTCCATGTCCTCGACGATCTCGATCGCCCGGATGCCGGTCGGCGCGTCCGTGGCGAGGGCGGCGACACCGAAGACGAGGTTGTAGAGGCCGGCGACGCTCCGCGGCAGCATCGCGACGCGGCGGGCGCGATCCGGCTCGGCCAGGATGTCGCCGGCCGCCGTCGCCCCCTCGATCTCGTCCAGCACGAGGAAGAACTCCGTCGCCGCCGCCTCGCCCACCAGCCCCGCCAGCACGATGCGCAGGAGCCGCCGGTCGCGCGTTCGCCGCAGGATGCCCGCGAAGCGCGCCCAGGACCGGGGGGAGGGGCCGATCAGGTCGTCGCGCTCGAGCTGGCGGTCCACGTCGGACAGGAGGTCCGGGCGGATCTTCAGGAAGGCGGGGATCTCGGTGGGCGCCGTCGGGTCGCGCGCATACCAGGCGAGGAAGCTGTCGAGGTGCGGAATCACCCGGAAATGCACGAGCCGGTCCGACAGCGCGGTCCCCATCTCGTGGTGGACCGCGCCGTCGGTGATCCCGTTCCCGGCGGCGACGATCCAGAAGCCGTCCGGCACCCGGTAACGCCCGATCCGCCGTTCGAGGATCAGCCCGTAGGCCTGCACCTGCACGTCCTGTCGGGCGGCGGTGATCTCGTCGAGGAAGATGATGCCGTGCCCGTCGCGGGGCAGGAGGTCGGGCAGCAGCTCGACCGTCACCCGCTCGCGCAGGTCCGGCACCTGCAGGCCCCGAAGCGCCGAAGGGTCCATGCCCGGCAGCCGGCAGTCGAAGAAGCCGCCGCCCAGCCGGTTCCGCGCGATGTCCTCGACGATCATGGTCTTGCCGACGCCGGGAACGCCCCAGACCATCGCCGAGAGCCCGTCGCCGCAGACCAGCGGCAGCACGTCGTAGAGGTCGACCGGTCGGATCGACACCGTGTTGATGCTCATCCCTCGTCTCCGCCCGCCGGCCGTCCGCGGTGAGGTGATGTAGGTCTCAATCGAGCCACGGCGCGGGGTCGATGCCGGCGCGGCGGCAGGCCGCGGCCACGATCGCCCGGTCCTCGGCGTGGCGGGCGGCCATTTCCTGGAAGGAGAGATCGTCGTCCGGCGGGGCCTCCAGCGTCGCGACCGGCAGCGAGACGGGCCCGGCGGCCACGATCCGCGGCCGGTTCGCCCGGTGGTTCAGGACGGGGAGGGCGGGGTGGACCGGTCCGTCGGGGGCGTAGAGGGTCCCATCCGGCATCTGGAGGCCGACGACGGCCCCCGAATCGGCGATCCGGACCCGCCGCGGCGAGACCTCGCGCGTCGACGGATGCAGCCGGACGAGGGCACCCGCGAGCCGGACCGTGTCCTGCGGCGAGCAGCGGATCCAAAGCCAGTCCTCGTGCTCGCGGACGCCGGGCAGGCGCGCAAGCATCGGCTGGATCCCGAACATGACGAGGAGCGTGAGCGACGTCCCCAGCGCCATGGCCGTCTCCATGACGATGACCTCGCCCCACACCAGCACCAGCAGCACGGCCGGGACGAGGAGGGGAAGGCCGATCCGGACCGGGGTGAAGCGCGACGGCGCCATGGCTCGCTCCAGATGGCGCGCAGGACGGTGGGGGAGACATGCGTCCGCCCCCGCCGCCGTCAAGCCGGCGGATGCGCGGCGCGCGCGGGCCTCCGGCGGCTGCGCGAGATCGACATCGACGCCTTCACCCTCACCGCACGCTCGGTGCCGGGTGCGGTGATCTGCGATCCGACGGCGGCCTGCGCCCGGGTCCTGGCGATGGTGAGTGAGGGGAGATCATCGCGGCCGGCGGCTCGCGGTCGGGATCGATACCGTCTGCGAACACGGGGACAACCCTGAGGCCGTCGCCATGGCGCGAACGTTCCGCACGCGCCTGGAAGCGGCTGGATAGCCGGCGGTCCCGTAGCTGGCGGCGGCCCCGTAGCGGGCAGGTTGATTGGAGCAAAGGATCGCGAAAATGGTGCTGCCGAGAGGAATTGAACCTCCGACCCCGTCCTTACCAAGGACGTGCTCTACCCCTGAGCTACGGCAGCGCGCCTTCGCGAGGCCGGGACCATAGCGAAGCGGTTCCGGGCGTGCAACAGCAATCCAAGGGGCGGGTCCGCCAGCGTCCGCCGTCGCCTCCTCCCTTGAGGTCCGGCGCGGGAACCCTCATCCTTTCGGCATGAAGATGCCGTCGCCCTCCGCCGAACGTCCGAGCTCGAAGCCGCCTGAGAGCGCGTCCGAACGGGAGGCGCGCCGGGCGGTCGCGCTGCGGGCCAACCTCGCGCGGCGCAAGGCGCAGGCCCGCGGCCGGGCCGAGGCCGGCGACGAGGGGTCCGGCGACGGATCCGGCGGCTGACGGAGCGGAGCATGGACCGCATCATCGTTCGCGGCGGACGCCGGCTGGAAGGCACGGTCCCCGTCGCCGGTGCCAAGAACGCCGCACTCCCCCTCATGTGCGCGAGCCTCCTGTCCGACCGGCCGGTGACGCTGCGCAACGTGCCCCACCTCGGCGACATCGCGACCCTGGCGGGGCTGCTCGGGCACCTCGGCGTCGCCGTCGGATTCGACGGGCACGATCCGGGCGGCGGGCACGCCGGCCGGGTGATGACGCTGACGGCCGGGCGGATCGCCGACACCACGGCACCCTATGACATGGTGCGCAAGATGCGCGCCTCGGTGCTGGTCCTCGGCCCCCTCGTGGCCCGCTGCGGCGCGGCGAAAGTCTCGCTTCCCGGCGGCTGCGCGATCGGGACGCGGCCGGTCGACCTCCACGTGAAGGCGCTCCAGGCGCTGGGGGCGGAGGTGACGCTGGAGGGCGGCTACATCCATGCCCGCGCCCCCGCCGGGCTGCGAGCGGGCGAGATCGTGTTCCCCCTCGTCTCCGTCGGCGCAACGGAGACCGCGCTCCTCGCCGCCGCCGCGACCGAGGGCACGACGCGGATCGTGAACGCCGCACGCGAGCCCGAGGTGCAGGACCTCTGCCGCCTCCTCGTCGCGATGGGCGCGCGGATCGAGGGGATCGGGACGGCCGCGCTCTCGGTCGAGGGTCGCGCCGCGCTGGGCGGCGCCGTCCACGACATCGTGCCGGACCGGATCGAGGCCGGAACCTTCGCCATCGCCGCCGCGATCACGGGCGGCGACCTCACCCTTGCGGGCGCGTCGGCCGACGACCTGCGGACGCTCGCGTCGACCCTGAAGGCGACCGGTGCCACGGTGGAGGCGGTGGCCGCGGGCCTTCGTGTCGTCGGTCCCGCGCGGCCGCGGGGCGTCGACGTGATGACCGAGCCGTTCCCCGGTTTCCCCACGGACTTGCAAGCGCAGTACATGGCCCTCATGTGCGTGGCGGAGGGTGCGTCGATGATCACCGAGACCATCTTCGAGAACCGGTTCATGCACGTTCCGGAACTCGCGCGGATGGGAGCCCGCATCACCGTCCACGGCGGCACCGCGCTGGTGCGCGGCGTGGCGGGCCTGCGCGGCGCACCGGTGATGGCCACCGACCTGCGCGCCTCCGTGTCGCTGGTCCTGGCCGGCCTCGCCGCGGAAGGCGAGACGGTCGTGAACCGGGTCTACCACCTGGACCGCGGCTACGAGCATCTGGAGGCGAAACTGGCCGCCGTCGGTGCCGAGATCGTCCGGATGCGTGAAGCCGCCTGAGCCGAGAGGAGCGAGAGCCGTGGCACGCTGCCTGAAGCTGAAGGCCGAGGACGCCGACGACGTCCGCGTGATGTCCGCCTACCTCCAGGACGCCATCGTCCCGATCGGTGAGATCGGGTGGATCCGGGAGGAGGGCCGCTTCGTTCTGGTGGCGAACCGGTTCAAGTGGGAGACCTGCGAGCCCGCCCCGGTCGCCCCGCCCGCCGGGCGCAAGCCGGGGTTCCCCTTCGAGCGCACCCATGCGGGTCTCAGGATCGAGGGGGTGACGGCGGTCCGCGTCCGCGGCATCGACCTCAAGGACCGCGGCCAGATCCTCTCGCTCCTCGCGCTGGAGGCGGGGGACGGGCATCTGCTCCTGCACTTCTCCGGCGGGGGCTGCATCCGCGTCGATGCGCCGGCGATCGCCGTGCGGCTCGAGGACCTGGGCGAGCCCTGGCCGACCGACCGCATGCCGGCCCACCGGCTCGACGACGCCCAGGATCAGGATCGCGCGGCACAGTAGCGCAGGCACCGTAACGCCGTGGTCCGGCCGGGGTTGGCCGGGGACCGTTCCTTTCAGAGACGACGCCTTGTCACGGTCCCGATCCACCGCCCGCCGCGCGACGATGGCGAACGCCAAGCGGCTGGGTTGACGCGGCCGCTCTGGTCGCGCGCGGGCGACGGTGTTATCTCCCGTCGCGTCGGCGCGACGGCCGACTATCGAGAGCCGGCACGCCCTTGACCGCAGACATCGTTCCCTTCCCCCACGATCCCGCCGCGGCCGGCGCCAACGAGCCCCTCGTCCTGGCCGTGCCGAAGGGGCGCATCCTGAAGGAGCTGCGCCCCATCCTCGACCGCGTCGGCATCGACCCCGAGCCCGACTTCGACGACGAGGACAGCCGCAAGCTCCGCTTCGCGACCAACCTGCCGCATCTTTCCATCGTGCGGGTGCGCTCGTTCGACGTCGCGACCTTCGTCGCCTTCGGCGCCGCGCACGCCGGCATCGCCGGTAACGACGTGCTGCTCGAGTTCGACTTCCCGGAGATCTATGCGCCCCTCGACCTCGGCATCGGCCGGTGTCGGCTGGCCGTCGCCGAACCGGCGGATCTGGTGGAACGCGACGATCCCGCGCGCTGGAGCCACGTGCGCGTGGCGACCAAGTATCCCGGCGTCACCCGCCGCCACTTCGCCGCGCGCGGCGTGCAGGCCGAGTGCGTGAAGCTGAACGGCGCGCTCGAACTCGCCCCGGCGCTGGGCCTCTGCCAGCGCATCGTCGACCTCGTCTCGACGGGCGCGACGCTGAAGGCCAACGGCCTCGTCGAGGTGGAGACGATCGCCGAGGTGACGTCGCGCCTCATCGTCAACCGCGCCGCGTTCAAGACGCGGCCGGACGAGATGTCGGGCTGGATCGGCCGGTTCCGTGAGGCGGTCCGTGCCGCATAGGCTGTCCACCGCCGATCCCGGTTTCGGCGATGCCTTCGCATGGTTCCTCGACGCCCAGCGCGATGCCCGCGCCGACGTCGACGCCGCCGCCGCCGCGATCCTCGCCGACGTCCGGGCCCGGGGCGATGCGGCGGTGGTGGAACTGACCCGCCGCTTCGATCGGACCGACGTGACGGCCGCGACGCTGCGCGTGACCGATGCCGAGATCGCGGCGGCCGAGGCCGCCTGCTCGCCCGGCCTCCTCGCCGCGCTGCGCGTCGCCGCCGACCGGATCCGCGCGTTCCACGAGCGGCAGAAGCCGGCCGGGATCGATTTCGTGGACGGATCCGGCGTGCGCCTCGGTGCCCGCTGGACCGCGCTCGACGCGGTCGGCCTCTACGTGCCGGGCGGGCTCGCGGCCTATCCCAGCACGGTCCTGATGAACGCGGTCCCGGCCAAGGTCGCCGGGGTCGCGCGGGTGGCGATGTGCGTTCCGGCGCCCGACGGCCACCTGAACCCGCTTGTGCTCGCGGCGGCGCGCCTCGCCGGCGTCGACGAGATCCACCGGATCGGCGGCGCGCAGGCGATCGGCGCACTCGCCTACGGCACCGCGACCATCGCGGCGGTGGACAAGATCGTGGGGCCGGGCAACGCCTACGTGGCGGCGGCGAAGAAGCAGGTGTTCGGCACGGTCGGGATCGACATGATCGCCGGCCCGTCGGAGATCCTGGTGGTGGCCGACGGCGCCAACGATCCGGCCTGGATCGCGGCCGACCTGCTCTCCCAGGCCGAGCACGACACGAGCGCGCAGGCGATCCTCGTCACCGACGACGCCGCCTTCGCCGAGGCCGTGGAGCGCGCGGTCGCGGCGCACCTGCAACGACTGCCGCGGTCGGGGATCGCGGGTGCGAGCTGGCGCGACCACGGCGCGGTGATCCTCGTGCGCGACCTCGCCGAGGCGCCGGCCGTCGTCGACCGGATCGCGCCCGAGCACCTGGAACTCGCCGTCGCCGACCCCGACGCCCTGTTCGCCCGCATCCGCCACGCGGGCTCGGTCTTCCTCGGCCGGCACACGCCGGAGGCGGTCGGGGACTATGTCGCGGGCACCAACCACGTCCTGCCGACGGCGCGGACGGCGCGTTTCTCCTCCGGGCTCAACCTGCTCGACTTCATGAAGCGGACGACCTTCGTCGGCTGCGGTCCCGGGGGCCTTGCGGCGATCGGGCCGGCGGCGGTCGAACTGGCCCATGCCGAAGGGCTGCAGGCCCACGCGCTGTCGATCGAGATCCGTCTGGGCCTTCCGCCCCGGGGGGCGTGAGATGTCGTCCGAGCGCCAGCGGATCGTCCACGTGGCGCTCGACGAGCGGGGCGTCATCCGCCGCGCGCCGGACGTGGAGCACGAGCGCGCGGTCGCGATCTACGACCTGATCGAGGAGAACCTGTTCGTCCCGAAGGCGTTCGCGGACGCCGGCCCGTTCCGCCTGCATCTGCGGCTGGAGGACACGACCCGCCTCATCCTCGACGTGCGCGACGGCGCGGACGCCCCGCTGACGGAGATCGCGCTGTCGCTCCAGCCGTTCCGGCGGATCGTGCGCGACTACTTCATGGTCTGCGAGAGCTACTACGCGGCCATCAAGCGCTCGACGCTGGCGCAGATCGAGGCGCTCGACATGGGCCGGCGCGGGCTGCACGACGAGGGATCGACGCTGCTGATCGAGCGGCTGGCCGAAAAGGTGGCGGTGGACCACCCGACCGCCCGGCGCTTGTTCACGCTGATCTGCGTGCTCCACATGCGGGGATGAGGCGGTGCCGACCGGGAAGCCCTCGTCCCTGCCGGTGACCAGCGTGCTGTTCGCCTGCACGCACAATTCCATCCGCTCCCCCATGGCCGAGGCCATGCTCAAGCACCTTCACGGCCGGCGGCTCTATGTCGACAGCGTCGGCGTCCGCTCGGGCGAGCGGGACCCGTTCATGGTCGAGGTGCTGGCCGAACTCGGTCTCGACGCCGGGCGCCACCGGCCGAAATCGTTCGACGACCTCAACGACGGCTCCTTCGACCTCGTCATCTCGCTCTCGCCCGAGGCCCAGCACCGGGCGGTGGAGATGACGCGCACCATGGCGTGCGACGTGGAGTTCTGGCGCGTCCAGGACCCCACCGTCGTCGAGGGAACGCGCGAGCAGCGGCTCGAAGCCTACCGGGACGTGCGGGACCGGATCCGGGGCATGATCGTGAACCGGTTCCCCCTGGCCCCGACGAGCGTGTGAGGAGGGCCGGCGATGGCCGGCCCCCGCGATCGTCACCGTGCCCGAAGCAGTTCCGGCACGCGCAGCAGGACGAGTTCGTTGTCGTCGGCCGTCTTGATCGCTTCGTTCGGTGAATGGCCGATGATGCTCAGGTGACGGCGACGAGAACGCATCGCCACCGTTCCCGCTGTCGGCGCCGACACATCCGAGGGATCACCCGAGGATGCGGAGGTCCCGCGGCGTCGTGCTCAGCACCTGCGGGCCGTCGGCCCCCACGAGGATCATGTCCTCGATCATCAGCGCGCCGAGCCCGCGGGCATAGAACGGCGTCTCGAACGCCATCACCATCCCGGGCTCCAGCGTCACGTCGGCGTCGCCGGCGACGAACGGCCACTCCTCGCTTCCCGGGCCGGCGCCGAGGCCGTGGCCGAAATGGCCGCGGGCGTAGCCGGGGATCCCGGCCGCGCGGACAGCCGCGAGCACGGCCGCGTGGATGTCGGCGAGGCGCACGCCGGGGCGGAACATCGGCAGGCCGACGTCGAATCCGGCCCGCAGCGCCGCGAAGATTTCGACCGCGGCCCGCTCCGGCGCCCCCCAGGCGAAGGTCCGGGCGCCATCCGACGTGTAGCCGCCGACGAGGCAGCCCACGTCGGCCTTGACGAGCGCGCCGGGCACGACGGTCCCCCTGCCGCTCCACGGATCGGGTCCGACCGACACGTACTCCCACGCGCCGGTCAGCGGCCGGTCCGGCTCCGCGCGGGCGGCGGCCGCCGCCCCCTCCCGCCATGCGACGGCCAGGTCGGCGCGCTCCGCCCCCTCCCGCACGGCGCCGACCATCGCCAACAGGCCCGCGTCGGCGAACCGACAGGCGGCGCGGAGCTTCGCGATCTCGTCGGCCGACTTCACCATCCGCAGCCGCCGCACCACGTCCGATCCGTCCTGCCAGTCGATCGTGGGCAGGGCATCGCAGAGCGCCCGGTGATCGACGACGGGCAGGAAGTCGAGATCGAGGCCCGCCCGCCGGACCCCGGCCCCCGCGAGCAGCTCGCCCAGGCGGGCGAGGGCGGTGCCCAGCTCGAAAGTCGTCGGCCGCACGAAGCCCGGCGGATGGCCCGTCGCCGCATAGGCCCGGGCGAGCCGGTCGGCGGT
>CANGXM010000023.1 GCA_947457845.1 Rhodospirillales bacterium | reverse complement strand
CGTCGGGCGGTGACAGCGTCGCCGCGGTGCTCCGCGAGCCGCCGCCGGCGGCGCCGGGCGCGGAGCTTCTTCCGGGTGTCCTGATCGAGCCGGCCTTCGTCTCCCAGGGGCTGCTCGGCCGGACCGCGACCGCGGTCGCGCGCGGCGACGCGCCGGTGGCGCTCGGCCTCGACGATGGCTCGCTGGTGCGGATCGCGGACGGCGAGCCGTGGGAGGTGGCGGGGGACCGGCCGGTCGTTCTGATCGAGCGTGGCGGCGACGCGACCCGCCCGCTCATGGGCCTGCGCTTCAGCGTGCTCTGGCCGGGCGACCGCTTCGACCCGGTCGCAGGGCGCATCCTTCCGGCGTCGGGCACCAGGTCGCCGGTCCGGGTCCGCCGCGGCGAGCGGGGGCCGAGCCGGACCGACATCTTCACCGATGGCGCCGTGCTCCAGCTGGCCGACCGGCTGGTCGAGTCCGCCTCCGACCGGGCGATCGGCCGCGCCGAGCAGGGGCGGGTGCGGGTGACGCTCAGGCGGACCGACGAGACCGAGGTCTTCGTCGCCGGTCCGCGCCGGACGATCGTGCGCCTCGCGCTCGACGTGGAACGGGCGGGTGCGGCGGCGCCGACCACGCCGACGACGCGGCCGGCGCCCGCGTCGGCGCGTCCGGCCGTTGCCGCGCCGGTGCGCCCCGCCGTATCATCACCGGCCAATGACCGCCGAACCCCTCGCCTTCCGGCACCGCCATCTCCTCGGCCTCGAGGGGCTGCGGGCCGATGAGATCGACCTGATCCTGGACCTGGCCGACGGCTACGTCGCCCAGAACCGGCAGGCCGACCGCAAGAATGCGCTCCTGCGCGGGCGTACCATCATCAACCTCTTCTTCGAGAACTCGACCCGGACGCGGACGTCGTTCGAACTGGCCGGCAAGCGGCTGGGCGCCGATGTGATCAACATGTCCGTCGCCACGTCGAGCGTGAAGAAGGGCGAGACGCTGATCGACACGGCGATGACGCTGAACGCCATGCACGCCGATGTGATGGTGGTCCGCCATCCCGAGTCGGGGGCGGTGAAGCTTCTCGCCGACAAGGTGACCGGCTCGGTCATCAACGCCGGCGACGGCACGCACGAGCACCCGACCCAGGCGCTTCTGGACGCGCTGACGATCCGTCGGCGCAAGGGGCGCCTCGCCGGGCTGGTCGTGACGATCTGCGGCGACATCCTGCACAGCCGGGTCGCCCGCTCGAACATCCACCTGCTGAACGCGGTCGGGGCGACGGTCCGGGTCGTGGGCCCGCCGACGCTGATCCCGTCGGAGGTGGAGAACCTCGGCGTGGAGGTCCACCACCGCATGTCCACGGGCCTCGCGGGGGCCGACATCGTGATGATGCTCCGCCTCCAGCAGGAGCGGATGCAGGGCCAGTACGTCCCCTCCTTCCGGGAGTATTTCCGCTTCTACGGCCTCGATTACGAGAAGCTGGCCGCCGCCAAGCCGGACGCGCTGATCATGCACCCGGGACCGATGAACCGGGGCGTGGAGATCGACAGCGAGGTGGCGGACGACATCAACCGCTCGGTCATCCTCGACCAGGTGGAACTGGGCGTCGCCGTCCGCATGGCGATGCTCGACCTACTCACCCGCCGCGAGCGGACGAACGCCCAATGACCCGCCGCTCCGCCTATCTCAACGCCCGCCTCCTCGATCCGGCGAGCGGGCTCGACGTCCGCGGCGGCCTCCTCGCCGTCGACGGCAAGATCGCCGACTTCGGGCCGCGGGTCTTCGCCGACGGGGTGCCGGGCGGCGTCGACGTGGTGGTGGACTGCGAGGGCCTCTGCCTCGCGCCCGGCCTCGTCGACATGCGCGTCCAGATCGGGGAGCCGGGGGCGGAGGAGAAGGAGACCATCCCGACCGCGAGCCGCGCCGCGGCCGCCGGCGGGATCACGTCGCTCGTCTGCCTGCCGGGAACCGAGCCGCCAATCGACGACGTCTCCACGCTGGAGTTCATCGCGCGCCGGGCGCGGGAGGCGAAGCTGGTGAAGATCTTCGTGGCGCCGGCCGTCACCCGCGGCCTCGAGGGGCGGCAGCTGACCGAGATGGGCCTGCTGGCCGAGGAGGGGGCCGTCGCCTTCACCGACGGCCATCAGGCGGTGGCCGACGCCGCCGTGATGGCCCGGGCGCTGAACTACGCCAAGGTGTTCGACAAGCCCATCATGCAGCATCCGGAGGAGCCGTCGCTGTCGGCCGGCGGGCAGATGAACGCGGGCGAGCGGGCGACCCGGCTGGGGCTGAAGGGCATCAACCGCCTCGCCGAGGTGATGATGATCGAGCGCGACCTGCGGCTCGTCGAACTCACCGGCGGGCGCTACCACGCGGCCCACCTGTCGACGGGGGCGGCGGTGGAGGCCATTCGGGCGGCGAAACGCCGGGGCCTTCCCGTCACCTGCGACACCGCCCCGCCCTACTTCGCGCTGACCGAGGTCGACGTCGGCGACTACCGCACCTTCGCCAAGCTCTCCCCGCCGCTCCGGGGCGAGATGGACCGGCGGGCGATCGTCGAGGGGCTGGCCGACGGGACGATCGACGCGGTCGCCTCCGACCACCGCCCCCACGACCAGGACTCCAAGCGCGTGCCCTTCGATCAGGCCGCCGCCGGCGGGGTGGGGCTGGAGACGCTGCTGCCGCTCGTGCTGGAACTTCACCACAAGGGCACCCTCACGCTGCTCGACGCCCTCGCGCTCGTCACCCACCGCCCGGCCGCGATCCTGGGGATGGAGGCCGGGCGCATGAGGGTGGGCGCGCCGGCCGACCTCGTCCTCTTCGATCCCGACGTGCCGTGGAAGATCGAGGAGAGGGCCCTGCGTTCCAAATCCAAGAACACGCCCTTCGACAAGCGCCCCACCCAGGGCCGCGCGGTCCGCACCGTGGTCGACGGACGCACCGTCTTCCTCCACGGGCACTGAACGGCCCGTCAGCGGTCGTGCACCGCGCGGCTGTCGGCCGGCGCGCGCTCGCGGTCGCGCAGTCCGTCGTCCCGGACGACGTGCGCGACCCGGAGCCGGTAGCCGGCGAAGACGCCGCCGCGTCCCGCCGGAAGGAGAGCGAGAGCGGCTCGCCCGGCTCGCTCAGGCTCTCGAACCGCTCGATCGACGGGAAGCCGTCGGCGCGGGCGTGTTCCAGGTCGTCGCGGCTGAAGCCGATGATCAGGGTCCGGGTCCCGGAATGCGGCAGGGCGGGGATCATAGCGGATTGAGCGTCGTCGATGTTTCGGCTACGGTCGAACCATGAAGGATGGCCCGTCCATTGCCGCGACCGCGGCGCTCATCGGCGATCCGGCGCGAGCGAACATCCTCGTCGCCCTCATGGACGGGCGCGCATTGACCGTGACCGAACTCGCCCACGCGGCCGGCACCTCGATCCCCACCGCCAGCGGCCACATCGCCAAGCTGTCGGAGGCCGGCTTTCTCGCGACGCGCAGGCAGGGCCGGCACCGGTATCTTTCCCTCTCCGGCCCGGACGTCGCGGACGTGATCGAGCGGTTGATGGGTCTCGCGGGGCGCACCGGGGCGCGGCGCATGCGGACGGGCCCGCGCGACCCCGCCCTTCGCACGGCACGCCTCTGCTACGATCATCTGGCGGGCGCCAGCGGGGTCCAGCTCTACCGCAGCCTCGTCGTCCGCGGCTTCGTCGCGGACGCGGCGCATCCCTCGGTGACGGAGGACGGGGCACGGTTCCTGGCCGGCCTCGGCGTCGACGTCGGGGGGCTTGCCCGCGGCAGACGGCCGCTCTGCCTGCGTTGCCTCGACTGGAGCGAGCGCCGCCATCACCTCGCCGGGGCGCTCGGTGCGGCCATGCTCGTGCGCCTCGTCGATCTGGGCTGGGCGCGCCGCGAGGACGGCCGCGTGATCCGCTTCACCCCGGCCGGCGAGACGGCCTTCGCCCGCGCCTTCCCGCCCTCTCCCTGATCCGCCCGGACCCGTCCCATGCCCGATCCCATCAGCTGGTCCTTCGCGGGGCCGTTCCTCGTCGCGGCGTTCGTGGCCGGCTATCTCCTCGGCTCGGTGCCCTTCGGCCTGGTCCTCGTCCGCGCCGCGGGCCTCGGCGACATCCGGTCGATCGGCTCGGGCAACATCGGTGCCACCAACGTGCTGAGGACCGGCCGCAAGGACCTGGCGCTGGCGACGCTGGTGCTGGACAGCGGCAAGGGCGCCGCCGCCGTGCTGATCGCCCAGGCCTGGGGGCACGAGGCGGCGGTCATGGCGGCGCTCGGCTCCTTCCTCGGCCATCTCTACCCCGTCTGGCTGCGGTTCAAGGGCGGCAAGGGCGTCGCGACGACACTGGGCATCCTGCTGGCGCTGGCGTGGCCGGTGGGCATGGCGGCCTGCCTCCTCTGGCTGCTGACCGCCGCGCTGTTCCGCATCTCCTCGCTGGCGGCGCTCACCGGCGTCGCACTGTCGACGGTCTATGCGGCGTGGCTCGGCTGGCTTCAGGGGCCAGGCCGCATCGCGGGGGCATGGGAACCGCCCCTGATCGCCGGCGACATCGTGCAGGCCGCCGTGAACCCGACCGTCTGGCAGCCGCTCCTCGTCGTCGCCCTGCTGGTCTTCTGGAAGCACCGGGCGAACATCGGCCGCCTGCTGGCCGGGACCGAGCCGAGGATCGGTCGCAAGAAGGGCTGAGGGCGCGACTTCAGATTGCGTTCTCGGGTCGGCGACGCCACACTGGCGGGCATGTCGATCAGACCTCTGAGCGATCGCGAGCGTCTCGACTGGCTGCTCCTGGCGCGCAGCGAGAACGTCGGACCGATCACGTTCCGCCGACTCCTCGACCGCTATGGCTCGGCCGCGGCGGCGCTAACCGCCCTGCCCGATCTCGCGCGCCGCGGCGGACGGACGGCGGCGCTGCGGATCGCGACGAAGGCGCAGGCGGAAAAGGAACTCGACGCCTGCCGCCGGATCGGCGCGCGGCTCGTCGGCCTGATGGAGCCGGCCTATCCGGCGCGTCTGCGCGCGGTCGACGACGCCCCGCCCCTGCTGTGCGTCCGCGGCCACCCGGCACTTCTGGAACGGCCGACGGTCGCCGTGGTCGGCGCCCGGAACGCATCGCTGGCGGGACGCAAGATGGCGACGACGATCGCCGCCGGCCTGGGTGCGGCGGGGATCGTCGTGGTCTCCGGCCTCGCCCGCGGGATCGACACGGCGGCGCACGAGGCGGCGCTCGCCACCGGCACCGTCGCGGTGCAGGCGGGCGGGGTCGACATGATCTATCCGCCCGAAAACGACGACCTCTATCACCGGATCGTGGAGGCCGGCGCCGTCGTCGCCGAGCTTCCGCCCGGGACGGAACCGCAGGCCCGGCATTTCCCGCGTCGCAACCGCATCGTCTCCGGCCTGTCGGCCGGAATCGTGGTGGTGGAGGCGGCGGCACGCTCAGGCTCGCTCATCACCGCGCGGTTCGCGCTGGAACAGGGGCGCGACGTCTTCGCCGTTCCGGGGTCGCCGCTCGACCCGCGCTGCACCGGCACGAACGGCCTGCTGCGCCAGGGCGCCGTGCTGACGGAGAGCGCCGACGACGTGATCCAGCATCTGCAGGGCGCCCTCGCCCGCCCCATGTCGGAACCGGACCGCGGGGGCCGCGATCCCGTGGCACCCCATGATCCGCCCGACGAGGTGGCCCTGGCGGCCGCGCGGCGGATCGTCCGCGAGGCCCTGTCGCCGACCCCCGTCTCCGTTGACGAACTGGTGAGGGAGTGCCAATTGTCAGTCGCTCTCGTGGCGACCGTCCTGCTGGAGATGGAACTCGCCGGCCGGCTGCACCGGTATCCAGGCAATCAGGTCGCCCTCGTCTGAAGGTTTCCGCAGTCGCCGCACAGGGACATGGGTGGCGGGAAAGGCCAGCGCTCCGTGCCGGGCAACAGCGTCGTCGTCGTCGAGTCTCCCGCGAAGGCCAAGACGATCAACAAGTACCTCGGGCCCGGTTTCACCGTGCTCGCGTCCTATGGCCACGTCCGCGACCTGCCGGAAAAGGACGGCTCGGTCCGCCCCG
The DNA here is from genome assembly GCA_947457845.1 of Rhodospirillales bacterium. GTDB lineage: Bacteria > Pseudomonadota > Alphaproteobacteria > Azospirillales > Azospirillaceae > CANGXM01. The sequence goes on along the minus strand of CANGXM010000023.1, from coordinate 22,661 downwards.
AGGCGGACTTCGAGATGGACTGGGAACTGGGCGAGCGCTCGAAGAAGCACATGGACGCCATCGCCAAGGCGGTGCGCGAGGGCGACCGGCTGGTGCTGGCGACCGACCCGGACCGCGAGGGCGAGGCCATCGCCTGGCACGTGCGCGAGGTGCTGGGGGCGAAGCGGCTCCTGTCGAAGATCCCCGTCCAGCGGGTCACCTTCAACGAGATCACCAAGCCGGCGGTGCTGGAGGCGATGCGCCGCCCGCGCGACATCGACCGGGAACTGGTCGACGCCTATCTTGCGCGCCGCGCGCTCGACTACCTCTACGGCTTCACCCTGTCGCCGGTCCTCTGGCGCAAGCTGCCCAAGGCGAAGGCGGCCGGGCGGGTGCAGTCGGTCGCGCTGCGGCTGGTCTGCGAGCGCGAGGCCGAGATCGAGGCCTTCCGGGCCCAGGAATACTGGACGGTCGACGCGGACTTCGCGACCGGCGAGGGGGGACGCTTCGCCGCCCGGCTCACGCATCTCGAGGGAAGAAAGCTCGACCGGTTCGACCTGAACACGCAGGCGAAGGCCGCCGACGCGGTCGCTCGCATCCTGCCCGCACGCTTCTCGGTCGACGCGGTGGAGAAGCGGCAGGTCCGCCGCAACCCCGCCCCACCCTTCACCACCTCGACCCTCCAGCAGGAGGCGAGCCGCAAGCTCGGCTTCGGCGCGACGCGGACCATGAAGGTGGCCCAGCGCCTCTACGAAGGCGTGGACATCGGCGGCGAGACGGTCGGCCTCATCACCTACATGCGAACCGACGGCGTCCAGCTGTCGAACGAGGCGATCGAGGCGGCGCGCCGTCTGGTCGGCATGACCTGGGGCGACCGGTTCGTGCCGGAGACGCCGCGCGTCTACCGCTCAAAGGCGAAGAACGCGCAGGAGGCCCACGAGGCGATTCGGCCGACCGACGTCTTCCGCCTGCCCGAGGACGTCTCCCGCTATCTCGAGCCGGAAGAGTTGCGCCTCTACGAGCTGATCTGGAAGCGGACCGTCGCCTCGCAGATGGCGAGCGCCGTCCTCGACCAGGTGTCGGTCGACGTCGCGTCGGTCGACCGGCAGATCCGGCTGCGGGCGACGGGGTCCACGATCGTCTTCGAAGGATTCCTAAAGGTCTATCGGGAGGACCGGGACGATCCGGTCGGCGAGAAGGGCGAGGACGAGGAGGGCGACGGCGTCCGCCTTCCACCGGTGAAGGAGCACGACCGGCTGGAGCACGGCGACGTGCGCAAGGATCAGCACTTCACCCAGCCGCCGCCGCGCTACACCGAGGCGAGCCTCGTGAAGAAGCTGGAGGAACTCGGCATCGGCCGGCCCTCCACCTATGCGGCGACCATCCAGCGCCTGCAGGACCATGAATACGTCGTCAACGACAAGCGGCGCCTCTCCCCGACCGACATCGGCCGGCTCGTGACCGCCTTCCTGAGCAGCTTCTTCGAGCGCTACGTCGAATACGACTTCACCGCGGGGCTGGAGGAACGGCTCGACGACGTGTCGGGCGGGCGCCTCCCATGGAAGGACGTGCTGCGCCAGTTCTGGCTGGACTTCGCCCGGTCGGACGACGACGCCCTCGTCCCCATCAAGCAGGCGGTCGAGCATCTCGACGGAAAGATCGGCACGCGCCGCGTGGTTCTCGACGCCATCGACGATCTGCTGGGTCCGCATTTCTTCCCCGAACGCCCGGACGGGGCGAACCCCCGTGCCTGTCCGTCCTGCGGCACCGGCCGCCTTGGGCTCAAGCTCGGCAAGACCGGGGCCTTCATCGGCTGCGCGAACTATCCCGAGTGCCGCTTCACCCGGCCGCTGGCCGTGGTCGACGCCGACAGCCCGGAGGCCGCGAACGAGTTCGAGGGGCCGCGCGACCTCGGCACCGACCCGGCGACGGGCCTGCCGATCACGCTGCGCAAGGGTCCGTTCGGCCATTACGTCCAGGCCGGACCCGGGCCGGTGGTGGCGAAGGGCGAGAAGCCCAAACGGGCGTCCCTGCCGCCGGGATACCAGCCGGCGGACGTCGATCTCGGCCTGGCGCTCCGGATCCTGGCGCTCCCGCGCGAGGTCGGCATCCACGGCGAGACGCGGGAGATGGTCCTGGCCGGCATCGGCCGGTACGGGCCGTATCTCAAGCACGGCGCGGTCTACAAGAACATCCCGGCCGGCGACGACGTGCTGACGATCGGCATCAACAGGGCGACCGAACTTCTCGCAGGGACGGGTGCGCGGCCCGGGCGGGCCCCGGCTGCGGCGGCGCGGGTCGTCGGCGATCATCCGAAGGACAAGAAGCCGGTGACGCTGCACGCGGGGCGCTACGGTCCCTACGTGAAGCATGGGCAGGTGATGGCCTCGCTGCCGAAATCGGTCTCCGCCGACGAACTCACGCTGGAGCAGGCGGTGGACCTGCTGGCCGCGAAGGCCGGCAAGGGCAAGCCGGCGAAGGCCAAGGCGGCCGCGAACGACGACCAGAGCGACGCGCCCAGGGCGAAGGCCCCGGCGAAGAAGCCGGCCGCCAAGGCGAAGACGTCCCCGAAGGCGAAGGCGGCGAAGGCTCCGGCGGCCGCGCCCGCCAAGGCGGCGCCGAAGACGGGACGGCGGGCGTCGCGGTGACGCGGCCACCGCCGCCCTTCCCCACCAAGGACCAGCTGCTCGATTTCATCCGCGACAGCCCGACCCCGGTCGGGCGCCGGGAGATCGCCCGCGCCTTCCGCATCTCCGGCGACGACAGGGTCCGGCTCAAGGCATTGCTGAAGGACCTCGAGGCCGACGGTGCGGTCGAGCGCGGGCGCAAGCGCCAGCTGGCCCCGCCGCGCACCCTGCCCGAGGTGGCGGTGATCGAGACGTCGGGAACCGACGCCGACGGGGAGTGCCTCGCGCGCCCGCTCCACTGGCAGGGCGACGACGTCCCGCGGATCTTCGTCATGCCCGACCCCGCGGGGCAGGCCGCCCTCGGCCCCGGGGAACGGGTGCTCGCCCGGCTGCGCCGCTCGCCCGACGGCACCTACGAGGCGCGGGTTCTGCGCCGGCTCCTCGGCGGGCCGGCCACCGTCGTCGGGATCTACGAGTATGGCCCGCGCGGGGCCCGGGTCCGGCCGTCGGACCGGCGGCAGAAGACCGACTACGCCCTCACGGCCGACGGGGCCGGCGACGCGGAACCGGGCGATCTGGTCCTGGCCGAGGTGCTGCCCGCGACCCGCCTCGGCCTGCGCCAGGTGCGGATCGTCGAGCGGCTGGGCGTCGCCGGCGCGCCGCGCACGATCAGCCTGATCGCGATCCACCAGGCCGGCATCCCGACCCAGTTCCCCCCCGCCGCCCTCGTCGAGGCGGAGGGGCGGACGGTGCCGGACCTGCGGGGCCGCGAGGATCTCCGCGCCATCCCCCTCGTCACCATCGACGGGGCCGATGCGCGGGATTTCGACGACGCGGTCTTCGCGGAACCCGACGACGACCCCGCCAACCCCGGGGGCTGGCGCCTGCTGGTCGCGATCGCGGACGTGGCGCACTACGTCCGGCCGGGCTCGGCGCTGGACCGCGAGGCCCGGAACCGCGGCAACTCCTGCTACTTCCCCGACCGCGTCGTGCCGATGCTGCCGGAGGCGCTTTCGAACGGCCTCTGCTCGCTGGTGCCGGGCGAGCCGCGGGCCTGCCTCGCCGTCCGGATGCGTATCGACGCCCGGGGCGACCTCGTCGACCATGCGTTCGTCCGCGGCCTCATGCGGTCGGCCGCACGGCTCACCTACGAACAGGTGCAGGCGGCGATCGAGGAAACGCCGGACGACACGACGGCCCCCCTGCTCGACGCCGTCATCCGCCCGCTCCTCGCCGCCCACCGCGCGCTCGCGGCGGCGCGGGCGCGGCGCGGGACGCTCGACCTCGACTTGCCCGAGCGGGTCATCCGGCTCGATCCGCAAGGCAGGGTGGCGGCGATCGAGGTGCGGCGGCAGACGGACGCGCACCGCCTGATCGAGGAGTTCATGATCCTCGCCAACGTCGCCGCCGCGACCGAGATGGAACGGCGCGGCGTCCCCTGCGTCTACCGCATCCACGATCAGCCGGATGCGCTGAAGCTGGAAGGGCTGCGGCCGTTCCTCGAGGCGATCGGCTACGGTCTCGCCAAGGGCGCGCTGGTCCCCGCCCACTTCACCCACGTCCTGAAGGCGGTCGCCGGCCGGCCGGAGGCGCTGCTGGTGAACGAGTTGATCCTGCGCGCCCAGGCGCAGGCCGCCTATGATCCGGAGAACATCGGCCATTTCGGCCTGGCGCTCCGCCGCTACGCCCACTTCACCTCGCCGATCCGCCGCTACGCCGACCTCCTCGTCCATCGCGGCCTGATCCGCGCGCTCGGGCTGGGGTCGGACGGGCTGACCGACGAGAGCGTCGCGGAGATGGAGCGGACCGCGGCGCACGTCTCGATGACGGAACGGCGGGCGGCCGAGGCGGAGCGCGACGCGATCGACCGCTATACGGCCGCCCATCTGGCCGAACGGACCGGCGAGACCTTCGGCGGCCGGATCTCAGGCGTCACCCGCTTCGGGATCTTCGTGCGCCTCGACGGCATCGGGGCCGACGGTCTCGTCCCCGTCTCGGCCCTGCCGGACGATTTCTACGAACATCTGGAAGACCGCCACGCCCTCGTCGGGACGAAGTGGGGGCGGATCTATCGGCTGGGCGCCCGGGTGGAGGTGAGGGTCGTCGACGCCGATCCGCTGGCCCGCAGCCTGCTGTTCGGCCTCGTCGGCTCCGACGGCGCCGATCTTCCCGGGCTCCCGCCGGTCCACGACCTTCCGGGCCGTCGCCGGTCGGTGCCGACGCGCGGCCGCGGCAGCCGTCCGCGCCCGCGCGGCTGAGCGCCTGCCACCGCTTGGTCACGCCCAGGCGGACGTTGACCACCGCCACCGAGCATCGCCACCGACCATCGCATCGTGATAACCAGTTCGGATGATCGGGTCGCGATCCCGCGGCCCCCGCGACGGGGCGGTGAACCTTCGATGTCCTCGCGTTCGCAAGGCCGCACCGGCCGGATCCTCTCCGCGTCGGTGGCCATCGCGCTGCTCACGGCCTGCGCCGCCGACACGCGTCCCCCTCCGGTGGCGGCGGCCACGCCCATGTTCGGCGAGCGGATGTTCGCGTTCGGCTACCGCAAGCTCGCGACCGAGTATCTCAACCCGGTCGATCTCGGCGACCTCACGGTCTCCGGCCTCCGGGGGCTGGTGAGGCTGGACGAGGGCGTGGACGTGACACGCACGGCCAACCGCCTCGTTCTCAGGGCCGGACCGGTCGCGGCCGGCGAGATCGAACTGCCGCAGACGAACGATCCCCAGCGCTGGGCGCAGGTAACGGGCGCCGCGGTCGCCCGGCTCTCGGTCGCCTCCGACCGGGTCCGGTCGGCGGGCGAGGAAACGATCTACAAGGCCGTCTTCGACGGGGTGACCAGCCGGCTCGACGCCAACACGCGCTACATCCCCCGCCGCGAGGCGGAGCAGGAGCGCGGTGGGCGGGAAGGCTACGGCGGGATCGGCGTCGTCCTGTCCGAGACCAACGGCCGCCCCTCGATGGGCGACGTCTTTCCCGACAGTCCCGCCTCGAAGGCGGGGGCCCAGACCGGCGACGTGATCGCGACGATCGACGGCGTCGAGGCCGCCGGCCTCAAGGCGGACGAGGTGCGCGACCGTCTGCGCGGTCCGATCGGCAGCGTCGTGCGGGTTGGCGTCGTGCGGGACGGCAGGCCCCGGACGCTGGTCATCACCCGCGACCTCGTGGTCGTCAACACGGTGACGCTGGCGATGGATGGTGCGGTCGGCGTGCTGCGGATCACCGCCTTCAACCGGAACACGCCCGAGCGCGTGGCCGCCGAACTGGCCGAGGCCAGGCGCCGCAGCCGCGGCTCGCTCGAGGGCCTCGTCCTCGACCTGCGCGGGAACCGCGGCGGCTATCTCCAGCAGTCGGTGACCATCGCCGACATGTTCATCCGCCAGGGCCAGATCATCACCACCCGCGGCCGGCATCCGGCGAGTGGACAGATCTACAACGCGGCCAACGACGACCGGCTGGACGACCTGCCGATGGTGGTGCTGGTCGACAACAACTCCGCCTCCTCGGCCGAGATCCTCGCGGCAGCGCTTCAGGACAGCGGGCGCGCGGTGCTCGTCGGCAGCAACACCTACGGCAAGGGAAGCGTCCAGATCATCGAGGAGATGCCGAACAAGGGCGAACTCCTCATCACCTGGGGGCGGATATTCGCCCCGTCCGGCTACACCTTCCACCAGCAGGGCATCGTTCCCAACGTCTGCGTCAACCGGGCGGACGCGACGGCGGACCGCGTGCTGGCCGACCTGCGCGCCGGCCGCCTGCGCCCGCCCGTCATGCTGGCCGGCTGGCGCGCCCAGGCGCCGGACGACGAGGCAGCCCTCGCCCGGGTCAAGGAGACGTGCCCCTCCGCGGCGGTGGATCCCGGCGTCACGGTGGCGGTGGCCAAGCGGCTCATCACCGACCGGGCCCTCTATCAGGAAGCGCTGGGCCCAGGGGCCCGCGGGGCCGTCGCCGCACGCGAGACGCCCGCGTCGATCCCTTGACATGCGGGCGTCTGTCGCTATTTTCGCGGCTCGTGCTGCGAGGCGTGCGCCGGAGCGGCCCTGAGAGGATTTGAGGCGATGGCCAAGCAGAACACCGTGCTGATCCGTCTGGTCAGCTCCGAAGGCACCGGCTTCTTCTACGTGAAGAAGAAGAATCCCCGGAAGACGACCGAGAAGCTCGAGTTCCGGAAGTACGATCCGGTGGCGCGCAAGCACGTCGCCTTCAAGGAAGCCAAGATCAAGTGATCGCGGGGCGGCTTGCGCTGCCCCTCCTCCGGTCGCGAAAAGGGCCGCCCGACGGGTTTCGGGCGGCCCTTTTCGCGCTTCCCGCCCTTTTCGCGTCTCCCGTGGCCGATGGCCTCAGCCGGCGAGGTCCGGGGCCCAGAGGACGACCTTGTTCCGCCCGCCGTTCTTCGCGGCATAGAGCGCGGAGTCGGCCTGCCGGATCACCTCGTCTGCGTTGGGCTGATCGGGCGAGGTCAAGGCGATGCCGGCGCTGATCGTGATCGGGATCGCGCCGACATGCCCGCTCACGGCGATCGGCGTCTCCGCCACGCGGTTGCGAAGGCGCTCGCCGACGATCTGGGCCGACGCTGCGTCCGCGTCGGGCATCACGACGACGAACTCCTCGCCGCCCCAGCGGACGACGAGGTCGACCGAGCGGAGATGGCGGGTCACGCGATTCGCCAGTTCCTTCAGCACCCCGTCGCCGACCGCGTGGCCGTGGGTGTCGTTCACCCGCTTGAAGTGGTCGATGTCGATGAACATCATCGCGAGCGGCTTCTGCGCCTCCCGCGCGCGCTCCAGCAGGCGCGGAAGGTGGGCGTCGAGGTAGCGGCGGTTGAAGGCCCCGGTGAGCGGATCGATGAGCGCCATCGACAGGCTGCGCTCGTAGTTCGTTCGCAGCCGCTCCTGATAGCGCCGCCGGCGGATCTGGGTCCGGCACCGGGCGAGGAGCTCGTTCCGGTCGATGGGCTTCATCAGATAGTCGTTGGCGCCCAGCTCCAGCCCCTTGGCCACGCGCGACATCTCCCCCTCGTCGCCGAGGAGGAGCACGGGAAGCTGGCGCGTCGTCTCGTGGGAGCGAAGCTGGGAGAGGAAGCGCAGACCGTCCTCCCGGCGCAGCGTGATGCTGGTCACCACGAGGTCGTAACCGCCGGCGAGCGCCAGATCGAGGCCCTCGGCACAGGTCGACACCGCGTCGACCCGGTCCCGGTCCCGGGCGAGCGTGTCGATCACGCGGTCCATCTCGAGCTGGCTGTCCTCGACCACGAGGACGTGCGCGTCGGTCACCGGCTCATCGTTGAACTTCGTCTCGCGCTCCAGAACGCCGAAATGGCCGGACGTCGTCTCGCGCAGGCGCCACTGGTCCATCACCATCTTGAGTCGGACGAGCGACCGGACGCGCGCGAACAGCGCCATGTCGTTGACCGGCTTGGTCAGGAAGTCGTCGGCGCCCGCCTCGAGCCCGCGGACCCGGTCGGCCACGTCGGAAAGGGCCGTTACCATCACGATGGGGATGTGCATACTTGCCGGGTTGGCCCGGATCGCGCGGCAGACCTCGAATCCGTCCATCCCCGGCATCATCACGTCCAGGAGGACGATGTCCGGCGAGTCGCTCTGGATGCGGTCCAGCGCCTCCGGCCCGTTGTGGGCGGTGATGACGTCGAAGTACTCACGGGTGAGCTTCGCCGCGAGCAGCTTCACGTTCGGCAGCACGTCGTCGACGACCAGCACGCGCGCTGTCATGCGGAGCCCCGGCTGTGGCGACGGATCCGAGGGTTCAACGAAGATACCGTTCGATGGTCTGCAGGAACTTGGCCACGGAGATCGGCTTGGCGATATAGTCCTCGCATCCCCCCTCCCGGATCTTCTCCTCGTCGCCCTTCATCGCGAAGGCGGTGACGGCGATGACGGGGATCGAGCGGAGGTCGTCGTCCTCCTTGATCCACTTCGTCACCTCCAGGCCTGAGACCTCCGGCAGCTGGATGTCCATGAGGATGATGTCGGGCCGGTAGCGGCGGGCAAGGCGAAGGGCCTCCATCCCGTCCTTGGTCTGGAGCGTGCGGTATCCGTGCGCCTCCAGCAGGTCGTGGAAGAGCTTCATGTTGAGCTCGTTGTCCTCGACGATGAGGACCCGCTTCGCTTCCCCCGGCGCCTCGGTTCCCGGTGCGGTGACCATCGCTGCGTCCTCTGGGCGGCGGACCGATCCCGCCACGCCCGATAGGGTGACCCCATGTGCGGGTTATAACGCCAATTCGTGAAGAACTGTTAGTCTCGACATCGGAGCCACAGTCCCAATTGATCCGCCGGCGGAGGTTCGAAACCGATGGGAAGCGGTGCACCGATCCCGACCGGGCCCGGCCTCTGCCGGGACTGCGGCGCGGCCGTTCCCGGCGACGGGGCCGGCCGGTGTGCGGCATGCGGCGGCCGGCGGGTCGTCCGGCACCCCGAACTCGGCGCCCTCGCCATCGCACACATGGACTGCGACGCCTTCTACGCGTCGATCGAGAAGCGCGACGATCCGACGCTCGTCGACCGTCCGGTGATCGTCGGCGGCGGGCGTCGCGGGGTGGTTGCCGCCTGCTGCTATCTCGCCCGCCTCTACGGCGTCCGCTCGGCCATGCCGATGTTCAAGGCCCTTCGCGCCTGCCCGCACGCGGTCGTCGTCCGTCCCGACATGGCCAAGTACGCGACGGTCGGGCGGGCGATCCGCGCGATGATGCTCGACGTCACGCCGCTGGTGGAGCCGATCGCCCTCGACGAGGCGTTCATGGACCTGTCGGGGACCGAGGCCGTGAACGGCGGCACGCCGGCCGCGACGCTGGCGCGCCTCGCGATGCGGATCGAGCGGGAGGTGGGGATCACCGTCTCGATCGGCCTCTCCTACAACAAGTTCCTCGCCAAGGTGGCCTCGGACCTCGACAAGCCGCGCGGCTATTCGGTCGTCGGCCAGGCCGACGCGCCGGCGTTCCTCGCGCGCCAGCCGGTCGGCCTCATCTGGGGCGTGGGACCGGCGCTGCGCCGCCGCCTCGCCGGCGACGGCGTCCACCTCATCGGCGACCTGCTGCCCATCGGCGAGCGGGAGATGGCCGCGCGCTACGGCGCCATGGGCCGGCGCCTCTTCCATTTCGCCCGCGGCGAGGACGGGCGCCGGGTCACGCCCCACGACGATCCCAAGAGCGTGTCGGCCGAGACGACGTTCGACGGCGACGTCGCGGCCGCGGACGAGCTCGTGCGCCGCCTCTGGCCCCTGTGCGAGACGGTGGCCCGCCGGCTGAAGGCGAAGGACCTCGCGGCGGGCGGCGTGGTGGTCAAGCTGAAGACGGCGGACTTCCGTACCGTCACCCGGTCCCGCCGCCTCACCGACCCGACCCAGATCGCCGACGTGATCCTCGAGGCGGCGCGTCCGCTCGTGGAGCGCGCGGCCGACGGCACGCCCTACCGCCTGATCGGCGTCGGCACGGACCAGCTCGTTGACGGGCTGGCGGCGGACCCGCCGGACCTGTTCGACGAACGCCGCGAGCGGCGGGTGGCGGTCGACCGCGCGGTCGACGACCTGCGGGCGCGGCTCGGTGCCGGCGCGGTCCGCCTCGGCCGCGGCCTGCCGCGCTGAAGCGGGGAGTCAGCAGCGCGGCGCCGGCAACGCCTCGAGTTCGCGCAGGGTGCCCTGGACGCGGAAGTCGCCGTAGTCGATCAGGATCTGCTCGGCCACGCCGTTCTCCAAGAGCCAGAGCGTCATCTCGTACTGCGGCTCCGGGTTTCCCGACCCGACCGGGAAGAAGGCCATCCGGACCGGATATACGGTCCCGGCGAGCAGCGCGCCGCCCGGCCCCTGAAGCGTGACCCGCGGCCGACCGCCCGCCCCGATCGCGGCCGACACGTCGGTCGGCCCCTCGTTGTCCGAGCCGTCGAACACCACGTGGGCGACGAACCGCTCGTTCTCCCGCGCCGCGCGCAGCAGGTCCAGCGTGTGCGCGGTCGGGAACACGGCCCCTGCGGGCAGGGCCTCCTCCCGCGCCTCGGGCCGGAGATAGCGGACGCGCCCCTGGCCGGCAGAATCGACCGACGCGTCGCCGCGGACCTCCTCGTCCAGCTGGCCGTTCATGAGGCGGCGGACGTTGAAGCGATAGGACCGCCCGTCCTTCGTCTCCCACGTCGTGTAGTTGGTCACCATCTCGACGCGGTTTCCTTCCGCGTACTGGAAGGTCAGCTGGAAACGCTGCTCGATCGTCCAGCCCTCGCAGGCGTCCGCCCACTCGAACACCATCCTCCCGTTGACGCCCGTGACGGAACTACCCGTCCGGGTGCCGGCCAGCTGCATCTGATAGAGCGCCCGGTGCGGCGTCACCGCCGTGTCGGCCGCGCGGGCGACCGGCGGCGACGTGGAGAGGACCACGGTGAGCGCCGCGATCCCGAGGACCGCGGCGGAGGGATCGTGACGTGTGGGCAAGCGCGCACCCTCGTGAAGGACGGCCCGGACGGCCCCGGACCACCGGCGAGTCTCCCGGAGCCCGCAGCCGGCTTCAAGCACCATGTCGTCGCGCGTGGGGGCGGACCGCCGGTCAGTCCTTCTTGGCCTTCGGCGGCAGTTCGATCCGCAGCGACAGTTCCTTCAGCCGCTCCGGCGGAACCGCGCTCGGCGCCTGCATCATCAGGTCCTGCGCCTGCTGGTTCAGCGGGAAGACGATGACCTCGCGGATGTTCGGCTCGTCGGCCAGCAACATCACGATGCGGTCGATCCCCGGGGCCGACCCGCCGTGCGGCGGCGCGCCCAGCTTGAAGGCCGACAGCATGCCGCCGAAACGGCTCTCCACGTCGCCCTTCGAATAGCCGGCGATCTCGAACGCCCGGTACATCACCTCCGGCAGGTGGTTCCGGATGGCGCCCGAGGACAGCTCGATCCCGTTGCACACGATGTCGTACTGGAACGCCTTGATGGCCAGCGGATCCATCGTGTTCAGCGCCTCCAGGCCGCCCTGCGGCATGGAGAACGGGTTGTGCGAGAACTCGATCTGCTTCGTGTCCTCGTTCATCTCGTACATCGGGAAGTCGACGATCCAGCAGAAGCGGAACTCGTCTTTCGCGATCAGGTCCATCTCCTGCGCGATCTTCGTCCGTGCCTGACCGGCGAGTTTCGTGGCCGGCCCCTTCATGTCGCACACGAAGAAGACCGCGTCGCCGTCCGACAGGCCGGCCGCCTCGCGCAGGGCCGCCTGCGCTGCCTCGGGCACGAACTTGGCGATCGGGCCCTTGCCGCCGCCCGCCTCGAACAGGATGTAGCCGAGGCCGGGGGCGCCGAGGCCGCGGGCCCAGTCGTTCAGCTTGTCGAAGAAGCTGCGCGGCCGGTCGGCGACGGCGGGCGCGCGGATGGCGCGCACCACGCCACCCTTGTCGATGACCCCGCGGAACGCCTTGAACTCCACGTCGTCGCGCCGGAACACGTCGGTGACGTCGGCGATGACGAGCGGGTTGCGGAGGTCGGGCTTGTCCGACCCGTACTTCAGCATCGCCACGTCGTAGGGGATGCGCGGGAACGGCGGCTTCGTGACGGCCCGGCGGGTCCCGGAGAAGTCGGCGAACTCCTCGAACACGCCGCCGATCACCGGTTCAATCGCCGCGAACACGTCGTCCTGGGTGACGAAGCTCATCTCGAAATCGAGCTGGTAGAACTCACCCGGGCTCCGGTCGGCGCGCGCGTCCTCGTCGCGGAAGCACGGTGCGATCTGGAAGTAGCGGTCGAAGCCCGCGACCATCAGCAGCTGCTTGAACTGCTGGGGTGCCTGAGGCAGCGCGTAGAACTGGCCGGGGTGGATCCGGCTCGGCACGAGGAAGTCGCGCGCCCCCTCCGGCGAGGAGGAGGTGAGGATCGGCGTCTGGAACTCGGTGAAGCCCTGGTCGATCATCCGCCGGCGGATCGACGCGATGACCTTCGACCGGAGCATGATGTTCCGGTGCACCTTCTCGCGCCGCAGGTCGAGGAAGCGGTACTTGAGGCGCACGTCCTCGCCGGAGTCCTGGTCGGCGTTGACCTGGAGCGGCAGCATCTCGGCCCGCGAGCGCACGTCCAGTTCGGCCACGTCGAGTTCGACCGACCCCGTCGGGAGCCTGTCGTTCACCGTTTCGGCGGTGCGGGCGACGACCTTGCCGGTCACGGTGATCACCGATTCCAGCCGGAGCGTCTCCGCCACCTTGAAGACCGGGCTCGACACGTCGACGACGCACTGGGTGATCCCGTAGTGGTCGCGCAGGTCGATGAACAGGAGGTTCCCGTGGTCGCGCTTGCGGTGGATCCAGCCCGAGAGACGGGCGGTCTGGCTGGCGTTGTCGAGCCTGAGCTCGCCGCAGGTGTGGGTGCGATAGGTGTGCATCTTGAAGGCTCGGGACTCGGACCGGCGCGCACACCACCCCGAAGCCGCGGGAAAGTCAAGGCGAAGGCTCGCCGATCCGCCGCCGGGACCCTGCCCCGCCCATCAGCCTTTCGAGCCGTCCGCCCCGACGCTGACGATCTGCGACAGGAGATCGAGGGACGCGGAGACGTCGTCGATCCGCACCGGCCCCTTCTCGGTCGCCCAGCGACGCTCGACAGCGGCGCAGAAATTCACGATGGCCGAGATCTCGAACCCCACGCGCATGAAGCGGGGCTGGTTCGTCATGACGAAACGCGCGAACGCCTCGGGCGACCCGTTGTCGACGAACTCCTCGATGGCGCGGTTGAACGCCCCGAACTGCTCGTTGACGCTCCGGAGCGTCCGCACGAGCTTGTTCGTCACCGTCATGCGCCGCTGGCGGAAGCCGGCCTGCTCGGCCCGCGGCAGCGCGGCCATGTCCACCGGCTCCGCCGCCGGTCCGTTCAGCCACACGCCCACGGCCTGCAGCCGGTTCTGCGTCTGGCCGTAGAGGTACTCGTAGTAGGATAGCCCTTCGAGCGAGAGAACGACGTCGGAGGACCGCGGGGCCGCGAGACCGCACGATTCGGCGAGCCGGCGGAGGATGCGGCCCTTCACCTCGGTCGTGCCCGCCGACACCACCGACGCTTCGTCGGGCTTGCGGCAGAGGACGGCCGCGTGCCGGTAGACCCGACCGAGCTTGCGCGAGATCGCGGCCGCCGTCGCGTTCTCCTCGTCCGGCTGGATCGGCAACGCCCCGGGCGAGACGGCGATCCGGTTGTTGCTGAGAAGCAGCTTGACGAGGAAGGGGTCGACGGTCGGCGTGCTGGACAGCAGGTTCAGGAGCCGGACGTCGAACGACATCTCGGCCGCGCCACGCCGGTTCGACTCCAGCTGGTCCATGAACGCGCGCCGGTGCTGCGGGCGATCGAGGAAGATGGTCTGCCCGCCGATCAGCGGGTTCTCGATGTCCATCGGCAGGAAGATGCCCGTACCGATGCCCGACCCGCCCGGCTCGCCCGGCCCACCCTCCGCCGGGTACTTGAAGATGATCGAGCGGTAGAACAGGGCGTTGCGGAAGAGGCGATGCCCCATCTCGTAGTTCCGCCGGAGGCGGATGAGGTTCATCGACGTGGAGCTGCTGCCGTGCACGATCGTGCGCAGCAACGAGGTGGCATGCGTCTGGAAGCTGCCGCTTCCCCACAGGCCCCCAACCCCGCCACCGGCGACGGTCGCGTTCATCGTGGCCCACCGATCGGTCGCGTGCGGTCCTGATCCGCCGACATCGCCGGGCGCCCCCTCCCGGCGGTCGTCGTCCGTTCGCTCGACGGCCCCGCGGATGGGAACACGCCCCGGCGGGCATCGACCGGGGCGGCATGGTCCCGTCGGACAGGGGTCGTCATGCGGGCACCCCCTCGATCAGCCGGGCGGCCAGACCGGCGGCGCGGACCTGGTCGGTCGTCCCGAGATGGTCGCCGATCGCCCGCGTGATCGCCTCGTCGCACCAGACGATCCGGCCGAGGCCGTCGGCCAGGACGATGCAGCCGCCGGAAATCTTTCCGGCCGCGTCCAGCACGGCCGTAGCGCTGAACGCCGTGAGGGGGCCGCCGGGGCGGGCGGCGGGCGCGCCGCGGTTCACTGGATCACCGCCGAGATGCGCCGCAGCGCGGCCTGGTACTCCACGTCCTCTGCCCAAAAACGCACGACCGTCCGCGCGACCTCGGGCGGGATCGCGGCCGCGAGCGTCGTCAGGTAGCCAAGCGGGATCGCGCGGATTCCCGGCCCCTCCGCCGTCGCGAATTGGCGCGGGATCGTGCGGGTCAGCAGGTACAGGGTGGAGTACTGATCCGCGCTGGCGCCGAGCGCGCGCAGGATGATCAGCAGACCCTCGCCCGTGTCCTCGAAGACGAGGCGCCGGAGAAGCACCGGCCGGAGGCGCGTCCGCATCCTGAGCCCGTCGAGGAAGAGGGAGACGTGTCCCTCGGACAGGAGCTGGCCCAGCGCCACGAGGTTCGTGCCGCCGTTGGCGTGCAGCTCCCCCATCAGCCGTTCGGAGGCTGTGCCACCCTCCGATTCGCAGAGGAACGTGAGCCGGCTCTCCTCGAGCGCCTCGCGGAGCGCGACGTCGATCTCCTCCGCCTTCAGGCCCCATCGGCGGACGATCGTCTCCCGCAGCGACGCCGACACCCACGCGAACATCCGCTGGGCGAGCGCGCGCGGCAGTTCGTTTCGCTCGATGAGCGGCTCCTGGAACTCGCCGATGCGCCGGGACTGTTCGACCAGATAGTCCAGCGCGGCACGCGAGATGTTCGCCTTCTCGTTGCGCAGCAGCGCCACGATCACCGGCGTCGACCCGTGCTCGACGAGCACGTCGCTCACCGATTCGCTGAGGTTCTCCCGGAGCGCGATCGCGAGCTGATGTTCGCGCAGCCGATAGAGGATGATCTCGATCAGGTCCTCGTCGGCCAGGAGCTGGCTGTTGACGAGGACGGGGTAGGCGATGTCGATGTCGTCGTTGGCGAGGCGCGTGATCAGGCTCCGCGGCACCACCGGGAGCCGGCCGAGCGTCTTGGCAAGCTTGCGCCGGACCGGCTTCTCGATGCCGCCGATGAGGGTGTGGAGGATCTCGGACATCCACCCCCATTCGCGGTCGGAAAGATGGCCACGACGGCCGTCGATCAGGTCGCGCATGACGGCCGCGAGGCGGGAGCGCGATGAGGCGCGCTTGTCCGCGGCCAGCCGGAGGATCTGGTCGACGGTCATGATCCCGTCGGTCGGCGACGCCCCGGCCTGGTTCGAGGGCACGACCCCTCCCCATGCGACGTGGATCAGCAGATCGTCGCGCGCCGGCTTTGCGTCCTTGTCCCTAATCTGGGCCAAAGGTCCGTTCCAAACGGTTTCATCCCAAAGGTTCCGGACCATCCTCGACGGGTCTCTCCCCGTCAAGGTTTCCACTCGAAATCAAAACGATCACGGCGCCGGTCCGCCGCCCTTCCCAAGCCTCGGGCCGGTCGTGTATGTACGCGGGAGAATGACGAATCTCATCACAACCACGGACGAACTCTCGGCTTTCCGCGAGCGTCTGCGCGGCGCCGCCTTCGTTACCGTGGACACGGAATTCCTGCGGGAAAAGACGTACTATCCGCAGCTCTGTCTCGTGCAGGTGGGCGGCCCGGACGAGGCGGCGGCCATCGATCCGCTGGCGCCCGGCATCGACCTCGCCCCCCTGTTCGACCTGATGGACGATCCGGGGACGCTGAAGGTCTTCCACGCCGCGCGGCAGGACGTCGAGATCTTCCTGAACCTCACCGGGCGCATCCCGACCCCGATCTTCGACACGCAGATCGCCGCCATGGTCTGCGGCTTCGGCGAGTCGGTCAGCTACGAGCAGCTGGCGGGTCGCCTCGCCGGCGCCCGGATCGACAAGTCGAGCCGCTTCACCGACTGGTCCGCGCGCCCGCTCACGGAACGCCAGGTCGTCTACGCCCTGTCGGACGTCACCCACCTCCGGCCCGTCTACGAGAAGCTGGAGAAGCGGATCGCCAAGTCGGAACGCTCCCACTGGCTGGCCGAGGAGGTGGCGATCCTCACCGATCCGGGCACCTACCGGGTCGATCCCGACATGGCGTGGCGCCGGTTCCGCCTGCGGTCGTCCGAGAAGCCGCGGTTCCTCGCCGTGCTGAAGGAGCTGGCGGCGTGGCGGGAGCGCGAGGCCCAGCGCAAGGACCTTCCCCGCAACCGGGTCCTGCGCGACGAGGCGGTGCTGGAGATCGCGGCGCACGCGCCGACCACGGTCGACGACCTCGCCCGCACCCGCGGCTTCGGGCGCGCTGCGGCGGAAGGCCGGTATGGGCAGGAGATCCTCCAGGCGATCACCCGGGGGCTGGAGCTTCCGGCCGACGCCGTGCCCCGCCCCGATACGCGGCCGGAGCCGGCCGGCGGGACCGGACCGACGGTCGAACTCCTCAAGGTTCTTCTGAAGCTCGTCTGCGACGAGTCTGAAGTGGCTGCGAAACTCGTCGCCAGCAGCGCGGATCTCGAAGCCATCGCCGCCGACGACGAGGCGGACGTGCCGGCGATGCACGGCTGGCGACGGGACCTGTTCGGCGAGCGGGCGATCGGGCTCAAGACCGGGCGGACGGCGCTGGCCATCAGTGGCCGCCGCGTCGTCGCCGTCGACCTGCCCTGACGAACCGCCTCAGCGGACGACCCACACCTCGCCCTTGACGCCGAGGGCCTCGGCCACGGCGTCCAGGCGCCGGTCCACCACGTCGCCCGCGAGATCGGCCGCCGGCCCTTCCAGCACGAGGCGTAGCCGTCCGCTTCCCACGTCCAGCGGCGCGCGGGCGAGAAGGTCGACCGCGCCCCCGGTGAGCGTGTGCGCGAGACGCAGCGCCACGCCGAGCGTCCGCGCACGGCGGGTCGTGGCGTCGTCGACCAGTTCCAGCGCCGGGCGGGTCACCGGATCGTCGATCCGGCCCGTGTAGCGGGCGTAGAGGGCGAGCGCGAGGAAGGCCCGGCCCATGTGGTCGATGCCCGGATAGGGACTGCGGAGCGCGCGCAGGAAGGCGTGGTCGGCGCGGTAGTCCGGATGGTCCGCCCAGGCGAGGTCGCTCAGGAGGCAGGCGGCGTGGCGCAGGCGGGCGGCCGTGCCATCCTCGCCCGGGAAGAGGGGGGCCGTCCACACGGCGAGGGCGCGCGTCGGCTCGAACCGGCCGATGCGCTTGGCGTGGTCCTCGCACGCCGCGAGCAGCGGGTCGCGCGCCCGCTCCGCTTGGGGAAGCAATTCGAAGATGTGCCCGTCGCGCAGGCCGTAGGCGGAGAAGACGATGCGTGCGGGCCTCGCCCGGCGGATCAGCCGCTCAAGCAGGAGCGCGGCGTATGGCAGCGTGTCGGCCCGCTTGCGCGGAACGCCGGTCGCCCGTTCGAGGGACGATCGGGACTGGCGCGAGAGAAGCTCGGCGAAGTCCCGCATCGACCCGGCGTCGACGGAATAGTGATGGATCACGTGCAGCGGGTGCCCCGTCTGCTCCATGTGCGCCTTGGCGACCGCGCGCCAGCTTCCGCCGACGGGATAGAAGGTCCGGCCTTCCACGCGCGACAGCGAGGGCAGCGCCTCCAGGTGCCGGTCGACGTGCCGGACGAGCGACGACCGCCCCTCGTCGAACTCCATCAACCGCAGCGGTCCGAGCGGCAGCGTCACCTGCGCCCCGACGATTTCGCCCGCGTCCAGTCCGACGATCTCCAGGCTTCCGCCACCGAGGTCGGCCATCGCGCCGTCCGCGTCGGGGATGCCCGAGAGCACGCCGTGCGCGGAGAGCCGGGCCTCCTCCGTCCCTTCGAGGATCCGCACCCGGCAGCCGGTGATGCGCTCGACCTCCGCGACGAAGGCGGCCCCGTCGCTCGCGTCCCGGGCGGCGGCCGTCGCCAGCAGATCGAGACGCTCCAAACCCATCGCGGCGGCGATCCGGCCGAACCGGGCGAGGTTCTCGATCGCGAGCTTGACGCCCTCGGGGTTGAGCCGGCCCGTCCGCTCCAGACCGCGACCGAGCCCGCAGAGGATCTTCTCGTTGAAGATCGGCATCGCGGCCCGGCTCGCCCGGTCGTAGACCACCAGACGGATCGAGTTCGAGCCGATGTCGATGACGCCGATGCGTCCCGCACCGGGCGCCTGACCCATGGACTGGCTGGTCAACGTCCGACCCCTAGTCTGCGATCGTCTTCCGCTTCAACACCAGACGGGGCGGATTGGCCGCCTGCCCCGTGGCGCTCCCGCGGCCGGACAGGCTCGGGTTCGTCATGAAGAAGGTATGGGCGGAGAACGGTTGGCGTCCCGGCCGGATGCGGATGTAGGTCCCGTCGGGCTGGAGCGTCCACGTCTGCGTGTCGTCCTTCAGGTTCGCGACCATGATCTGGTCGAGGATCTGGCGGTGGACCGTTTCGTTCTCGATCGGGACGAGCGTTTCGATCCGCCAGGTGAGGTTCCGCTGCATCCAGTCGGCCGAGGAGATGTAGACCTTGGCCTGCCGGCTGGGCAGCCCCTTGCCGTTGCCGAAGGCGCAGATGCGGCTGTGTTCAAGGAAGCGGCCGACGATGCTGCGGACCCGGATGTTGTCCGACAGGCCGGGCACCCCCGGCCGCAGCGCGCAGATGCCACGGATGACGAGGTCGATCTGCACGCCGGCGGCGGACGCGTCGTAGAGCCGGTCGATGATCTCGGGATCGACGAGCTGGTTCATCTTCGCCCAGATCGCCGCCGGCCGACCGGCCTTCGCGTGCGCGATCTCCCCGTCGATCAGCGCGTTCAGCCGTTCGCGCATGTTCAGAGGCGCGATCGCCAGCTTCTCCAGCGACTTCGGCGTCGCGTAGCCGGTCATGTAGTTGAACACCAGCGAGGCGTCGTGGACGAGCGCCGGATCGCAGGTGAAAAAGCTGAAGTCCGTGTAGACCTTTGCCGTGATCGGGTGGTAGTTGCCCGTCCCGAAATGGACGTAGCCGCGCAGCCCGTCGGTTTCCCGCCGGATGACGAGCGACACCTTGGCGTGGGTCTTGTAGTCGACGAATCCGTAGACGACCTGCGCCCCTGCCCGCTCCAGGTCCCGGGCCCAGCGGATGTTCGCCTCCTCGTCGAAGCGGGCCTTCAGCTCGACCATCGCCGTGACGGACTTGCCGGCCTCCGCCGCCTCGATCAGGGCGGCGACGATGGGGCTGTCCTTCGACGTTCGATAGAGCGTCTGCTTGATCGCGACGACCTGCGGGTCGCGTGCGGCCTGCCTGAGGAACTGCACCACCACGTCGAAGCTCTCGAACGGGTGGTGGACGACGATGTCCTTCTGCCGGATGGCCGCGAAGCAGTCGCCGCCGAAATCGCGGATCCGCTCGGGGAAGCGGGCGTTGTAGGGCGTGAAGACGAGGTCGGGCCGGTCGCCGACGATCAGCTGCTTGGTGTCGACGAGTCCCAGCAGCCCGTCGAACCGGAACACGTCGTCGGGCGCGACCGCGAGCTTGACCCGCAGGAACTCCATCAGGTCGTCGGGCATGGCGCCGTTGACCGACAGGCGGATGACGGTGCCGCGCCGTCGGCGCTTGAGCGCGCTCTCGAAGGTCCGGACGAGGTCCTCGGCCTCCTCGTCGATCTCCATCTCGCTGTCGCGGATCACGCGGAAGACGCCGTGGCCCTTCAGTTCGAACGGCGGGAACAGCCGGTCGAAATAGCGGACGATCAGCGTCTCGAGCAGCACGAACCGGGCCTCGGACCCCGGCAGGCGGATGAACCGCTCCAGCTGGGATGGCATCAGGACGAGGGCTTCGAGCGTCTCGCCCCGGACCGGATCGGTCAGCTGCAGCGCGATTCCCAGCCCCTGGTTGGGGATGAAGGGGAACGGGTGCGCCGGGTCGACGGCGATCGGCGTGAGGATCGGGAAGATGTCGTCGAGGAAGCGCGCCTCGAGCCAGTCGCGCTCGGTCTCCGCCACCGCGTCGACGTCGACGACCGAGACCCCGACCTCGGCCAGTTCGCGCAGGAGGTCGATCCACACCCGGTTCTGGTCGCGCATCAGGGTGCCGGCGACCTGGTGGATGGCGGCGAGCTGCTGTTCGGCGGTCAGGTTCTCCGGCGACCGCGTCGCCACGCCCGCGGTCACCTGACCCTTCAGGCCGGCGACCCTGACCATGTAGAACTCGTCGAGGTTGCTCGCCGAGATCGACAGGAACCGCAGCCGCTCCAGCGGCGGATGCGTCGGGTTCATCGCCTCTTCGAGGACCCGCTGGTTGAACGCCAGCCAGCTGAGTTCGCGGTTGATGAAGCGGTCGGGCGAAGTCCGGTCGATCGTCGGCTCGGACGTGATCTCGGCGACGGTCAAGGCGGCCCTCTGTCTTCGGCGTGGAAACGAACGAACGATGAGCATAGCGTCACAATGTGACGAGTGCACTCGACCGGTCACGGTTTGCGACGGATCGCCCACCTTGAAGACGCTGCACCTCCTGCGTCACGCGAAGGCGTCGCGCGACGACCCCTCCGGCGCGGACCACGACCGGCCCCTGGCCGACCGCGGACGCGCCGACGCGCCCCGGATCGCCGAGCGGATGGCGCGGGCCGGTGTGCGGCCGGACCTCGTCGCCGTCTCGTCCGCGCGACGGGCGCGGGAGACCTGGGACCTCGCGGCACCGGTCCTCACACCCGGTCGAGTTGCGGTCGTTCCGGGGCTCTATCTCTGTGGAATCAATGATCTGCTCGCCTACGTTCGCGCATTTTCGGAGGAGGTCGGGCAGGTCCTCATCGTCGGCCACAACCCCGATCTCGAAGACCTCGCCCTCCATCTCGCGTCCGACGCTTCCGATCCCGCCGATCTCGCGCGGATGGCCGAAAAGTTCCCGACGGGCGCCTGGGCGGACCTGCGCCTGCGGGTCGACCGCTGGGCGGAGGCGGGGCGCGGCTGCGCCACCCTCGCCCGCTTCCTGCGCCCGCGCGATCTCACCGGCTGACGGCCGGTCACATGGTCCCGGGGAACGCCCCGCCGTCCAGAAGGACATTCTGGCCGGTGATGTAGCCGGCGTGGACGCTGCACAGGAACGCGCAGGTCGCGCCGAATTCGTCCGGCGTCCCGGCGCGGCCGGCGGGATTGGCCGCCGCGCGCTCGGCGAGCACGTCCTCGGCGGATTTCCCGACCTTCTGCGCCTGGAACGCCGCATTCGACCGGAGCCGGTCGGTCAGGAAGGGGCCTGGCAGGATGTTGTTGATCGTCACGCCGTCCCGGACCGTCTTGCGCGACAGGCCGGCGACGAATCCGGTCAGCCCGGACCGGGCGCCGTTCGACAGGCCCAGTTCCGGGATCGGCGCCTTCACCGCCGCGGAGGTGATGTTGACGATCCGCCCCCACTTCCGCGCGATCATGCCGTCGACCGTCGCCCGTATCAGTTCGATCGGCGTCAGCATGTTGGCGTCCAACGCCTTGATCCAGGCCGACCTGTCCCAGTCGCGGAAGTCGCCCGGCGGCGGTCCGCCGGCGTTGTTGACGAGGATGTCGGGATCGGGGCAGGCGGCCAGCGCCGCGGCCCGCCCCTCGGGCGTGGTGATGTCGCCCGCGACCGCGACGACGGCGACGCCGGTCGCGGCACGGATCTCCGCCGCCGTGGCCTCCAGCGCCTCCGCGCCGCGGGCGGTGATGGTGACGGCGACGCCCTCGCGCGCGAGGGCCATCGCACAGGCCTTGCCGAGCCCCTTGGACGCGGCGCAGACAAGGGCGCGGCGGCCCGAGATTCCGAGATCCATCGGTTTCAGTCCCCTTCGAGTTGACGCATCACGGCCCGGGCGAGGGCCACCGTGACCGGCCGGCGGGCCGCGAGCGATTCCCGGTCCAGCGCCGCGACGACGCGCCGCGCCGCGTCGGCCGAACGCTCCATCCGCGCGACCAGATAAGGCAGCACCCCGTCGGCGACGTCGATGCGCCGGTCGGCGCAGAGCTTCGCCAGAAGGGCCGCCAGCAGCGTGTCGCTCGGCGGCGCCATGCCGGCGGACGGCAGCGCGCGGAGGCGGGAGGAAAGATCGGGCAACGTCACGCCCCAGCGGGCCGCCGGCCGGCGGGCCGAGAGCAGGAGGGACGCGCGCCGCTCGCGGGCGAGATTGTGGAGGTGGAGGAGCGCGCGCTCCCGGTGCGGAAGGCCGGCCACCGCGTCCGCGTCCT
>CANGXM010000022.1 GCA_947457845.1 Rhodospirillales bacterium | reverse complement strand
TCGACGCGGGCGCGGCACGGGTCTTCGCCGCCGACGACGGGCGGCGGCTCAGATGACCGGGATCGCCCTCGGCGCGGCGGGCGGGCGCGGCGGTTGGCGCGCGCGCCTCGCCGACCCGTGGACGGTGCTGACGCTGGTGGCGTTGGCGGTGCTCGCCGTGTTCGTGGCGGTGCCGCTGGCCGAACTCGTCCGGCAGAGCGTCGTGGGGCAGGAGAGCGGGACGGTCGGGCTGGAGAACTTCCAGACGTTCTTCGGCTCGCGCTACTTCCGCCGCGCGTTGATGAACAGTCTGACGGTGGCCGGGCTCGGCACGCTGTTCGCGCTGCTGATCGGCCTGCCGCTGGCGCTGTTCTTCGCGCGGTTCGACTTCGCGGGAAAGCGGTGGCTGGAGATCGGCGTCCTGATGTCGATGCTCTCCCCGCCCTTCGTCGGCGCCTATGCCTGGATCCTGCTGTTCGGGCGCAGCGGCTTCGTGACGCTCGCGGCGCGCGACCTTGGCATCAACCTGCCGCCCATCTACGGCCCGGTCGGCATCGCGATCGCCAGCGCCTTCGCGCTCTATCCGGTCGTGTTCCTGATCATGCGTGGCGGGTTCCTGCGCGTCGACCGCTCGCTGGAGGAGGCGGCGGCCGGGCTGGGGCGTGGGCCGCTGGCCACGATCTTCACCGTGACGCTGCCCCTCGTCGTCCCTGCGATGGCGACCAGCGCGCTTCTCGTCTTCCTCAACATCATCGCCGATTTCGGCACGCCCTCGATCCTCGGGGAGGGGGAGCGCTATCCCGTCCTCGCGACGCTCGCCTATTCGCTCTACCTGTCGGAGATCGGGTCGGAGACGGGGATGGCGGCGACGACGTCGGTGGTCCTCGTCGTCATCTCGCTCTCGCTCGTGCTGGTCGCCCGGGTCTTCTCCGTCCGCCGGACCGTCACCAACGACCAGGGCGCCCGCGCGGTGGCGCGGCGGCTGACGGGCGGGGCCGGGCTGGCCGCCGCCGTCGGGGCGACGCTGGTGGTCGTCGTCGCCAACATGCCGCTGATCGTGGTCTGCGTGTCCTCGTTCCTCGAGGTGCGCGGCGTCGTCTTCCAGCCGGCCTTCACGCTCGCCAACCACGCCCGCGCCATCGCGGTGATGGGCGACGCGCTGTGGAACAGCCTGATCTTCGCCGGCATCGCGCTGGTCGCGGTGATCGTCGCCGGCACGGCCATCGGCTATGTCGTGGCACGGCGCGACGGGTTCCTGACCCGGTCGCTCGACCTGATGGTGATGGTGCCCTACGTGGTGCCGGGCACCGTCATCGGCATCGGCTACGCCTCGGTCTTCAACGGCCCGCCGCTGTTCCTGACCGGCACGGCGACGGTGATCGTGATCGTCTATGCCGTCCGCCGCCTGCCCTACATGGTGCGGTCCGCCTCCTCCATCGTCTACCAGATCGACCGGGGGCTGGAGGACGCGTCGCTGAACCTGGGCGAGCCGCCGATGCGCGGCTTCCGCCGGGTGATGGTGCCCCTCATGCGGCCGGGCGTCCTGGCCGGCGCCAGCATCGCGTGGGTGGAGATCTTCAACGAACTCTCCTCCTCGATCGTCCTCTACACCGCTGGCACGCGGACCCTGCCCATCGCCGCCTACCAGCAGTCGCTGGGCGGCGACGTCGGCATGGCGGCGGCCTATGCGACGATGCTGATCGCCATCACCGCCGCCGCACTGCTCGTCTTCACCCTGCTGGGCGGGGCCGACCGGGAGCGGGGGCTGACGCTCTAACCCGTCACCATCGGGAACGTCGTCCCGATCGCCCAGGCGAAGGCGGCCGCCGCGACCAGGGCCCCCGGCAGCGGGTGGCCCGCCCTGCGGAAGATCCAGGCGCAGAACAGGCCGAACACCAGGAAGAAGGGCACCATCACCGGCACGATGATCACGAGGAAGAAGAGGCGGGGGAAGTCGATCGCCACGGCCCCCGCGAGCGAGACGAGGAACGCCGCCCGCGACGCCGCCGGGAGGAGGCGCCCGGCACCCGCACCGCGGACGAGGCGCTCGTCGGCCACGAAATAGGCCGCCGTTCCCGCCAGCATCGCGAGGATGAGGGGCACGCGCTGGGCGACCGGGGTCAGGTTCGCGACATGGGCGTCGAGTGCGGCGAACAGCCCGCCCGCCACGAAGACCCCCGCCGCAAGGGTGGCGAGGAGGAGGCGGGGGCGGGAGACGTCCGTCGCCCCGCCGGCCCCGCGCCCGCGCCACCAGAGGCACGCCGCGGTGATCAGGCCGTAGGCGCCGAGGTGGACCGCCAGATAGTCGCCCACCAGCACCGGCAGGAACCGCGTCGGCAGCACCGACAGGACCAGTGGCGTCGCCACCATCGGGATCACCACGCAGGGCCACGCCGCCCGCCATGGGAGGCCCGGGCCGGGCGTCGCGGCGCGCGGCAGCAGACGGGACAGCGGGCGGGCCAGCGCCACGATCCCGGCGAGCAGCAGCAGCACCCAGGGCCCGCGCGCGTCGGCCGCCGCCGGCCCGTCGCGCGCGAGGCCGAAGGCGGCGTCGATCCACGCCTGCGCCTCCGCCATCCCCGCCCGGGCATAGAGCACCCCGACATGCTCCACGTTCGGGCTGACCGCCACCCGCCGGCCGGTGCCCGCGGACGGGTCGCCGACCGTCACGCCCGGTTCCGCCGGCCCGCCCGCCTCCACCAGCACGCGCAGCGCCTCCGCCTTCAGCCCCGGCTCCCACCCGCCGACGATCACGAGGAGGTTGCCCGGCGTCGTCGCGGTGACGGCGGGGGAGAACATGGAGACGGCGATCGTCGCGCCGATGCCCGGATCGGCCTGCGCCGCCCGTACCACGATGTCCGACGCCATCGAATGGCCGAGCAGCGCCAGGCGCCCGTCGCCCAGCGTGCGGGCGAAGTCCGCCATCCGGCGTGTCTGGTCGACCAGGGCCAGGGTGGCGCCGACCGTCTCGGTGATGCTGCCGGTCAGGGGCCGCGGGTCGAGGCCGTGGCCGAGGAAGTCGAAGGTCACCGCCGTCAGCCCGTTGCGCGCGAAGGTGGTCGCGAAAGGTACCATGAGCGGCTGCGACCCGGCGAAGCCGTGGGCGATGAGCACGACCGGCCCGGGCGGCGACGGGGCGGCGGGGCGGAAGATCGTCGCCCGGGTGCCGTCGACCGTCACGCGCCCGGTCGTCACGCCCGCGTCGAGTGCGGCGATGCGGACGAGCGCCGTCACGATGGCGACAACGGCGAGGAGTGCCAAGGCGGGATCGACGAGGCGGCGGAGCGTCACGCGCGGGAATCCGGGAGGTGTCGAGATAAAATTGTGCGGCGCTGTCGAACGGCGACGCGCTCGCGGGTCATGGCGGCGAAGGGGCGACGATGGCCGGGCCATGGGGGACCGCCCCCGTCACCCCAGCCCCGGCGCCGTCAGCCGCCCGGCCTCCACCACCGGCCGCCCGTCGAGCCACAGGCTCGTCGCGAGGCAGCAGACGCCGAGGTGGACGGTCGTGCGGTTGCGGCCGCCGAACAGCACGTCGTCGTTCGACCCGATCTCCACCTGCACGTTCCCCGCGAAGCCCTCGCTGTCCGCCCCGCCGCCGCCCGCGTCCGGCGTGTCGACGATGGGCGCCAGCCACTTCGCCCGATGGTCCACCCCGAACGCCATGTGCCCGGCGAGGAAGGCGTTGGGGTCGCCCGCCTCCTCCAGGTGCAGGCGGATCAGCTTGGCGTCGAGGCCCCCCTCGATCGCCGTGATCCGCCCGTCGGCGAAGGTGATCGCCACGGGGCTCTCCACCATCCGCCCGAGGTGGAAGACCGCGTCGCCGACGTCCAGCACGAGGCGCCCCCGGGTCGTGCCCTCCAGCTGCGCGGCCTGCGCCATGCCGCCGCCCCAGAAGTCGAGGTGCCCGGGCACGTCGGCGTAGCCGTAGGCGGCGAGGCCGCGGCGCCCGGTCTTGTCCATCACGAGGTCGGTGCCGGCGTCGGAGGCGATGCGGATTTCCCGCGCGGCGTCCAGCAGCGCCGCCCCGGCCCGCGCCCGCCGCCGCACCTCGGGGTCGCCCTTGAGGCGCTCCAGCACGTGGACGGGCTGCATCACGCACAGCGCGCGGGCGCCGCGGTCCAGCGCCGCCCGCATCTCGGGCCGGTAATGGAGCGTGTGGTGCGTGGCGTAGACGATCAGGTCCGCCCCGGCGAAGGCCGCGGCCAGGAGGCGCGCCGGCGGGGGCCGCGACGCCGACAGCGTGACGAGGCCCGCCTCCGCCCCCAGCGCCATCGCCGCCGCGAGGCAGGCCGCCCCGTAGGCGGGGTTCCAGGCGGTGTCGGTGACGCACACCACGCTCTCCCCCCCCGCCACGCGGCAGAGCGACAGCTGGTGGCCGAAGAGGGCGGTCAGGTCCGCCGCGGCGGCGGGTCCGTCGAAGGTGCGGGCGTAGGGCATGGCGGGTCCGGGCGAACGCTGGGACGACCGCCGACGATCCCACGGAACGTCCGGCTTGCCGAGGGGCGATCGCGTCCCCGGGTCAGATCGGATCGACCCGCGGGGCGAGGGATGCGCGGATGCGCTGCAGCGTCGTCTCGATGTTCGCGAACGCGAGCGCGGGGCGCATGCTCCGCAGGCTGTCCTGGAGGACCAGCGCCGCGTTGATCCGCGAGGTCACGCAATGGCCCAGCGACCAGTAGAAGCTGCTGGACAGGCGCAGGAAATCGATGAGGGGGCCGGGCTGGTCGTGTCCGACGAACGCGGACACGCCCTCGTCATAGAGCTGGAAGACCTGCGATGCGTTGGTGAGGTGACTCTTCAGCATCCCCAGGCATTCCTGACGGATGGTGTCGATCTGGGCCAGTTCCGCGGAATGGTACTTGGAGGCATCGTTCGGTTTCGTCGCCTCCTCGCGCAGGTACCTCGCCAGCGGGGTCGTCACATCGCGTGTCGACGCGAGGAGGTGTTCGTAGAAGCTCATGCCCTGAAGCGCGAAGATCACCTGAGGCGCCTCGTCGACGGGAATCCGGAACGCCATGCAGAACTGCCTCATCTGCTCACTGCGGGGATTCCAGACCTCCTTTGCGATCCTCGCCGCCTTGGCGGCCGGCGACAGCACCTGGTGGATGAACGCCTTGGAGATCACCGGACCGAGGCGCTGAATGAGCGCCTCCCGGATCGCCTTGCTCTCCGCGTCCGTGACCACGATCGTCCCGTCTGCCAGCGAGAGGCCGCGCAGTTCGAACGCAGCCTTCATCAGGAACGGATCGAGGGAGGGCAGATCGTTCAGCGTGTCCAGAATTTCGAGGTCGTGGCGCGCGTCATCGGTATCGGCCCGGGTGTCGAGGCCGATCAACTCAGCGAGCACCTGCCGGAAGTTCCGTTGTCCGACGTAGACCGCGACGCCCCCCGTCTCGGGTCGGATGCGGTCGTCCGGAAAGAAGATCCCCGTGTCGATGCGCCGGCTGTCCTGCGGCAGGTTCCCGACGGACAGCGCCGCCTCCCAACGGCGGACGTCGCGGTCGTCGAAGTGCGGGAACTTGAAGACGTATGCGTCGTTCAGCGCAGAATTATGGAAGACGCGGAATGGCCCGCCTTTCCCGGAATCGGTTCCTAAAGGGCGTAACGTGGTGCTGCTCGATCCGTGCAAGACCCTATAGAGAACAGGGTTAATCGCCTTGGTGCACACCATGCCGCTCTTGGACTCCGCGCCACCCCACAAGCGATCGCAGACGACGATCGGCAAAACAGAAAATGCACATTAGCATGCCCTTTATGGATCGTAAAGCGTGCCCACAGAGGGTTTGTGGACGTCTTTTCCACCTCTTGCTCTGGATAAATGAGTCGTCAACAAACAGGGTCCGCGGTTTTGACGGTCTGCGCCGGGGGCGGCCCGGCCGGCGCCGCCATCCCCAGCCGGAGCCTGTTGACGCTGTATCGTTAAAGTGTTCAACTGAACCTGTCGAAGCAACATCTTCGTTCCTCGACTTTAACGTTAAGGGGCGAGCCCGATGAAGGTCGTGGCCCTGGAGACGGTGCGGACACGGTCGCACGCGAACCTGATCTGGGTTCACGTGGAGACCGACGACGGCCGTCGCGGGCTCGGCGAGACCTTCTTCTTCCCCACCGCCGTCGAGACCTATCTCCACGACGTGGTCGCCCCGATGCTGATCGGCGGCGACGCGACCCGGATCGAGCACTGGCACGCGACGCTGATGCGCCAGCCGGTCGGCTATGGCGCCTCGGGCGTGGAGGTGCGGGCGGCGTCGGCCGTCGACGTGGCGCTGTGGGACCTGATGGGCCGGGCGACCGGCCTGCCGCTCTGGCGTCTCCTGGGTGGCCTCGTCCGCGACGGCGTACGGATCTACAACACCTGCGCCGGCCCCCACTACGCCACCAAGGACCGGGGCGAGGTCGGGCGCTGGTTCGGCATCGACCATGGCGACACGAAGGACCTCGACGACCTCAAGGCCTTCATGGAGGAGCCGGTCCGGCTTGCCCGCGACCTCATGGCCGAGGGCGTGACCGGCATGAAGATCTGGCCCTTCGACTTCGCCGCCTTCGAGACCGGCGGGGTCGGCATCACGCCCGCGCAGATCGAGGCGGGCGTGCGCCCCTTCCGCCTGATCCGCGAGGCGCTGGGCCCGGCCATGGACCTGATGGTCGAACTCCACGGGCTGTGGGACCTGGAGAGCGCGAAGCGGATCATCCGGGCGGTCGAGCCCTGGGCGCCGGCGTGGTTCGAGGACCCGATCCGGATGGACGATCTCGACGGGCTGGCCGAACTCGCCCGCTTCACACGCGTGCCGATCCTCGCGTCGGAGACGACGGCGACGAAGGAGGCGTTCCGGCGGCTGATGGAGCGGCGCGCCGTCGGCATCGTCTCGTTCGACGTCGGCTGGTCGGGCGGCATCACCGAGTGCCGCAAGATCGCCGCCATGGCCGACGCCTGGGGCCTGCCGGTCGCCCCGCATGACTGCACCGGCCCCGTCGGCTACGTCGCGGGCGCGTGCCTCTCGCTCACCAACCGGAACGCGATGGTGCAGGAGACGGTGCGCGCCTACGTGCGCGGCTGGTACCGCGCCATCGCGACCGACCTTCCGCCGATCGAGGGCGGGCGCTTGCTCCCCCTTCCGGGGCCGGGCCTCGGCTTCGACCTCTCGCCCGCCTTCCTCGCCGATCCCGGCACCATCCGCCGCCGCACCGGGGCGCCGCCCCGTCCTTCGCAAGAGGTCCGCGCATGACCCATTCCCACACGCTCGCAGAGATCCGGGAGACGCTGTTCACGGCCGTCCTCTCGGACTGCCTCGACCAGGC
This sequence comes from Rhodospirillales bacterium, assembly GCA_947457845.1. GTDB lineage: Bacteria > Pseudomonadota > Alphaproteobacteria > Azospirillales > Azospirillaceae > CANGXM01. Next base: position 21,413 of record CANGXM010000022.1, on the reverse strand, counting down.
GGGCGTGACGAGGCAGGCGCTGCCGTCGCGCATCCGCCCGCTCGACGAGAGCCTCGTCATGGTGGGGCGCGCGCGCACGGCGGCCTTCATGGAGGTCTATTCGGTGCCGGAGGGGTCGAACCCCTACGAGCTCGAGATCGCGCTGATCGACAGCCTGAAGGCGGACGAGATCCCCGTCTTCGCCTGCTCCAACCCGGAGCGGGTGGCGCCGTGGGGCGAGTTGCTGTCGACCGCGTCCCGGGTGCGCGGCGCCACCGGCGCGCTGATGGACGGCTGCGTCCGCGACATCAAGGCGATCAAGGCCATGGGCTACCCGGTCTTCCACGGCGGCATCGCGCCGCTGGACAGCAAGGGCCGCGGCAAGATCATGGCGCTGGACGTGCCGATCGAGTGCGCGGGCGTGCCCGTGGCACCCGGCGACCTGATCTTCGGCGACGCCGACGGCGTGGTGGTGATCCCGCAGGCCGTCGAGGCGGAGGTGCTGCGCCTCGCCTTCGAGAAGGTCACGGGCGAGCGCAACACGCTCCGCGACCTGCAACGCGGCGACAGCCTCGCCGACGTCTTCGCCCGCTACGGCATCCTCTGAGGAGAGAGAAAGCCATGATCGTCGACTGCCACGTCAACATCTATGACGATGAACACATGCTGCCCCTCTACAAGGAGCAGGCCAAGAAGGCGCGCCCCGGGGGCTTCCCGCTGCGCTCGAACTGCGAGATCGTCTTCGAGGCGATGAAGGAGGTCGACAAGGCGATCATCTTCTCGCTGCGCTACGCGGACTCGATCGGCATCGACGGCGACGACGAGGTGACCGCGCGCGCGGTCGCCAAGCATCCGGACAAGTTCGTCGGCTTCGCCGCGGTCGACCCGCGGCGGCCCGACTACATGGACCTGCTGGTCCACGCGGTCGAGGACCTGAAGCTCAAGGGCGTCAAGTTCGGACCGATCTACAACGGGGTCTCGCTGCTCGATCCCCGGATGGAGCCGGTCTACGCCTATCTCCAGAAGAACAACCTGCCGCTCACCATGCACATGGGGACGACCTACGGGACGAACGCCCCCATCCGGCAGGGCCGCTGCCTCGACCTCGACGACGTCGCGCACCGCTATCCTGACCTGAAGATGATCATGGCCCACATGGGCCACCCCTGGTACGAGGAATGCATCGTCGTCGCGCGCAAGAACCCGAACGTCTATTGCGAGGTGTCCGCGCTCTATTACCGTCCGTGGCAGTACTACAACATCCTGATCTGTGCGCAGGAGTACCTGATCACGGAGTGGAACAAGGTTTACTGGGGCACGGACTTCCCCTTCACCAGCGTGAAGGACTCGATCGACGGCCTGCGCAACATCAACAAGCAGGTCGAGGGCACGAACCTGCCCCGCGTCTCCCAGTCCACCATCGAGGGGATCATCCATTCCAACCCGCTCGAGCACTGGTGGCACGGCGGGTACCCGGGCTGAGGGGCGGGCGATGGCCGACGATCCGACGGACGACGACCTGCGCTCGCGCGAGTGGTTCGCGCGCCAGGACAGCTACGGCTTCATCTACCGCTCCTGGCTGAAGAACCAGGGCCACGCGGCCCGCATGTTCGACGGCCGTCCGGTCATCGGCATCTGCAACACCTGGTCGGACCTGACACCCTGCAACGGCCACCTGCGGGGCCTGGCCGAGCACGTGAAGCGCGGCGTCTACGAGGCGGGGGGCTTCCCGCTGGAGTTCCCGGTCATGTCGCTGGGCGAGCCGCTGATGCGGCCGACCACCATGCTGTTCCGCAACCTCGCCGCCATGGACGTCGAGGCCTCGATCCGCGCCAACCCGATGGACGGCGTGATCCTGCTGGTCGGCTGCGACAAGACCACGCCCGCCTGCCTGATGGGGGCCGCCAGCGTGGGCCTGCCGACGCTCGTGGTCTCGGGCGGACCGATGCTGTCCGGGCGCTGGAAGGGCCGCACGCTGGGCTCGGGCACCGACGTCATCCGCTTCAAGGAGGCGGTGCGCGCGGGAACCATGTCGCTGGAGGAGTTCATGGCCGCCGAGGCCGCGAACTCCCGCAGCGCCGGCGCCTGCATGACGATGGGCACGGCCTCCACCATGGCGGCCTTGTGCGAGGGCCTCGGCATCGCGCTGCCGGACAACGGGGCGATCCCGGCGGTGGACAGCCGCCGGCAGGCGCTGTCGTTCGAGGCCGGGCGGCGGATCGTGGCGATGGTCGGCGAGACGCTCACCATCGACAGGGTGATCACCCGCGACAGCCTGAAGAACGCGATCGTGCTGAACGCGGCGCTCGGCGGCTCGACCAACGCGGTCGTCCACCTGCTGGCGCTGGCGGGCCGTCTCGGCATCCCGCACACGCTCGACGACTGGGACGCCTGGGGCCGCGACGTGCCCTGCCTCGTCAACCTGATGCCGTCGGGCGAATACCTGATGGAGGATTTCTACTACGCGGGCGGCGTGCCGGCGGTCCTCAACCAGCTCCGGGACAGGCTGGCCGGCCACCAGATCACCGTCACCGGCCGGGCGATCGCGGAGGTGAACGCGGCGGCCGAGATCCACGACGCCCGTGTGATCAGGACCCTGGCCGAGCCCTTCAAGCCGCTGGGCGGCATCGCGGTCCTGCGCGGCAACCTCGCCCCGGACGGGGCGGTGCTGAAGCCGTCGGCCGCCTCGCCCCACCTCCTCGTCCACCGGGGACGGGCGGTGGTGTTCGCCGACAGCGACGACCTGAAGGCACGCATCGACGACCCCGACTTGCCCGTCACGCCGGACAGCGTGCTGGTGCTCAAGAACTGCGGGCCGAAGGGCTATCCGGGGATGGCGGAGATCGGGAACCTGCCCATCCCGCCCAAGATCCTGAAGCAGGGCGTGACCGACATGGTCCGCATCTCCGACGCGCGGATGAGCGGCACCGCCTATGGCACGGTGGTCCTGCACGTGGCCCCCGAGGCGGCGGCGGGCGGCCCGCTGGCGCTGGTCGAGGACGGCGACTGGATCGAACTCGACGTGCCGAACCGGCGCCTGCACCTCGACGTGCCGGACGCGGAGCTCGCCCGGCGGCGGGCCGCGGCGGCGCCCTTCGTGTCGAAATACGCGCGGGGGTGGGAGAAGCTCTACGTCGAGCACGTGATGCAGGCCGACAAGGGGGTCGACCTCGACTTCCTGGTCGGCTCCTCGGGTCCTTACGTCGACAAGGTCTCGCACTGATGACCGCCCGGCCCGCCACGCTGCGCGACGTCGCGGCCCTGGCGGGCACGACGCCCATGACCGTGTCCAACGTCGTCAACGGTCGGGCGGGGCAGGTGGGGGCGGAGGTGACGCGGCGGGTGATGGCGGCGTGCGAGACGCTGGGCTATCGCCCCCACGCCGCCGCCCGGCGCCTGCGCACCAACCGGCGGCAGGCGATCGGCATGGTGATCGTCGACCCCTCGCCCCACTACGTCTCGGACCCGCTGACGGCCGCGGTTCTGGCCGGGATCACCGCGCGGCTGGGGCGGGAGGGGTACAGCACCGTCATCGACGGGGTGGCGCCCGGCGACCTGGAGGCCGCCCCGCTGCTGAGCCGGATCGAGAGCGACGGCATCTTCCTGATGACCTCGGGCACGCCGGCCGAACGCGCCGCCGCGGTCGCCCGGGTCGCCGACCTGGGCCAGCCGATCCTCCTCCTGCAGGAGGAGGTGCCGGACGGCGTGCCGGACGCGGCCTCGATCGTTCAGGACGACCGGGGCGGGGCGGAGGCGGTGGCCCGCCACCTCTTCGCCGACGGGCGGGTGCGGCACGCGGCGATGCTGGTCCCCGCGCTGGAATGGCCGGCGATGGTGCGGCGCGAGGCGGGGGTGCGGGCGGTGCTGGCGCAGCTCGACCGGCCGCCGACCCTGCATGTGCTGCGCACCGGCGACGAGGGGTTCGCGGCCACGCAAGGTGCGCTGGCCGCCCACCTGCCCCGGCACGGCCCGCCCGACGCGCTGATCGGCGGCAACGACCAGATGGCGATCGCCGGCATGGCGCTCCTGCGCGAGCGGGGGCTGCGGGTGCCCGACGACGTCCGGGTGACGGGCTTCAACGGGCTGGAGTTCTGGCGCTACGCCTCGCCGCCGCTCACCACCGTCTTCTCGCCCGCCTACGCCATCGGCGAGACGGCGGCCGAGGCGATGCTGGAGCGCCTCGCGACGGGCGCCTTTCCCTTCCGGCGGCACGTGCTGCCGGTCCGGTTCTCGGTCCACGGGTCCTCGGATCCCGGCGGATTGGTTTGACGCGTGCAACGAACGACAGGGGGAGCATCACGATGACCAGATCCAGACTGACCACGATGGCCGTCGCCGCGCTGACCGCGACGCTGATGGCGGGGACGGCGTCGGCCCAGTCCGTCTGCGGACGGATGGGCGGCGACCTGATCTTCGCGCTGGAGGCCCGGGTGCCCGGCCTCGACCAGCACGCGTCGAACTCGTCGGCGACGCGCAACGTCGCCATGAACGTCTTCGAGACGCTCATCACCCGCGACGAGCAGATGAACCCGGTTCTCGAACTGGCGGAATCGCTCGACGTGGCGCCCGATGGCATGACCTACACGTTCCGGCTCCGCCAGGGCGTGCTGTTCCACAACGGCAAGGTCATGACGTCGGCCGACGTGGCCGCCTCCTTCGACCGCTACCGCCGCCTCGGCGTCGACCGCTCGATCCTGGAGCCGGTGGACCGCTGGGAGACGCCCGACGCCAACACCTTCGTCCTCAGGATGAAGGAGGCGCGGCCGACCTTCGTCGAGCAGCTCTCGGCCTTCACGGTCCCGGTCGTGATCATCCCGGCCGAGAACGCGGGCGCGGCGGCCCAGCAGCTTCCCGTCGTCGGCACCGGCCCCTTCCAGCTGGAGGAGTTCCGCGCCGACAGCCACGTGAAGCTGCGCCGCTACGCCGGCTACAAGCCCGACACCCGGCACCAGGGCATCACCGGGTTCGGCGGCAACAAGCAGGCCTGCGTCGACACCGTCACCTTCCGCATGATGACCGAGCCCGCGGCCCGCACCGCGGCGCTGGAGGTGGGCGAGATCCAGGGCGTGGAGGACGTGCCCGTCACCTCGCAGCGGCGGCTGGCCGGCAACAACCAGATCCGGCTGACCCGGCTGGAGACGTTCACGATGAACGTCACCTACCCCAACTGGTCCGCCCCGCCCACCGACAATCCCAAGGTCCGGCAGGCGATCCTCGCCGCCATGGACTTCGAGGAGATCATGGAGGCGGCCAGCGAGGGCCAGTACAAGCTCAACATGGGCTTCCAGTTCCCCGGCATGAACTACTACTCCGAGGCTGGAAAGCAGTTCCTGAACCAGAAGAACCCGGCGAAGGCCAGGCAGCTCCTCCAGGAGGCGGGGTACAAGGGCGAGAAGGTCGTCTTGATGACCAACCGCGAGTTCCCCTACATGTACAACACGTCGCTGGTCATGGCGGAGCAGCTGAAGGCCGCCGGGATCAACGCGGAACTTCTGGTGCTTGACTGGCCGGCGGCGCTCCAGAAGTCGATCAACGACACCCAGGGCTGGAACTTCTTCTACACCGGCTGGATCACGGTCATCGCGCTGGGTGGCCCGCAGACGATGCGCCAGATGGCGCCGCCGAACGCGGTCTACAAGCCGGCGACCCCGGACGCGGAGTTCGTGACCCACTTCCAGGCGCTCTCGTCCGGCCGCACGCTCGACGAGCGCAAGGCCGCCTTCGCCCGGGCGCAGGAACGCGCCCTCGACCAGGTCATGGCGATCCCCTTCGGCGCCATGCCCAAGGTGCAGGCGGTGCGGGCGAACGTGGAGAACTTCAAGTCCTACTACATCCCGCGCATGTCGGGCGTGTGGATCCGGGGCTGAGGCGCTTGGCGACGCCTCATGCTTCGACAGGCTCAGCATGAGGCTCGCGTGAACCGTCGGTACCCGCCCTCGTCCTGAGCCCGTCGAAGGACGAGGGCGTCGCTCTCAGTCGCCCTCACCCTGAGCCTGTCGAAGGGTGAGGGCGCATCACTCACCGGACACCCGAGGAATGGCCCGCTACGCCCTCAAGCGCCTCGTGCAGATGATCCCGCTTCTCCTCGCGGTGAGCCTGATCGCGTTCGCGCTGATCAAGCTCGTCCCGGGCGATCCGGCGGTGGTCATGGGCGGGTCGAACGCGACGCCGGCCGAGATCGAGGCGATCCGCCGCAACCTCGGGCTCGACCGGCCGCTGCATGTCCAGCTCTTCTCCTTCTACGCCGCGCTGTTCCAGGGCGACCTCGGGCGGTCGCTGCTGCTGGGCCAGCCGGTGACCGAAGCCCTCCTCGAACGCGCGCCCGTCACGCTCTGGATCGCCTTCTATTCGCTGGTGCTGACCATCGTCCTCGGCATGGCGACCGGGATCGTGGCGGCGCTGCGCCACAACACCATCGTCGACCAGCTGGTCTCGGTCTTCGCGCTGCTGGGCGTCTCCATCCCGAACTTCTGGCTTGGGCTGATGATGATCGTGCTGTTCTCGGTCCATCTCGGCTGGCTGCCGACCAGCGGCTACGCCGACCCGCTCGCCGATCCGGTCGGCTTCCTGCGCACCGCGACGATGCCGGCGGTGGCGCTCGCCATGCTCCAGACCGGGCTGCTGACCCGCATCGTGCGGTCCACCATGCTCGACGTGCTGGGCCAGGACTACATCCGCACCGCCCGGGCCAAGGGCCTGCCCGAGGCGCGGGTCGTGCTGCGCCACGCGCTCGCCAACGTGATGATCCCGGTCATCACCATGATCGGGCTCATCCTCTCGGTCCTGCTGTCCGGCTCGATCATCGTGGAGACGATCTTCTCGGTCCCCGGCATCGGCTCGCTGCTCGGCAACGCGATCCTCCGGCGCGACTATCCGATGATCCAGGGCGGCCTCCTCTTCGTGGCGGCGACGCTCATGCTGCTGAACCTCGTGGTCGACCTGCTCTACGCCGCCTTCGACCCGCGGGTGAGGGTGGACCGGTGAGCGCCGCGGACCTCGCCGGCCGCCCCGGCCTCCTCGCCCGCCTGACGCCCGGGCCGGCCGTGCGCCGGTTGCTGCGCAACCGCGCCTTCGTCGCCGGCCTTCTGCTGTTCGGAACGGTCGCGATCCTGGCGCTGCTGGCGCCGTGGATCTCGCCGACCGACCCCAACCGCATGGCCGTCCGCTTCCGCTTCCGCGAGCCCTCGTGGGACTTCCCCTTCGGGACCGACAACCTCGGCCGCAACATGGTGAGCCGGGTGCTCTGGGGCGGGCGCCTCAGCCTGGAGATCGGGCTGTGGGTCGTGATGCTGAACGCGGTGTTCGGCGTGGTGCTGGGGGCGGCGGCCGGCTATTTCCGGCGGCTCGACGGGCCGTTGATGCGCATCGCCGACGCGCTGATGGCGTTCCCCGCGGTGCTGCTGGCGATCGGGATCGCGGCCGCCCTCGGTCCCTCGGTCGCCACCGTCGTCATCGCGCTGTCGGTCGTCTACGTCCCGCGCACGGCGCGCGTGCTCCGCGCGTCGGTGATGGTGGTGCGCGAGCAGGACTACGTGCAGGCGGCGCGGGCGGCGGGGGCGGGCGACGGGCGCATCCTCTTCCGCCACATCCTGCCCAACTGCATGGCGCCGCTGATCGTCCAGCTCTCCTTCGTCTTCGCCTACGCGATCCTGTCGGAGGCCGTGTTGAGCTTCCTCGGCCTGGGTGCGGCCCCCACCACGCCCAGCTGGGGCATCCTGATCGCCGAGGGCCGCAGCTACATCCGCGAGGCGGCATGGCTGACGGTCGTGCCCGGCGTCGCCATCGCGACCACGGTGCTCGGGCTCAACCTTCTCGGCGACGGCCTGCGCGACGTGCTCGACCCGCGGCTCAAGGTGGATGCGTGACGCCCCCGCTGCTCTCGGCCCCGCTGCTTTCGGCCCCCCTGCTTTCGGTCCGCGACCTGACCGTGACCTTCCGCGCCGAGGGGCGGACCCAGGCCGCCGTCGACCGCGTCGGCTTCGACGTGGCGGCGGGCGAGGTGCTGGGCATCGTGGGCGAGAGCGGGTCGGGCAAGAGCGTCACCGCGCTCGCCGTGATGGGCCTGCTGCCGGCCAACGGGCGGGTGGCGTCGGGCGAGATCCTGTTCGAGGGGACCGACCTCCTCCGCCTGCCCGCGCGTAAGATGCGCGACCTGCGCGGCCGGCGGATCGGCATGATCTTCCAGGAGCCGATGACCTCGCTGAACCCGGTCTTCACCATCGGCGACCAGATCGTGGAGACGATCGTCCACCACGAGCGCCTCGGCCGCCGGGCGGCGCGGGAGCGGGCGGTGGACATGCTGGCCCGGGTCGGCATCCCCTCGGCGCGCCGGCGGCTCGACGACTATCCCCACCAGATGTCGGGCGGGATGCGCCAGCGGGTGATGATCGCGATGGCGCTCGCCTGCTCGCCCCGCCTGCTGCTGGCCGACGAGCCGACGACCGCGCTCGACGTGACGATCCAGGCCCAGCTTCTGGACCTGCTGAACGACCTGCGCCGCGAGTTCGGGATGGCCGTGGTCGTCATCACCCACAACATGGGCGTGATCGCCGAGTTCGCGGACCGGGTGGCGGTTTTCTACGCCGGCCGGGTGGCGGAGGAGGCGCCGGTTGAGCCGCTGTTCGACCGGCCCGCCCACCCCTACACCCGCGGCCTCCTCGCCTCGACCCCGCGGCTCGACGCCGACGCCGAGCGGCTGGTGACGATCCCGGGCGCGATGCCGAACATCGCCGCCCCGCCGCCCGGCTGCCGCTTCGCGCCCCGGTGCGGGGTCAAGGTGGAGGCGTGCGAGGCCGACCGGCCGCCGCTGGTGGCGGTGGGCGACGGGCACCGGGCGGCGTGCATCCGGGCAGGGGAGGCGGCGGCATGAGCGCCCGTGCCCCCCTCTCCCCCAACCCCTCCCCCCCGGGGGGGGAGGGGAGTGCGCTCGACGCCGCGTCCCCTCCCCCCGCCGGGGGGAGGGACAGGGAGAGGGGGTCTACCGCGACCACCCCCCCCCTCCTCGAGGTCCGCGGCCTCACCAAGCACTTCCCCATCCGCGCCGGCGCCATCGTCGAGCGCGAGGTGGCGCGCGTGCGCGCCGTCGACGACGTGTCCTTCACCGTCGCGCGCGGCGAGACGCTGGGCCTCGTCGGCGAGAGCGGGTGCGGCAAGTCCACCACCGGCCGCCTCGTCCTGCGCCTGATCGAGCCGACCGCCGGCACCATCCTGTTCGACGGCGAGGACGTGACGGGGCTGGAGGGGGCGGCGCTGCGCCGGCTCCGCCGGTCGATGCAGATCGTCTTCCAGGACCCCTACGGTGCCTTGAACCCGCGGATGACGGTCGAGGAGATCGTGGTGGAGCCGCTGGTCGTGCAGGGTGGCACCACCCGCGCCGACATGGGCCGCGAGGCGCGGCGCCTGATGGACCTCGTCGGCCTGCCCGCCGCCCACGTCACCCGCCATCCGCACGAGTTCTCGGGCGGGCAGCGCCAGCGCATCGGCATCGCCCGCGCCATCGCCTGCCGGCCGCGGTTCGTGGTCTGCGACGAGGCGGTCTCGGCGCTGGACGTCTCGGTGCAGGCGCAGATCGTGAACCTGCTGCAGGATCTGCAGAAGGAACTCGGCCTCTCCTACCTCTTCATCGCCCACGACCTCGCCGTCGTCCGCCACATCAGCGACCGCGTCGCGGTCATGTATCTCGGCAACCTCGTCGAGGTCGCGGACAAGCGCACCCTCTACACTGCCCCGCGCCACCCCTACCCCCAGGCGCTGCTGGCCGCCGTGCCGGTGGCCCACCCCCGCCTGCGCCGCACCCGGCCGCGCCTGACCGGGGAGGTGCCGAGCCCGCTCGACCCGCCGCCCGGCTGCCGCTTCCATCGCCGCTGCTCCCTCGCCGAGGACGTCTGCCGGACGGAGGTTCCCGCCCTGCGCGACCTCGCCCCCGGGCACGCGGTCGCCTGCCATTTCGCCGAACGCACCGGCGGCCCGCCGCCCGCGGCCGCCTGAGGAGGACCCGCCCATGCGCATCACCGCCGTCGAGCCGATCCTCCTGCGCGGGCAGGAGACCTACCGCTCGAACGCGGGCGCGGAGGAGGCGACCGACAACGGCGACTGGCAGCTCCTCGTCCGCGTCACGACCGACGAGGGGCTGGAGGGCTGGGCCGACGTCGAGACGTTGGCCCCGCCCGCGGTCGCCATCATCGCCGGGCCGGGCATGGCGACGATGGGGTTCAGGTCGCTCTCGGAACTCCTGATCGGGGAGGACCCGCGGGAGGTGGAGCGGCTGTGGGACCGGATGTACGTGGGCAGCGCCTACTACGGCCGGCGCGGCATCGCGGTCCAGTGCATCTCGGCCATCGACAACTGCCTCTGGTCGATCCGCGCCCAGGCGGCCGGCGTGCCGATGTCCACCCTGCTGGGCGGGCGGCGGCGGGACCGGATCACGGCCTACGCCTCCACCCTCTTCCGCGACACGCCCGAGGGGATGGCGGCGGCCGCGCGGGACTACGTCGCCAAGGGGTTCCGGGCGGTGAAGTTCGGCTGGGGCGTCTTCGGCGAGGATCCGGGCCGCGACCGGGAACTGGTGGCCGCCGCGCGCGAGGCGCTGGGGCCGGACCGCGATCTTCTCGTCGATCCCGGCTGGTATCCCGTCGGCTGGTCGAAGCCGGGGCCGATGCGATCGCGCCGGGAGGCGGAGGCGCTGTGCGCCTGGCTCGCCGATTATGGCGTCGGCTGGGTGGAGGACTTCATCCACCCCGACCGCTACGAGGAATACGCGCACGTCCGCGCGTCGAGCCCCGTGCCCGTCGCGGCGGGCGAGCAGGTGGCGACGGTCTGGGACTTCGAGCGCTTCATCCGCATGGGCTGCGTCGACGTCATCCAGCCCGACATGTCGCGCTGCGGCGGCATGACGGTGGCGCGACGGGTGGCGGAACTGGCGGAAGAGGCGGGCATCGACCTCGTCCCCCATTCCTGGCTGACGCATCTCCTGACCGGCTATTCGCTCCAACTCATCGCCACGCTGCCCCGGGCGCGGTTCGTGGAGTTCAACGTGAGCCAGAGTGCGCTCACCCGCGGCGTCGTCCGCGGCACGCCCTTCCGGCTGGAGGCGGACGGGACCGTCGCCATCCCCGACGCGCCCGGCATCGGCGTCGAGGTCGACACGGATTTCGTCCGCGCGCACCGCGTGAACTGAGGAGCCCCGCCATGGACCGCCCCATCGTCCGCCCCCACGGCCTCGACCTCGTCACGCCCGGCCGGCGCGACTATTGGGTCGCGCTGGAGCACGACAGCATCTGGGGCGACCACCTGATCCCGCTGACCGTCTTCGTCGGCCCCGCGGCGGCGCCGGGGCGGGGCATGGTGGTGTTCGGGGCGAACCACGGGAACGAGTACGAGGGCCCGATGGCGATCCGCCACCTGATGCGGGAGATCGACCCGGCCGACGTCGACGGACGCATCATCCTGATCCCGGTCCTCAACCCCGCCGCCTTCCGTGCCGGCGCGCGCGATTCCGCCCTCGACGACCGGGTGAACCTGAACCGCGCGTTCGTGGAGGGGGCCGGGCGGCGGCCGGGCATCGCCGGCATCACCCACCGCGTCGCCGCCTTCGTGCGCGAGGCGATCTGGGACCACGTCCACGTGGTGATCGACCTGCATTCGGGCGGGCAGGTGGCCCGCTTCGCCCGCGGCGCCAGCTATCACCCGATCGACGATCCCGCGCAGGGCCGCCTGATCGAGGAGACGGCGCGCTGGTTCGGCACGCCGCTCCTCATCACCTATCAGAACGAGACGCCCGGCCTCCTGACCAGCGAGGCGGAGCGCCTGGGCAAGATCACGGTCGGCGGGGAGTTCGGCTTCGGCGGGGCCGTCAGCGTCGAAGGGGTGCGGATGGCCCGCCACGGGGTGCGGGCGGCGGCGATCGTCCACGGGCTGATGCGCGGCCGGATCGACCCCATCGCCCACCATGCCGACGGCTCGCAGCGGATCGTCGCCATGGTCGACCGCGAGTGCTTCACGGTCGCCCCCTTCGCCGGCCACTTTGAGCCGCTGGTGGAGTGCGGGACCGCGGTGCGGGCGGGCGACACGGTGGCCCTCCTCCACGACTTCGACCGCATCGACCTCGACCCCTGGCCGTGTCGTGCCTGGGTGGACGGCGTCGTCATCGCGCAGGCCTGGGCGGCCCCCGTCCTCCAGGGCCAGCACGTGGTGGTGACGGGGCGGCACGTGGGCTGACGCCCGCCGGGCCCCCGCCCACGCGGCGGCGCGGGCGGGTCCGCCGCCGTCGATGTTCGGGCGACCATGACGAAATCGTCCGAATTTCGGACGAATATTCGTCCACGACATAAACAATCCCTTAATACCCCCAGCCGCCATAATGATATTTGGCTCGTCATGGGGGGACACCCGGATGAACAAGGCGATCAACGACCTGCCGCTCCTTCAGAAGCTGGCCGTGCCGCTCCTGCTCCTCGTCACGGCCATGGCCGTCCTCGTGTGGGTCGGCCACAGCGGCCTCGTCACCGTGAGCGGGACGGCGAAAGAGGCGCTCACCCGCACGGTCAAGCGCGAGGCCACCGCCCTCTCGATCCAGGTGGCGCTCAACGAGGCGACCGTCGCCGAAAAGAACGCCATCCTGGAGGTCGAGCCGGACGCGGTCCGTGCCGCCGCGCAGGCGTTCCGCAAGGCCGTCGGCTCGGCGCGCGAGCAGGCCGATCTCCTCGTCTCCCTCTCCGCCGATCCCGATCGCCGCCGGGTCAACCAGTCGCTGCGGGCCGCCATCGACGAGTTCGCCGAGGCCGCCGGCCGATCGGTCGACCTCGGGGCGCGGGGCGAGAAGGACGCGGCGCTGGCCGTGTCGCGCTCCCAGGTCCGGGCCGCCCGCATGAAGAGCGCGAGACTCGCCGAGGACGTGGTCGCCGTCGCCGAGACGGCGGTCAAGGTGGCGATCGTCTCGACGAACGAGACCGCCGTCGAGGCGGAGCGCCTCCTCCTCCTCGTGGCGGGCATCGGCAGCACCGGCTCGGTGGGGTTGATGGCCTGGATCGTGGTCGTCTACGTCGTCCGGCCCCTGCGCGGGACCACGGTGGCCATGGAGACCATCGCCAAGGGCGATCTGACCGTCGCCGTGGAGGGAACCGGGCGCAAGGACGAGATCGGGTCGCTCGCCCGCTCGCTTCAGGTGTTCAAGGACAACGGGCTGGAGGTCCGTCGCCTCCAGGCCGAGACCGAGGCGCAGACGGTGCAGGCCGAGAAGGAGCGCAAGGCGGCGCTGCTGCGCATGGCCGGCGACTTCGAGGCCTCGGTCAAGGGCGTGGTCGACGCCGTCGCCACGGCCGCCACCGAGATGGAGGCCGCCGCCCAGTCGCTCAGCGCCTCCGCCGAGGAGGCCACCCGGCAGGCGACCGCCGTCGCCGCGGCGAGCGAGCAGGCCAGCACCAACGTGAACATGGTCGCCGGGGCCACCGAGGAACTCTCGTCCTCGATCCAGGAGATCAGCCGTCAGGTGGCGAATTCGTCGGAGATCGCGGGCCGGGCGGTCGTCGAGGCGAGCCAGACCGGGTCGATCATGGGCGAACTCGCCGCCTCGGCCCAGCAGATCGGCGACGTCGTCGGGCTCATCAATTCGATCGCGAGCCAGACCAACCTGCTGGCGCTCAACGCGACCATCGAGGCGGCCCGTGCGGGCGAGGCCGGCAAGGGCTTCGCGGTCGTCGCCAGCGAGGTGAAGGCGCTCGCCCAGCAGACCGCCAAGGCGACCGAGGAGATCGCCGCCAAGGCCGGCGAGATCCAGCAGGCCACCGGCACGGCGACGCGGTCCATCGAAGGGATCTCGGCCACCATCGGGCGCATGAGCGAGATCGCCACCAGCGTCGCCGGCGCGGTGGAGGAGCAGCAGGCGGCGACGAAGGACATCGCCGGGAACGTCGCCCAGGCGGCGCAGGGCACGGTGGAGGTGTCGTCGAACATCTCCGGCGTGACCAATGCCGCCGGCGAGACCGGGGCGGCGGCGACGCAGGTCCTCGGTGCCGCGGGGGGCCTCGCGCGGGAGGCGGAGCGGCTGCGCCGGGAGGTCGACACCTTCCTGGCGACGGTACGCGCCGCCTGACGACAGGAGCCTGCCGAGGTGCGTCCGGCGGTCTGAGGGGATGGGGGACGCGATCGCCGACGCGCTACGCCGTCGCGCCGCGCGGATCGCCGTAGAACGTCATCCCGCGCGGCGGCGCCGGCAGCGACCCGCCCGCCAGGAACGCCCCGGCGAACTCGACCGAGCGGACCACCGAGAGGGGATCGTACGGCTTGCCGACGAAGCCGAGGGCGAGGTGCCGGTGGTGCGTGGCCTCGATCGCCTGGGCGCTCACGAAGAGGGGGATCACGTTCCGCCGCAGCAGGCCGCGCGCGAGTTCGATGCCGGCACCCCGCCCGTCGCGGAGATTGATGTCGACGATCGCGACGGCGGGGGCGGGGGTGATCTCGGCAAGGCGCAGCGCCGCGGTCGCGCTGGCGGCGGGCCCCCTGACCAGATGTCCGGCGTCCTGCAAGGTCAACTGCAGGACGACCGCCGTCAGCGGCTCATCCTCGACGAGAAGGCAAATCATGACGAAGCAACGACGACCTCCCGGCACCTGCGATCCCGCGGAAGACGCAGGCCGCGGTGGCCAGCCGGGGCCGTCCGTCCGGTCGGGCGGACGTCATAAATCATGGAATATCTATGGAGGTAAGTGACCAAGACGGTGGCGATCGTATGCTTCCCTGTCAGACGATCGTCTTGTCATTCGAGTGTTTCACGTCTTCGACACGAGTGCTTCATCGGATGATCGCCGATGTGGACCGGTGCCGACGGTTCTGCACCCGCCGCGGGTCCGGCGCCAAGCGGACCGGCCGGTTCCGCGGATCAGGCCGCCGACGGCGGGAGGGTGGTCTCGTCGCCGCGCACGCTCTCGCGCAGGAACTGGCAGAGGTCGAGCGTCGGCGTGGTGATCCGGCGGTGGCGCGCCGTCACGAGGCGGATGTCGAGCCACAGATCGGGCCCGGCGAAGTCCAGCGGCACCAGAAGGCCCTGGGCGACGTCGGTCGCGACGCTGCGGGCCGCCGAGCAGGAGACGCCGACCCCCGCCGCCACCAGTTCCCGCAGGAACTGGTATTCGGTCGCCTGCGCGACCGTCCGCACCCCGGAGACGCCCGCGCCGGCGAGGAGCTTCGCGACCGCCCGGCCGAACATGGACGTCGGCGGCGGTCCGACGAAGCCGTGCCGGGCGAGGTCGGCGGGGCGGACGCGGCGGCGGGCCAGCGGGTGGCCGGAGGCGGCGACCAGGATCAGCCGCTGGCGCCCGATCACCTCGGACGCGAGCCCGCGCTGCTCGTCGTTCGCGAGATAGCAGCCGACGTCCGCGACCCCGTCCTTGACGTCGGTGACGACGTCCTCCTGCTTGCCCACCCGCACGACCAGGTGGGTGGCGGGGCGGGCGAGGGCGAAGGCGCTCATCGGCTTGGCGAGGACGAAGTTCGCCAGCGAGCGCTGGCAGGCGAAGACCACCCGCTCGCCCGCGGTCTCCCGGCTCGACAGCACGTCGTTGCCGAGGTCGGTCGCGGTGTCGATCATCTCCCGCGCATGGGCGACCACGCTGCGCCCGAGCGCCGTGAGCGTCGCCCGCCGGCCGCGCGTGCGTTCGAACACCGGGCCGCCCGTATGCCGCTCGATCGCCCGCACGTGCGCGCTCACGGAGGGCTGGGCGATGCCGAAATGGTCGGCCGCCGCGGCGAAGCTGCCGCGGTCGACGATGGTGACCAGCACCTCGAGCTGGCGGAGCGTCAGGTTCGGAACGGACATGGGATGCAGGGTATAGCCGATCCGCTATCGGTTAGATAGCCGAGGTGCCCTTTGCTTCCGTTGCGGGCCATGCGTCACGCTGATCGCCAATGAAAAGGCGGCGCGCCGACGATGCGCGCCGGACCGGAGGAAACGGACCGCCTTCGGGCGGGCCGGAAGGGGCACGCATGAACATCGTCGGCGTCGACATCGGCGGGACGTTCACGGACCTCGTGGGCCATGTCGACGGTCGCATCGTGACGTCGAAGACCTCGACCGTGCCGTCCGATCCGACGCGCGGCATCGCCGACGCGCTCCGGCTGGCCGGCTGCGATCCGCGGGCGCTCGACGAGATCCTCCACGGCTCCACCGTCGCCATCAACACGGTTCTGGAGAGGAAGGGCGCGCCGACGGCGCTCATCACCACCCTCGGCTTCCGCGACGTCTACGCCATCGGCCGGTCGAACCGGATCGAGGCGTTCAACCTCTTCTTCAAGCGCCCGCAGCCGCTGGTCCCGCGCGACCGCACCTTCGAGGTCGACGAACGTGTGCTCGCGGGCGGCGGGGTGCTCACGCCGCTCGACGACGCTGCGGTCGAGGCGCTGCTTCCGGCGCTGGACGCGGCCGGGGTGAAGGCCGTCGCGGTCTGCCTCCTGCACGCCTACGCGAACCCCGCGCACGAGCGGCGGATCGGCGACATCCTCCGGCGCGCCCGCCCCGACCTCTTCGTCACCCTCTCGCACGAGATCCTGCGCGAGTACCGGGAGTACGAGCGCACCTCGACCACGGTCCTGAACGCCTACGTCGGCCCACGGGTGGGCGGCTATCTCCGCCGGCTCGACGGGTTCCTGCGCGACGGCGCCTTTGCGGGGCAGCTCCGCATCATGCGCTCGAACGGCGGCGTGATGTCGGTGGCGCTGGCGCAGGAGCAGCCCGTCTCGATGATGGAGAGCGGGCCCGTCGCGGGCATGATCGGCGCCGGTCGTCTGGCGCGGCTGATGGGCCTGCCGCGCTGCGTGGGCTTCGACATGGGCGGCACGACCGCTAAGGCCAGCCTGATCACCGACGGGATGCCGGCGATCGAGGCCGGCTACGTCATCGGCGACCCCGCGAGCGGCCAGCCAATGCAGCTTCCCGTCGTCGACATCGTCGAGGTGGGGGCGGGCGGCGGTTCCATCGCCTGGGTCGACGACACGGGCGGCCTGCACGTCGGCCCGCGCAGCGCGGGCGCCGATCCCGGCCCCGCCTGCTACGGCAAGGGCGCCGACGATCCCGTCGTCACCGACGCGAACCTGCTTCTCGGCCGCATCAATCCGCGCCGGTTCCTGAACGGCGGCATGGCGCTCGACACCGCCGCGGCCGAACGCGCCATGCGGGCGAAGGTCGGCGACCGCCTCGGCCTCGACGCGACCGCGGCCGCCGCGGGCGTGGTTCGGATCGCCGACACCTCCATGTCGCTCGCCGTTCGCGCCGTCTCGGTCGACAAGGGCGTGGACCCGCGCGACACGGCGCTGATCGCCTTCGGCGGCGGCGGGCCGCTGCACGCCATCGCCATCGCGCGGGAGATCTTCGTCCCCACGGTGATCATCCCCAAGCTGCCGGGCGCCTTCTCCGCGCTCGGGATGCTGATGGCGGCGTGGCGGCAGGACTTCGTGCAGACGCTCATCGGGCGGATCGGCGCGCTGGCGGCGGACGGGGTGGAGGCGGTCTTCGCCGAACTCGCCGCCGCGGGGCGGGCGCAGCTCGCCCGCGACGGGATCGCCGAGGGCACGGCCGACTTCCGCTTCCTCGCCGATCTCCGCTACGTCGGCCAGGAGCACGCGATCCCGATCCCGGTCGAGGGGGTCGCGACGCTGACCGGCGACGCCGCCGTGGTGCGCGCGCGCTTCGACGCCGAGCACGACCGGCGCTACGGCCAGTCGGCCCCGTCGGAGACGCTGGAGGTCGTGGCGCTCCGCCTCGTCCTCACCGCGGCGCGCGGCGACACGGTGGCCGAGGACTGGCTCGCCCAGCCCTGGGAGGCCGAGGGCGAGATGACGGTGGAGGAGCGTGCGGTCGTGTTCGACGACCCGCGCGCGCCCGTGCCGTCCCGGGTCCACTGGCGGCCCTCCATGCCGGCGGGGACGGTGGTGACCGGCCCGGCGGTGATCGAGGAGCCGAGTTCCACCATCCTGATCCACCCCGGCGACCGTGCGGAGGTGGCTCGCGAGGGGCACCTGATCGTCACGCTGGCCGGCAACGGGCGAGGCTGACCCATGGCGCCCCACACCGTCGATCCCATCACGGTCGAGGTCGTCCGCAACGCGGTCGTCGCCTATGCGGACGAGATGGCGAACGTGCTGTGCAAGTCCGCCTACAACATGATGATCTTCGAGGTCCGCGATTATTGCTGCGGCCTCATCGACGTCCGCGGGCGGATGATCTCCCAGAACCGCGGCGGCCTGCCGATCTTCCTCGCCGACCTGGGCGTGGCGGTCGAGGACGGGGTCGCGAAATGGGGCCTCGAGGGCTTCGCCGAGGGCGACGTGCTGGTGATGAACCACGGGCACGTCTGCGGCCAGCACCTGAACAACGTCGTCGTCTACGCCCCGTGCTTCCACCAGGGCCGCCTGATCGGCTTCGCCGCCAACCGCGCCCATTGGGTGGACATCGGCGGCGGCCGGCAGGGCTTCGGTTCGAACGCGACGACGGAGATCTACAGCGAGGGGCTCCAGATGCGCTCGCTCAAGATCTACCGGGCGGGCGAGCCGGACGACACCCTGTTCCAGATCATCCGCGACAACATCCGCTATCCCGAGGCGAGCCTCGGCGACCTGCGCGCGCAGATTGCGTCCTGCCGCATGGGGGCGCGGCGCTATGCCGAACTCGTCGGCCGCTACGGGCTGGAGACGGTGGAGGCCGCGGTCGCCATCGTCTGGGACCAGGCCGAACGGGCCGTGCGCGCGGTGGTCGAGCGCATCCCCGACGGCACCTACGTGGCCGAGAGCTTCCTCGACAACGACGGGCGCAACCTCGACAAGCCCTTGCGCGTCAAGGTGACGGTGCGGGTGGAGGGGTCGCGCTTCACGGTCGACTTCTCCGAGATGAACCCGCAGGTGCCGAGCCCGCTGAACTCCGGCCGGTCGGGCGGCATCGCGGCGGCGCGCGTCGCCTTCAAGGCGCTGACCTCGCCCGACCTCGACGTGAACGAGGGCTGCTTCAAGCCGCTGGAGGTGGTCCTGCCCGAGGGCACGATGCTCTCCGCCCGCCCGCCGGCGGCGCTCGGCCAATGGTCGATCGCGCTGCCCACCGTCATCGACACCATCTTGAAGGCGCTGGCCCCCGCGGTCCCTGAGCGCGTGCCCGCCGCGCACAAGGGGGACATGGGCGGCTGCTCCTTCTTCGGCTTCGCCCCGGACGGCTCCCGCTTCCTTCTGATGAACATCTTCGGCGGCGGCTGGGGCGGGCGCCCGCACGAGGACGGGGAGAGCGCAGCGGTCTCGGTCTGCCAGGGCGACGTGCGGAACACGCCGGTCGAGCTGCAGGAGATCAAGTATCCCTTCCTGATCGAGCGGCACGCCCTGCGGCCCGACAGCGGCGGCGCCGGCGCGCGCCGCGGCGGCCTCGGCATCGCGCTCACCTACCGCTGCCTGGCGCCTTGCCGCGGCAACGTGAACTTCGACCGCACCGTCACCCCGCCCTGGGGCCTGCACGGCGGCGGGGCGGGCGACATCAGCAAGGCCGTGATCGAGCGGGCCGACGGCCGGGTCGAGACCGTGTTCAAGGCGACCGACGTGGAATTCCGCCCCGGCGACCGCATCACCTTCCTCACCGCGGGCGGCGGCGGCTACGGCGATCCGAAGGCCCGCGACCGGGCGGCGCTGGAGGCCGACGTCGCGCTGGGCCTCGTGACCGCGCAAGCCGCGGCGCGGGACTATGGGCGGGAGGCCGCCGGCCTTGGCTGAGGCTCCCGTCCGCCACGCCGCCTCGAACACGGCCGGGATCGCGGCCGTCCGCCGCCGTCGCCTGCTCGCCGCGATGGCGGCCGAGGACCTCGACGCCGTCGTGCTCTACGGCAACGCGTGGCAGAACGACTACATGCGCTACGCCGCCGACTTCGGGATCCTGGAGGGCGAGGCGATCGCGGTCGTCACCCGCGATGGGCAGGTGACGCTCCACCTCGACGACCCGGGCGAGGGGGAGCGCGCGTCGCTCGAATGCCCCGACGTCGCGATCGTGGTGGCGCCCGACCTCGTGGGCACGGTGGGCGCGCTCCTCACGCGGCTCGGCAACCGCCGCACCGCGGCGGGGCCGAAGCGGCACCTGCCGCACGGGCTGGCGAAGCGGCGGGACGAGTTCCGCTTCGAGGACGCCACGCGGCTCCTCGACCGGCTCCTCATGGTCAAGGCGGAGGACGAGCTGGCGGCGGTGCGGCGCGCCTCGCGGCTGGCCGACGAGGGCTACGCCGTCTTCCGCGACGCGGCCCGGGCCGGGCGGCAGGACTTCGAGCTGGTGGCCGAGATCGAGGCCTTCTTCCGCGGCCACGGCGTCGACGACAACTTCATGATCATCGGGGTCGGCGGGCCCGAGGTGCGCGGCATGGCCCCGCCGACGGGCCGCCGCCTCCAGCCCGGCGACCTCGTGACGACCGAGCTGACGCCCTGCGTCGACGGCTATTACGTCCAGATCTGCCGCACGCTGGTCCTGGGCGAGCCGAGCGCCGTGCAGCGCCGGGCCTTCGGCGTGTTCCACGAGGCGCTGGAGGCCGGGATCGCCGCCGTCCGCCCCGGCGTCACGGCGGCCGACGTCGCCCGGGCCGAGAACGACGTGTTCCGCAGGTACGGCCTCGGCGACTTCGTGACCAGCGAATACACCCGGGTGCGCGGCCACGGGCTCGGCCTCTTCCCCGACACCAAGCCCCACATCCTGGAGGACGTGGAGACCGAGCTGGTCGAGGGCATGTCGCTCATCGTCCACCCGAACACGTACCATCCCGAGGCGGGCTACATCGTGCTGGGCGACAGCCTGATCGTGGGGCCGGACGGGGCCGAGGTCCTGACGACGACGCCACGGTCGCTGTTCGCCGTCGGGCCGGGCTGAGGGGGAGGGGGCGATGCGGCGCGGGCTGATGCAGTGGCGGGAGGACGAACTCGGCGAGGCCACCGTCCGCGCCCGGCAGGTCCGCACGCAGGCGGCGCTGAAGGCCGCCGGGCTCGACGCGCTGCTGGTCTACACCAACCACGTCCGCCCGGCCGGCGTGACCTGGCTCACCGGTTTCACGCCCTATTGGGCGGATGCGCTGCTGCTGGTGCCCGTCGCCGGCGACTGCGTGTTCCTGACGGCGCTGTCCAAGCGGGTGGGCAACTGGATCCGCTCGGTCGCCCCGGTGATGGAGGTGGCCCACTCGCTCCAGCCGGGCCGCCTCGCCGGCCAGCGCCTCGCCGCCGCCGGCGCGCGGCGGGTGGGGGTGGTGGAACTCGACCGCCTGCCGGGCGGGCTGTTCGAGGAGATCGGCGCGGCCGGGCCGCTGGAGATCGTCGACGCGACGGCGCTGTTCCTGGCGCTGCGCGGCACCGCCGACGCGGCCGAACTGTCGCTCGCCGCCGCGGCCGACGCGATCGCGCGGGACGCCTTCGCCGGAACCGACCCCGCTTCCCCCCTGACC
>CANGXM010000021.1 GCA_947457845.1 Rhodospirillales bacterium | reverse complement strand
TGGCGGGCGGGGCCGCGGCGCTGGTGCTGCTGGGCGCCTTCGCCGCCCCGGCGGCGCTGGGCGAGCGGGCGGGGGAGGGGCGGATCGTCTCCGGCGGCACGATCCCCTGGCGTTCCTTCGACCGCGCCGGCATCGCGGCCGAGGTGGCGGCGGGGCGCGTGGTGTTCGTCGACGTGACGGCCGAATGGTGTGTCACCTGCCGGGTGAACGAGCGCTTCGTGCTGGAACGGCCGGCGGTCGCCGGGGCGCTGAGGGCGGACGGCGTCACCGCCATGCAGGCCGACTGGACCCGCCCCGACCCGGCCATCGCCGCCTATCTCCAGGCCCACGGCCGCTACGGCATCCCGTTCTACGCCGTCTACGGCCCCGGTGCGCCGCAGGGCGTGCTGCTGGGCGAGATCGTGACCGAGGGAAGCGTGCTCGCGGCCCTGGCCGCCGCACGCTGACCCTTGCCCGGGGACCCCGCCCGGCCTAGATGGGGGCCACGTGAACAAATAGGGGCGAGACGGACATGACGATCAAGGTGGGCGACAGGCTTCCCGCGGTGACGCTGAAGCGGCTGGGTGCCGAGGGCATGGAGGAGGTCGACACCGGCACGCTGTTCGCCGGACGCAAGGTGGTGCTGTTCGCCGTTCCCGGCGCCTTCACCCCCACCTGTTCGGCCAAGCACCTGCCGGGCTTCGTCGAGCATGCCGAGGACTTCAAGGCGAAGGGCGTCGCCGAGATCGTCTGCATGGCCGTCAACGATCCCTTCGTGATGAAGGCGTGGGGCGAGCAGGGCGGCGTGTCGGGCAAGGTTTCGATGCTTCCGGACGGCAGCGGCGTCTTCACCGAGGCGCTCGGCCTGACGCTCGACGCCCGTGGCCACGGTCTCGGCATGCGCAGCCAGCGCTTCGCCCTCGTCGCCGAGGACGGCGTGGTCAAGGCGCTGCACGTCGACCCGCCGGGCACGTTCGAGAAGACCTCGGCCGAGACGGTTCTGGGCGCGGTCTGAGGGCGCGGGTTCCGCCTCGTCCTTCGACAGGTTCAGGACGAGGCGCGCCCCAGGACCACACGCCGTGATCGGCTGCGGTTTTCCCGTAACCGATCACGACGGCTTGCGTTCCAGCACCCGTCCGGCGCTCACCACGAACACGCGTTCCACGCCCTCCAGGGCCACCGGCCGGTGCGCGACCACCACGCGTGTCATGGGCAGATCGCGCAGCACGGTCATCACCCGCCGTTCGCTCTCGGGATCGAGGTTGGCGGTGCCCTCGTCCAGGAACAGCACCGTCGGCTCGCGGTAGAGTGCGCGCGCCAGCAACACGCGCTGCCTCTGCCCGCCGGAAAGCGTGCTGCCGAGGTCGCCCACGAGCGTCAGGTAACCCATCGGCATGCGCAGGATCTCGTCGTGCACCTGCGCCATGGTGGCCGCCCGCTCGATCCGCGCCTGGTCCGGATCGGGGTCGAAGAAGGCGATGTTGTCGGCCACCGTGCCGGAGAACAGCTGGTCGTCCTGCATCACCACCCCGATGCGGCTGCGGAACGTGCGCAGGCCGAGGGCGGCGAGCGGCACGCCGTCGACCAGGACCTCGCCGTCCTCGGGCGGATAGAGGCCGGCGAGGATCTTGAGCAGCGTCGACTTGCCCCCGCCCGATGGACCGACGAAGGCGACGAACGACCCGGGGGCGATCGTCAGGTCGACGTCACGCACCACCCAGGGCTCGTGGGCCGCATACCGGTATGTCGCCGGCCGGGTGGCGGCCCTCGACGCCGCCCCCGGACAGCCGGCGCAGGCCCAGCGCCCGTTGATCGTCATCGTGCCCGTCGGGCGACCGCTGATGGTGCATCTGCTGGTCCCGACGCAGGCCGGAGGCTGGATCGAGACGGGCCAGCCGGTGCGGATGCGCGTCGACGCGTTCCCGTTCCAGCGCTTCGGCACCGTCGACGGACACGTGGTGCAGGTGCCGAGCGCCGCCTACCGCCCCGGCGACTTCATCGCCCCGATCCCGTTCGAGGAGCCGGTGTACCGGGTCGTCGTCGACCCCGCGCGGCGGACCGTCGAAGGCTATGGGGAGCGCCGGGATCTGGTGTCCGGCATGACGCTGACGGCGGACGTGGTGATCGAACGCCGCACGGTCCTCGATGCCATCCTCGACCCGCTGCGGGCGGCGCGACTGCGGACGGAACTCTGAGACGGGCGCGGGGGCGCATCACCTCATCCCGGGACTACACATCGGGCCGCTCCCCCTCCCGGATCGCCCGGATCGCCGCCCGGGCCAGCGCGTCGGCGCGCTCGTTCTCCGGGTGGCCGGCGTGGCCCTTGATCCAGTGCCACTCCACCGGCATGCGGCCGACCTGCGCGTCGAGCCGTTCCCACAGGTCCTGGTTCTTGACCGGGTCCTTCGACGCCGTCTTCCAGCCGTTCCGCTTCCAGCCGTGGATCCACTTGGTGATCCCGTCCTTCAGGTACTGGCTGTCGGTGTGGATGCGGATCGGCACCGGGCGACGCAGCGCCTCCAGCACGCTGATGGCGGCCAGAAGCTCCATCCGGTTGTTCGTCGTCAGCGCCTCGCCGCCCGACAGGTCCTTCTCCGTCTCGCCCCAGCGCAGGACGGCACCCCAGCCGCCGGGCCCCGGGTTGCCGCTGCACGCACCGTCGGTGAAGGCGTCGACCGTCCCGCTCACGGATCGATCCCGTAGTCGCCGGGTCCGGCGACGCCCTGGTGGAAGCGGAGCTTCGACCAGTACTCCAGCGGGTCCTTGCGCTTGACCAGCGCCGTCGGCGGGGTGTTCAGCCAGTCGTAGAGGCGGGTGAGGAGGAAGCGCATCGCGCTGCCGCGGCAGAGCAGTGGGAGCGCCGCCGTCTCCGCCGACGACAGCGGGCGGACCTTGCGGTAGTTCGCCAGCAGGAGCCGCGCCTTGGTCGCGTTGAACGCGCCGTCCGGCTCGAAGCACCACGCGTTCATGCAGATCGCGACGTCGTAGGCGAATGCGTCGGTGCAGGCGAAGTAGAAGTCGATGAGGCCCGTGAGCGCCCGGTCGCGGAAGAAGACGTTGTCGGGGAAGAGATCGGCGTGGATGATCCCCGACGGCAGGTCGGACGGCCAGTCGGCCTCCAGCCGGTCGAGTTCGCCGGCGAGTGCCTCGGCGAGGCCGGGCTTCACCTCGTCCGCACGGGGTGCCGCGGCGTCGAGCAGCGGCCGCCACCCGTCGACCGACAGGCTGTTGCGCCGGCCGATCGCGAAATCCGTCCCGGCGAGGTGGAACCGGGCCAGCGCGGTGCCGAGTTCGGCGCAGTGGACGGGCAGGATGCGACGCGGCCACAGCCCCTCGAGGAAGGTGACCAGCACGGCCGGTCGCCCGGCCAGCGTGCGAAGCGTCCGGCCGTCGCTGGCCTTCACCGGCTGCGGGCAGTCGATGCCGCGTGCGGCCAGATGCTCCATCAGCCCGAGGAAGAAGGGCAGGTCGTCCGGCCGCACCCGCTTTTCGTAGAGCGTCAGGATGAAGCTTCCGCGCTCCAGCACGAGAAGGTAGTTGGTGTTCTCCACCCCCTCGGCGATGCCCTTGCAAGACAGCACCGCGCCCAGATCGTACTGGGCGACGAAGGCGGCGAGATCCTCGTCGGAGACTTCGGTGTAGACGGCCATGGCTCCGGGCGTAGCGCGCGGCGCGCCGGGGGTCAACCACCGCATCGTCCCGGCACCGCATCGTCCCGGCACCGCATCATCCCGGGTTGACCCTCCGGGCCGCAGGGGACAGGCTCGGACCATGACGTCCCTCACAGACACGCCGTCCGGCACCGGTCCGCGGCTCACGCCCGGCACCGTCGGCGTCTTCGTGCTGATCTGCCTGACGTGGGGCCTGTCGTGGACGGCGGTGAAGGCGGGAATCGCCACGATCCCCCCCTTCCTGTTCGCCGCGACGCGGTTCCTGGTGGCGGGCCTCGTGCTGCTGGCGCTCGCCCGCGCCACGGAGGGGCGCGTCGCGTGGCCGACGGCGGCGGAACGGCCCCGCCTCCTCGTCTCGGCCGCGCTGATGACCGCGGGCAACGCCGGGCCGATGTTCTGGGGCCTGCAGTTCGTGCCGACGGCGCTGGCGGGCGTCGTCAACCTCGCGCTCATCCCCGTGGGGATCTACGTGTTCGCCCTGCTGCACCGTGCCGAGCGGTTCAGCGCCCGCCACGCGACGGCGCTGGCGCTCGGCGTCGTCGGGCTCGTCCTCCTCTTCTCCCCCGATGCGGCGGGCGCCGACCCGGGGCAGGCGTTCGGGCTCATGATGATCGTCGTGGGCACCCTCTCCTACGCCTGGGGGGCCATCCTGTGCCGCCCGCTGGTGGCGCGGCATGGGCCGATCGGCATGTCGGGCTGGATCTGCCTCGTGGGCGGGGCCGTTCTCCTGCCGCTCTCGGCCGCCACCGAGCCGTGGAACGCCGCCGTGTTCGCCGGCTTCCTCGACCCCGCGGCCTTCGCCGGCTGGGCCTTCATGACGATCCTCAGCTCGGTCGTCGCCTTCACCCTCTACCTGCGGCTCCAGCGCGACTGGGGCCCGGCGCGGGCGGGGCTCTACGCCTTCGTCTCCCCGATCGTCGCGGTGGTCGCGGGCGTCGGGCTCGCGGGCGAGACGCTGTCGCCGGCCGCCTGGGCCGGCATGGGCGTGCTGGGTCTCGCCGCCTGGCTGGCGCTGCGCCCTCAGGCCTCCTGAAGGGCTTTCGGCAGGCGGAAGACGACGTCCTCGCGGGCGACCACCAGCTCGTCCACCGACACCGCGAAGCGCTCGCGACACGCCGCGATCACCTCCTCCACCAGCACCTCCGGCGCCGAGGCGCCCGCCGTCAGCCCGAGCGTGCCGACGCCGTCCAGCATCGACCAGTCGATGTCGGCCGCGCGCTGGACGAGGATGGAGCGGGTGCAGCCATAGGCCTTCGCCACCTCGACCAGCCGCATGGAGTTGGACGAGTTCGGCGCGCCGATGACCAGAAGCGCGTCGGCCTTCGGCGCGATCGCCTTCACCGCCGCCTGCCGGTTCGTCGTGGCATAGCAGATGTCCTCCCGCTTCGGCCCGGCGATGTCGGGGAAGCGGGCCTGCAGGGCGGCCACGATGCCGGCCGTGTCGTCGACCGACAGCGTCGTCTGGGTGCAGAAGGCGAGGTTCGACGGATCCTCGACGGTCAGCGCCGCCACGTCGTCCGCATCCTCGACCAGCAGGACCGCGCCCGGCGGCAACTGGCCCATCGTGCCGATCACCTCGGGGTGGCCGGCGTGGCCGATCAGCACGATCTGCCGCCCGTCGGCGAAATGGCGCTCCGCCTCCCGGTGGACCTTGCTGACCAGCGGACAGGTGGCGTCGAGGTAGATCATGTTCCGCCGCCGCGCCTCGTCGGGCACCGCCTTGGGCACGCCGTGGGCGGAGAAGACCACCGGCCGGTCGTCGGGCACGGCGTCCAGTTCCTCGACGAACACCGCGCCCTTGGCCCGCAGCGTGTCGACCACGAATCGGTTGTGGACGATCTCGTGCCGCACATAGACGGGGGTGCCGAACCGCTCGATCGCGCGCTCGACGATCTGGATCGCGCGGTCGACGCCGGCGCAGAAGCCGCGCGGCCCGGCCAGCAGGATCGTCAGGGGCCGTCCGGCCATGCTCCGTGTCCTCCTCCGCACCCCACCGCGGGGCATGTTGTGCCCGGTCCGGGGCTTCTCTATTGTCCCGCCGACCCTAGCGCAAACGGACCCCGTCAGGAACCATGGCCGAGACCGCCAGCCGCCCGAGGATGGGCGCGACCGTCAAGATGGGGATCGTGGCGGCCGTCGTCGCCCTCATCCTCGCCGCCTGCGGCTCGACCCCGCCGCCCGAGACGGCCGGGTTCGGCTGCCCGCGGATCGGCATCCTGCGCGAGGCGGCGCAGGCGACGACCTTCCGTCCCGGCGCCGGCCGCGACGCGACCGACGTCGCCTACCGCGCCCGCATCGTCGACTACGGCGGGCGGTGCAGCATCGACACCGGCGTGGTGGAGGTCGAACTCGACCTGCGCATGGCGGCGCAGCGGGGCCCGGCCGGGGCCGCCGACCGTGTGGGCTACCGCTACTTCGTCGCGGTGACCGACGCCGCCCAGAACATCCTCGCCCGCGAGGTCTTCGACGTGGACTTCGTGTTCGAGGGCCGGCCCCAGGTCGGATCGCTGGAGCAGCTGACCCAGCGCATCCCGCTCGCCCGTGGCGTCGACGGCCGCAACTACGAGGTTCTCGTCGGCTTCGCGCTCACGCCGGAGCAGGTGGAGTGGAACCGGACGCAGCGCGAGGCACGGTAGGGCGCCTCCCGCGTTGACTTCCCCCCGGCGGGGGCCCATGTTTCAGCGCACATGCCACCGACCCCATGCGGGAGAGACCCCGGACCGTGATCCGGGGCGCCGAAGGCGCAACCGCCCAGGAAACGCTCAGGCAAAAGGACCGCTGGGACAGGCGACTCTGGAAAGCAGGGCGGGCTTTGGCCCATCCTCACCGACGGAGTAAGCGACGCCGGATCGCGTCGTGAATCTCTCAGGTCCCGGACAGAGAGGGCCGAAACCGCGCGCGACAGGCGCGGTGACGAGCACTCGTATCCGGAGTCCGGCATGGCTGATCCAGCATCCGAAGGTCCCCTCAAGCGCACCCCGCTGCACGCGTTCCACATCGCGCGCGGCGCCCGCATGGTGCCCTTCGCCGGGTACGACATGCCGGTGCAGTACCCCGCCGGGATCCTCAAGGAACATCTGCACACCCGCGCTGCCGCCGGCCTGTTCGACGTGTCCCACATGGGGCAGGTGCGGCTGCACGGCCCGGGCGCCGCGGCGGCGTTGGAGCGCCTCGTTCCCTCCGACGTGCAGGCGCTGGCGCCCGGCCGCCAGCGCTACTCCCTCTTCCTGTCCGACACGGGCGGCATCCTCGACGACCTGATGGTCGCCAACATGGGCGACCACCTGTTCCTCGTCGTGAACGCGTCCTGCAAGGAGGCCGACGTCGCGCACCTGCGCGCCGGCCTGCCGAAGGGGATCGCGGTCGAGTATCTCGGCGACGACCGGGGCCTCCTGGCGCTCCAGGGGCCGGCGGCCGCGGCGGTTCTCGCGCGCTTCGTGCCCGAGGCCGCCGCGATGCCCTTCATGGCCGTCGCCGCGGCCGATATCCGCGGCGTCCCGGTCCAGATCAGCCGCTCCGGCTACACCGGCGAGGACGGCTACGAGATCTCGGTCGAGGGCCGGTTCGCGGACGAGATCGCCCTGATCCTGCAAGGCGAGCCGGAGGTCGAGCCGATCGGCCTCGGGGCGCGCGATTCGCTCCGGCTCGAGGCCGGGCTCTGCCTCTACGGCCACGACATCGACACGACCACCACGCCCATCGAGGCCGGCCTCGCCTGGACGATCCAGAAGCGCCGCCGCGAGGCGCGGGACTTCCCCGGCGCCGCGACGATCCTCGACCAGCTGGCGAACGGCCCGGCACGGCGCCGCGTCGGGCTCCGGCCCGAGGGGCGGCAGCCCGCGCGCGAGGGCACGGCCGTCCTCGACGCAGCCGGTGCTGCGGCGGGCACCGTCACCAGCGGCGGCTTCGGCCCCACGGTGAACGGTCCGGTGGCCATGGGCTACGTCCGCGCCGACCTCGCGGCGACGGGCACCGAGGTTTCGCTCGAGGTCCGGGGCAAGGGTCTGCCGGCGAAGGTCGCCGCCATGCCTTTCGCGCCGCATCGCTATCACCGTGGCTGACGCACAGCACCGGGACGGACAGGGACGACAGGACGGAGACGCAAGACCGTGATCAGGTACACCAAGGACCACGAATGGGTGCGCATCGACGGCGATCTGGCCGTCTGCGGGATCACCGACCATGCCCAGGGGCAGCTGGGCGATGTCGTCTTCGTCGAGGTGCCGGAGCCCGGCCGCAAGGTCGAGCAGGGCAAGGACGCCGCCGTCGTCGAGAGCGTGAAGGCGGCGAGCGAGGTGTACGCGCCCATCGCGGGCACGGTCGCCGAGGGCAACGCCGCCATCGTGGACGACCCGTCGCTGGTCAACCGCGACGCGGCCGGCGAGGGCTGGTTCTTCAAGCTGCGCGACTTCGACCGCGCGCAGTTCGACGCGCTGATGGACGAGGCCGCGTACAGGGCGTACGTGGCGGAGACGGCCTGATGCGCTATCTGCCCCTGACCGAGGCCGACCGGCGCGCGATGCTCGCCACGATCGGCGCCCCGTCGGTCGACGCGCTGTTCCGCGACGTGCCGCAGTCGGCCCGCCTGACGGGCCCGATCGCGGGCCTGCCCGCCCACAAGGGCGAGTTGGAGGTGGAGCGCATCGTCGGCCGCATGGCGGCGAGGAGCGTCCCCGTCTCGTCCGTTCCGTCCTTCCTGGGAGCGGGCGTCTACAAGCACCACGTCCCGGCGTCCGTCGACCACCTGATCCAGCGCGGCGAGTTCCTCACCTCCTACACGCCCTATCAGCCGGAGGTGAGCCAGGGCACGCTGCAGGTCCTGTTCGAGTTCCAGACGCAGGTCGCGCTGCTGACCGGGATGGAGGTGGCCAACGCCTCCATGTACGACGGCTCGACCGCCTGTGCGGAGGCCGTGATGATGGCCAACCGCGCGACCCGCCGGATCAGGGCGGTGCTCTCGGGCGGCCTGCACCCGCACTACCGCGAGGTGAACGAGACGAACGCCCGCTTCGTCGGCTTCACGCTCGACGCGCGGCCGGCCGACGTCGACGGGACCGAGGATCTCGCGGCGCTGGTGGACGACCTGACGTCCTGCGTGGTCGTCCAGAACCCGAGCGTCTTCGGCCACGTGCGCGACTATTCCGATCTCGCCCAGGCCTGCCACGCCAAGGGGGCGCTGCTGGTCGTGGTGGTGACCGAGGTGGTTTCGCTGGGCCTGCTCACCCCGCCCGGCGACATGGGCGCCGACATCGTGGTGGCGGAGGGGCAGGGGCTCGGCGTGGGCCTCAACTTCGGCGGCCCGCACGTCGGGCTGTTCGCCACCCGCGAGAAGTTCGTGCGCCAGATGCCCGGCCGCCTGTGCGGCGAGACGGTGGACGCGGACGGCCGGCGCGGCTTCGTCCTCACGCTCTCGACCCGCGAGCAGCACATCCGGCGCGAGAAGGCGACGTCGAACATCTGCACGAACTCGGGCCTGTGCGCGCTCGCCTTCTCGATCCACCTGTCGCTCCTGGGCGAGCGGGGGCTGATGGACCTCGCCGCGCTCAACCACGCCACGGCCGTCGGCCTCGCCGGCCGGCTGGCGGCGGTGAAGGGCGTGGCGGTGCTCAACCGCGGCTTCTTCAACGAGTTCACGGTGCGGCTGCCGAAGCCGGCCGCGGGCGTCGTGGAGGATCTCGCGTCGCGCGGGATCCTCGCGGGCGTGCCGGCGAGCCGCCTGTGGCCCGCCGATCCGTCCGTCGCCGATCTCCTGCTGGTCTGCGCGACCGAGACCACCACCGCGTCCGACGTCGACGCCTTCGTCGAGGCCCTTACCGAGGTGCTGGCATGAGCATGAACGGCCAGGGTCGCCCGACCCGCCCCGAAGCGGCGCCCGCGAGCGACGCCGCGACGCTGACCGGCAACGCCGGCCTCGTGATCGAGGAGGCGCTGATCTTCGAACTGGACAGCCCCGGTGCGGTCGGCGTCGACCTGCCGCCCGTGCCGGCGACGGCACAGCACCTCGGCGGGGTGAAGCCGCGGCGGTCGATCGGCCTGCCGCAGCTGTCCGAGCCGACGGTCGTGCGGCACTACACGCGCCTGTCGCAG
Source organism: Rhodospirillales bacterium (assembly GCA_947457845.1). Lineage (GTDB taxonomy): Bacteria > Pseudomonadota > Alphaproteobacteria > Azospirillales > Azospirillaceae > CANGXM01. Next base: position 19,817 of record CANGXM010000021.1, on the reverse strand, counting down.
AAGAACATGGCCATCGATTCGGCGTTCTATCCGCTTGGCTCGTGCACGATGAAGCACAACCCACGGCTGAACGAGAAGATGGCCCGCCTGCCGGGCTTCGCCGACGTGCATCCGCTGCAGCCGGTGTCGACCGCGCAAGGGTCGCTGGATCTGGTGGCGGAACTCGCCCGCTGGCTCAACACGCTGACCGGCATGCCCGCGGTCGCGCTGTCGCCCGGCGCCGGCGCGCACGGCGAGATGTGCGGGATGATGGCGATCCGCGCGGCGATCGAGCACCGCGAGGGCAAGGACAGCCGGCGCCGCCGCGTGCTGGTGCCCGAAAGCGCGCACGGCACCAACCCGGCGACGGCGGCGGCCATCGGCTTCACCGTCGACCCGATCCCGGCCGATGCGACCGGCCGGGTGGACGTGGCGGCGCTGGAGGCGAAGCTCGGCGACGACGTCGCCGCCATCATGCTGACCAATCCGAACACCTGCGGCCTGTTCGAGCGCGACATCGTCCACATCGCGGAGATGGTCCACGCCGCGGGCGGGTTCTTCTACTGCGACGGCGCCAACTTCAACGCCATCGTCGGACGGGTGCGGCCGGCCGACCTCGGCGTCGACGCCATGCACATCAACCTGCACAAGACCTTTTCCACGCCCCACGGTGGCGGCGGGCCGGGGGCGGGGCCGGTGGTCCTGTCGGAGGCGCTGGCACCCTTCGCCCCGCGGCCGTTCGTGGTGCGCGACGCGTCCGGCGTGCGGATCGTGGAGCACGAGGGCGAGGCGGGGTCGACCGGCCTGTCCTTCGGGCGGATGAAGGCCTTCCACGGCCAGATGGGCATGTTCGTCCGCGCGCTCACCTACATGCTGAGCCACGGGGCCGACGGCCTCTGGCAGGTGGCGAGCGACAGCGTGCTGAACGCCAACTACGTGCTCGCCTCGCTCAAGGACGTCATGTCGGCGCCCTTCGAGGGGCCCTGCATGCACGAGGCGCTGTTCGACGACCGCTTCCTCAAGGGCACCGGCGTGTCCACGCTCGACTTCGCCAAGGCGATGATCGACGAGGGCTATCACCCGATGACCATGTACTTCCCCCTGGTGGTCCACGGGGCGATGCTGATCGAGCCGACGGAGACCGAGAGCAAGGCGACGCTCGACGGGTTCGTCGACACGATGCGCCGCCTCGCCCAGAAGGCGAAGGCGGGGGAGGCGGACTGGTTCGCGGCGGCACCCCGGCACACGCCGCGGCGCCGGCTGGACGAGACGCTGGCGGCCCGCCGCCCCGTCCTGCGTTGGCGTCCGCCCGAGACGCGGGCCCAGGCGGCGGAGTGACGGTGGGGGGCGGCAAGCAAAGGTCGACGAGAAATTTGCTTGCTGGCCCATCCCGTTGCAGATGACAAAATGCCCGTGACGCGCCATAGTCGCGAAGCGTTCACGGGGATCGAGCGATGAAAGAGCTTCGCTGCATACTGTTCAACGAGCGGGAGGTGGCCGCGGCGGTCATCGAGCGGCGTCGACGCATGCGGGAACCCTTGCCGACCGGAACCGTGGATCGGATGACCTTCAAGCATGGTCCCGAGGGGATCGTGTCCGTCCTGCACATCACCGACGACGAAGGGATCAAGCACGAGGTGAAGGTCGCCGACCCCGAGGTCGCGTCGGCCCTCGTCGGCTTCTGCCTTGGCCGGCGCGTTCCCTTGCCGGTGGACGCCGACAAGTTCCTTCAGGTCATTAACGACCATCTGGCGCTGATGATCCGCGTCAGTGGCGCCGCCAAGAAGAAGTCCGGCCAGCCGCAGCAGGGCCCGCAGCAGGCACGCGCGAGCGCCTGACGGTGGCGCGGTCCCGCCGGGCACCCGGCGGCCGGACCCGCCCGAACGCATGAAACGCGCGGAGTTCATCGGGATCGCGACGCTTCTGATGGCGTTGGTCGCGCTGTCGATCGATGCCGTCCTGCCGGCGCTCGGCGACATCGCGCGGGAGTTCGGGGTCGAGGACGGCAATCGCCGCCAGTGGACGATCACCGCCCTGTTCGTCGGCCTCGCGGTCGGCCAGCTCCTCTACGGTCCCCTTTCAGATGCCATCGGCCGCAAGCCCGCGATCCTGATCGGCCTCGGCTGGTTCACGGTCGGGTCGCTCGTTTCGGCCAACGCCCACGGCTTCGAGACGATGCTCGCCGGCCGCGTCCTCCAGGGGTTCGGCGCCGCCGCCCCCCGCATCGTCACCGTCGCCATGGTCCGTGACCGGTTCGAGGGCACGGCGATGGCCCGGATGATGTCGATCCTCATCTCGGTCTTCATCCTCGTCCCGGTCCTCGCGCCGTCGCTGGGGCTGATGGTGCTGTGGCACGCCTCCTGGCGCGTGTTGTTCCTCGCCGTCCTCGCCATCGGCCTTCTCGCGGGTCTCTGGTTCGCGCTCCGGCAGGAGGAGACGCTGAGGGAGCGGCGGCCCCTCGCCGCGGCCTCCCTCGGCCGGGCGGTGGTCGAGGTGATGCGCAACCGGCGCACCGTTTCCTTCGTGCTGGCGGGGGCGTGCTGCTACGGCGCGCTGATGGGGTACATCAACGCCTCGCAGCAGGTCTTCCAGGACATCTACGGCGTCGGCGACCTCTACCCCGTCTATTTCGGGGCCTGCGCCGCCTTCATCGCCGCCGCGACGCTAACCAACTCGGTCGTGGTGGCGCGGATCGGGATGGAACGCATCTCCGTGCTCGCCATCGCGGGGTTGACGGTCTGGTCGACCCTGTTCCTCGGGATCGCCGCGGTCTCCGGCTCCGTCCTGCCCCTCGGTCTCTGGCTGCCGTTCACGGCGGTGGCGCTGTTCCTCCTCGGCCTCGTGTTCGGCAATGTGAACGCCCTGGCGCTCCAGCCGCTCGGCCACATCGCGGGCCTCGCCTCGTCAGTGACCGCGTCCGTCTCGACGGTCGTCAGCCTCGCGATCGCGGCGATCGTCGGGAACCTGCTGGACGGCACGGTGATGCCGGTGCTGGCCGGCTACGCCCTGTCCGGCGCCGTCGGCTCGGCGCTCCTCGCCCACGGCCGCCGGGTGCCGCGTCACCCGGCGAAGACGCCCGTATAGGGCTTCGGCCGCGGTCGGGCGTCGCGCGACCGGCGCGACGTCGCCAGCCCCAGGTCCTCCAGCCCCAGGTCCTCCAGCCCCAGGTCCGCCAGCGCCTCCGCCCCGTCCTCGGCCAGCACGCGGGCGATCGCGGCCGAGTTTTGGCGCGCGCGCGTCCGACGCGGCTTTGCGCTGGCATGGGGCCCGGGGCGGCGCGATAATCGGCCGGACGGCCACCAAGGTCCGGATCCGGGAGGGACGACGACCCATGACCCGCACGTTGCGGCTTCACGCCGGCGACAACGTCGTCGTCGCGGTCGATCCGATCACCCCCGGGACGGGGGTGGAGGGCGCCGTCGCCTCCGCCCGCGTGCCGCGCGGCCACAAGATGGCCGTCCGTGCGATCGCCGACGGTGAGCCCATCTTGAAGTTCGGCCAGATCATCGGCTTCGCGGCCGGCCCGATCGCGCCCGGCGACTGGGTGCACGAGCACAACGTCGCCATGCGCGACTTCGCCCGCGACTACCGCTTCGCCGAGGCGGCGGGCGCCGAGGACCTTCTGCCGCCCGGGGCGCGGGCGACCTTCGAGGGCTATCGCCGCTCGAACGGCAGGGTCGGCACCCGCAACTACATCGGCATCCTGACGTCGGTGAACTGCTCGGCCACGTCGGCGCGGTTCATGGCGCAGGCGATCGAGCGGTCGGGCGTCCTGTCGGACTATCCCAACGTCGACGGGGTGATCCCGCTGGTCCACGGCGGCGGCTGCGCGCTCGACGTGAAGGGGGAGGGGTACGACATCCTCGCCCGCACCCAGTGGGGCTATGCGACCAACCCGAACATGGCCGCGGTGATCATGGTCGGCCTCGGCTGCGAGGGGTTCCAGATCGCCCGCTGGAAGGACCTCTACGGGATCGAGGAGGGGGAGCGCTTCCGCACCTTCACGATCCAGGAGGTCGGCGGCACGAAGAAGACCGTCGAGGCGGGCGTCGCCGCCATCCGCGAGATGCTGCCCGCCGCAAACGCCGCCCGGCGGGAGACGGTGCCCGCCTCGGAACTGATGCTGGCGCTCCAGTGCGGCGGGTCGGACGGCTATTCGGGCATCACCGCGAACCCGGCGCTGGGTGCGGCGGTCGACGTCCTCGTCCGCCACGGGGGCACGGCGATCCTGTCCGAGACGCCCGAGATCTACGGGGCCGAGCACCTGCTGACCCGCCGCGCGGCGACGCGGGAGGTGGGCGAGAAGCTGGTGGGCATGATCCGCTGGTGGGAGGACTACACCGCCCGCAACCGGATGGAGATGAACAACAACCCCTCGCCCGGCAACAAGGCGGGCGGGCTGACCACCATCCTGGAGAAGTCGCTGGGTGCGGCGGCCAAGGGCGGGACGACGACGCTGCGCGGCGTTTTCCACTACGCCGAGCCGGTGACCGCCAGGGGCTTCGTCTACATGGACACGCCCGGCTACGACCCGGTCTCGGCGACGGGGCAGGTGGCCGGCGGGGCCAACGTGCTGTGCTTCACGACGGGACGCGGCTCGGCCTACGGCTGCAAGCCGACGCCGTCGATCAAGCTCGCCACCAACACGCCGATCTACGAGAAGATGATCGACGACATGGACATCAACTGCGGCGACGTGCTGGACGGCGTCTCCATCGAGGCGAAGGGGCAGGAAATCTTCGAGACGATCCTCAGGGTCGCCTCGGGCGAGCGGTCGAAGTCGGAGCAGCTCGGCTACGGCGACGCGGAGTTCGTGCCCTGGACCGTCGGGGCGACGATGTGACCGGCCGACGCGGCCGAACGGGGGAAACGGGACGATGACGGGACGGGTGCTGGAAGGGCTGTCGGCGGTGGTGACCGCCGCGGGGCAGGGCATCGGGCGTGCGACGGCGATCGCCTTCGCCGAAGCCGGCGCGAGCGTCGTGGCGACCGACCGCGACCGGGAGAAGCTGGAGGGCCTCCCGGCCGGGGTCCGGGTCGAGGCGCTGGACGTGACGGACACGGCGGCGGTCTCCCGCTTCGCCGCCGCCGTGCCCGCCCCCGCGATCCTGTTCAACTGCGCCGGCGTGGTCCACGGCGGCACCGTCCTCGACGCGTCGGACGCGGACCTCGACTTCGCCTTCGACCTCAACGTGAAGGGGGCCTGGCGGACGACCCGCGCCTTCCTGCCGGGCATGATCGCGGCCGGCGGCGGCACGATCATCAACATCGCCTCGGTCGCCTCCTCGATCATCGCGGTGCCCAACCGCTGCGTCTACGGCACGACCAAGGCCGCGCTGATCGGCCTGACCAAGTCGGTCGCGGCCGACTATGTGACCAAGGGCATCCGCTGCAACGCCATCTGCCCCGGGACGGTCGAGACGCCGTCGCTGCACGACCGGATGCGGGCGACCGGCGACATGGACGCCGCGCGCGCCGCCTTCATCGCGCGCCAGCCGATGGGTCGCCTCGGCACGGCCGAGGAGATCGCCTCCATGGCGCTCTATCTCGCCAGTCCCGCGGCCTCCTACGTCACCGGGCAGGCCTTCGTCATCGACGGCGGCTGGGCGAACGTGTGAGGGCCCGGTCGCGCAAGTTCCGTTTGCGTCCGGCCCCTCCCATCCCCATTTTCGCAAGCGTCGGATCAGCTCTGGGGTCCACGGCCTTCACGCTTCGCGCCTGCGGTCACGTCCCATTGGTCATTCGATGCCCGCAGCGCTCCTTGCAGTGGGCAACGTCCCGGACGGAGGTTCGCCATGGCGACAGGTACCGTGAAGTGGTTCAACAGCACCAAGGGCTATGGCTTCATCGCGCCCGACGACGGCACGGCTGACGTCTTCGTCCACATCTCCGCGGTCGAGCGGTCGGGGATCGGCAACCTCCGTGACGGCCAGAAGCTGTCTTTCGACACCGAGCGCGACCCCCGCAAGGGCAAGAGCTCGGCGATCAACCTGAAGGCCCTCTGACGACGAGGGCCGGGCGTCCACGACGCCCGGCCGCGCCGTCCCGACGGGCAGGAGCACAGATGGCCAAGGAAGACCTTATCGAGTCCGAGGGCGTGGTGACCGAGGTGCTGCCCGACGCGCGCTTCCGCGTGCGCCTGGAGAACGGGCACGAACTCATCGCCTACGCCGCGGGTCGCATGAAGCGGAACCGCATCCGCGTGATCGCCGGCGACCGGGTGACGGTCGAACTCACCCCCTACGACCTGACCAAGGCGCGGATCAACTTCCGCCACAAGGACACGTCGGCGGCTCCCATGGCGCCACGCCAGCCCTTCCGGCGGCGCTGACGTCCACGGTCGCATGAACCCTCATCCATTTCGGGTGCAGGGTCGCCCGGGCTGACTTATCGTTCCCCAGGAACGACGGTCACCCGGGGGAAGCCGTGAGCGCATCGACCCACTTCAGCGAGACCTACATCGAGGCGCGGGACAAGTTCCGCGCCGCTCTGGCCGCGTCCGGCGGCCGGCTGCGCGAGAGCGTGCTCCATCCGTTGAAGGGGCCGGGGGGCGAAGACCTCCACACGGACGTCGCGTGGGTCGGCCCCGACCGGCCCGACAGCCTGCTGGTGCTCGTGACGGGCGTCCACGGGGTGGAGGCCTATTGCGGCGGCGGCTGCGTCACCGGCTGGCTCGCCCGCGACCACTTCGCCCGGCAGGCCGGGCCGCGGACCGCCGTCATGATCGTCCACGGGATCAACCCGTGGGGCTTCGCGCACAAGCGTCGGGTCAACGAGAACAACGTCGACCTGAACCGCAACTTCGTGCCGCACGACCGGCCCTATCCGGAAAACCGGCCCTACGCCGACCTCGCCGCCCACGTCGATCCGGCCGACTGGACGCCCGACGCGCTCGCGGCCCACGACAGGGCGATCGTCGACTATCATGGCGGGGCGGGCGCGGTGCGCATGGGCAAGGCCGTCCACGGCGGCCAGTACGTCAATCCCAGGGGCACGTTCTACGGCGGTGCCGGGGCCGAATGGTCGAATACGGCCTTCCGCCGCATCCTGCGCGACCATGCGCGCGGCCCCTCGGACGTGGCGCTGATCGACTATCACTCGGGCGGCGGCCACTGGGGCTATTTCGAGCTGTTCATCGACGACAGCTTCGCTGGACGGCCGACCCGGAGCTGGTTCGACAACGTGGTCTCGATCGCCGACGACAAGGCGATGTACGGCGAGGACGCGCAGTCGAACACCCCGGGCAACCTGATCTACAGCCTGCCCGAGGAACTGCCGGACGCGCGGACGACGATCTGCCTGACCGAACTGCGCTGCGGCGCCGAGTCGAGCATCGCCACCATCCGCGCGGAGAACTGGCTGATGCACCACGGCGATCCGGAGAGCCCCCAGGGCCTGGCTATCCGCCGCGAACTCTTCGACTGCTTCAACCCCGCGGCGCCCGAGTGGCGGGCGATGCAGCTGGCCCAGTCGAACGCCTGCATCGGCGAGGCGCTGGCGGGGCTGGCGGCGGGCTGACGGGGGTCACGCCGCCATGCGCCGTCCCGTCTCCGCGTCGAACAGGTGCAGTTCGCCCGGTGCCGGGGCGAGGGGCAGGACGTCGCCGATCGCGACCCGGGCCGTGCCCGGGAGACGGGCGAGGATCGGGCCCGACGTGCCCTCGATCCGGCCGTGGACGACCGTGTCGGCGCCGAGCGCCTCCACCAGTTCCACCCGCAGCGCGATCGTCGTGGCGTCGGGGATCTCGTTCGCCGGGTGCAGGTGCTCCGGCCGCACGCCAAGCGTCACCGGCCGCCCGGCCGCGGCCGCACCCTCCGCCAGCGTGAAGGAGAGGCCGCCGTCGACGCCCACCGACCGGCCGTCGGCGCCCATCCGGCCGGGCATGAAGTTCATCGCCGGCGCGCCGATGAAGCCAGCGACGAAGGTGCTGGCCGGCCGGCGGTAGACCTCGAGCGGCGTGCCCACCTGTTCGGCGACGCCGGCGTTCATCACCATGATGCGGTCGGCCAGCGTCATCGCCTCCACCTGGTCGTGGGTGACGTAGAGGCTGGTGACGGCAAGCTGCGACTGCAGGCGCTTGATCTCCACCCGCATCTGGGTGCGCAGCTTTGCGTCGAGGTTCGACAGCGGCTCGTCGAACAGGAACACCTGCGGCTTGCGCACGATCGCGCGGCCCATGGCGACCCGCTGGCGCTGGCCGCCGGAGAGCTGGCGCGGCTTTCTGTCGAGGAAGGGGCCGAGTTCGAGGATGCGGGCCGCCTCCTTCACCGCGGCGTCGATCTCCGCCTTGGGCATGCCCTTGATCTTCAGCCCGTAGGCCATGTTCTCGTACACGCTCATGTGCGGGTAGAGCGCGTAGTTCTGGAACACCATGGCGATGTTCCGGTCCTTCGGCTCCAGGTCGTTCACGACCCGCCCGCCGATCGCGATCTCGCCCTTCGTGATCGGCTCCAGCCCCGCGACCATGCGCAGCAGCGTGCTCTTCCCGCAGCCCGACGGCCCCAGCATCACGAGGAACTCGCCGTCGGCGATCGCGCAGTCGATGCCCTTGATGACCTCGGTCTGCGCATAGGACTTGCGCACCGAGCGGATGTCGATGGTGGCCATGGGGCTCCCCGGTCACTTGTCGCCGTCGACGAGACCCTTCACGAAGGTCCGCATCATTGCGATCACGACGGCGACCGGCGGCAGCAGCGCCAGGATGGTCGTCGCCATGATCAGGTTCCAATCGGTCTGCGCGTCCGACGTCCCCAGCATCTTGGTGATGCCGATGACGATGGTCTCCATCTCGCGCGTGGAGGTGACGAGCAGCGGCCAGAGGTACTGGTTCCAGCCGTAGATGAAGAGGATGACGAACAGTGCCGCGATGTTCGTGCGCGAGAGCGGCAGCACCACGTCGAAGAAGAAGCGCATCGGCCCGGCGCCATCGATCTTCGCCGCCTCGACCAGCTCGTCCGGGATCGTCAGGAAGAACTGGCGGAAGAGCAGCGTGGCCGTGGCCGAGGCGATCAGCGGCACGGTGAGGCCCGCGAAGGTGTTCACCATTCCGAGGTCCGAGATCACCTCGAACGTCGGCACGATGCGCACCTCCACCGGCAGCATCAGCGTGATGAAGATCATCCAGAAGAAGACCATCCGGCCCGGGAAGCGGAAGAACGCGACCGCATAGGCCGAAAGCAGCGAGATGACGATCTTCCCCACCGTGATGACCATCGCCATCACGAAGCTGTTCCACATCATCTGGCTGACGGGGACATAGCTGATCCGCCCGCCGCGGTCGCCGAACAGCGCCTGGTCGTAGTTGGCCCAGCCGTCCGGCCCGGGCACGAGCGGAAGCCGACCCCGCCCGATGGTGCCCGCGTCCCAGGTGGAGCCCACGAGCGCCACGTAGATCGGGAAGGCGAAGACCGCCACGCCCAGGATCAGGACGAGGTGCGGGATCGCGTCGGTCCAGGAGCGGCGCGCGATCATCCGTAGTGCACCCGGCGCTCGACGAAGCGGAACTGCACCGCCGTCAGCGCGATCACGAACGCCATCAGGATCACCGACTGCGCCGCCGACCCGCCGAGGTCCTGGGCCACCATGCCCGCCTTGTAGACGTTGTAGATGAGGGTGGATGTGGCCGTGCCCGGCCCGCCCTGCGTCAGCGCGTGGATCACGCCGAAGGTGTCGAAGAAGGCGTAGGTCACGTTGACGATCAGGAGGAAGAAGCTGGTCGGCGCGATCAGGGGGAACTGGATCGTGAAGAAGCGGCGCCGCGGCCCCGCCCCGTCGATGGCCGCCGCCTCGATCACCGACTTCGGGATCGATTGCAGGGCGGCGAGGAAGAAGATGAAGTTGTAGCTGACCTGTTTCCACGCCGAGGCGAGGATGACGAGGCTGAGCGCCTGCCCGTTGTTCAGCTTGTAGTCCCAGGGCACGCCGGCCTGGTTCAGCGTCCGGCCGACCATGCCGATCTGCGGGTGGAAGATGAACAGCCACAGCACGGCGGCCACGGCGGGGGCCAGCGCGTACGGCCAGATGAGGAGCGCCTGATAGGCCTCGCGGCCGCGGATGTTCGCGTCCGCCATCACGGCGAACAGCAGGGCGAGGCCCATCGAGAGGCCCGTGACCGAGGCCGCGAAGATCGCGGTCACCCGGATCGAGCCGACGTAGCCGGGATCGGTCAGGACGGCCGTGTAGTTCTCGAACCAGACGAACTGGGTGGACAGGCCGAAGACGTCCTGAAGCTGCGTCGACTGCCAGACCGCCTGGAGCGCCGGCCAGATGAAGAAGACGAGCGTCACAGCCACCTGCGGGAACAGCAGCAGGTAGGGCAGGAGCTTGTCGTCGAAGATGACGCGGCGTTGCATGGACGTCCGTGACGGGGAAAACGGGTGCGCCGATCCCGGGGACCCCGTCCTTCGACAAGCTCAGGACGAGGTTCCCGGGGCGGGCGGTCAGGGTCCCTGTCGGTCGCGAGCGGACCTCGTGGTGAGCCCGTCGAACCACGAGGCCCGCCCGCGGTGCCTCACGAGCGGTTGGCGCGCTCGAAGTTGCGGAGCACGACGTTGCCGCGGGTGACGGCGTTGTCGAGCGCCTGCTGGGCGGTCTGCTGGCCCTGGAAGGCGCGCTCCATCTCCTCCTGCATGATCACCCGGATCTCCGGGAACCCGCCGAGGCGGATGCCGCGGGTGTTCTCGGTCGTGGTGCCGGGGCCGCGCAGCATCTGGAGGATGGGGACGTCCGTGCCCGGGTTCTGCTGATAGAAGCCGGACGCCTTGACCGCCTCGTAGGCGGCGACCCGCACCGGCAGGAAGCCGGTTTCGGTGTGCCACTTCGCGATGAGGGACGGCTGGGCGAGGAAGCGGAAGAATTCCGAGATGCCCTTGTTCTCCTCGGCGGAGCGGGTGGCGTTCGGGCCCTTGTTCATGGCCCAGAAGCTGGCGCCACCGATGATCGAGTTGAACGGCGCGCCCTGGACGTCCGGATAGAAGGGCAGCATCGCCGTGCCCCACTGGAACTGCGCCTCGCGCATGATGCGGCCCCGCAGGCCCGACGAGCCGTGGATGATGGCGCATTCGCCCGACGGGAACAGCGCGTCGGCCGCCGAATCGCGCCCACCGTAGCGGAACAGGCCTTCCTTCTGCATCTCCACCAGCGTGTTGAGATGCCGGACCATGGTCGGGTTGTTGATGCGGAGTTCCGCGTTCAGCCCGCCGAAGCCGTTGCCCTGGGTGGCCAGGGGCACGTTATGGATCGCGCTGAAGTTCTCGACCTGCGCCCAGGTCGGCCACGCGGTCGTGAAGGGACAGGCCACGCCCGCCGCCTTCAGCTTGCGCGCCGCGTCGACCAGCTGCGGCCACGTCTCGGGCGCCTTCTCCGGGTCGAGCCCGGCCTTCTGGAAGGCGTCCTTGTTGTAGAACATGACGGTGGTCGAGCTGTTGAACGGCATCGACATCTGGCGCCCGTCGGGCAGCGCGTAGTAGCCGCGCACCGCGGGCACGTAGTCGTTGATGTCGATCTGTACGCCCGTCTCGGCGATCAGCTCGTGCAGCGGCTTCACGGCGCGGCCGGCGGCCATCATGGTGCCGGTGCCGACCTCGAACATCTGCACGATGTGCGGCGCGGTGCCGGCGCGGAAGGCGGCGATCGCGGCCGTCATCGTCTCGGGATAGGAGCCCTTGAACGCGGCATTGACCTGATAGGTGTTCTGCGCCGCGTTGAAGTCGGCGACGATCTGCTCCAGCAACTGGCCCGGCGGCGGCGTCAGGCCGTGCCAGAACTCGATCTGCACCCGCTGCTGCGCGGACGCTGTACCGGCGACGCCGAGGCCAACGGCCAGCGTCGCGCCAAGGATGACCTTGCGCATGGACATTTTAGGATCTCCTGCCCGGGAACACGCGCTCTTATCGGTGCGGCGCGGTGATGGGGAAATTACAGAACCATGACGGTTTCGTGAAGGTCGCCGGTATGAGGCTCTACGATCAGGGGATGCGCCTCGCCGCCCAATGGCGCACGCGTTCCTGCAGGCGGACGATCTCGAACGGCTTCAGGATGAAGTCGTTGCCGCCAACCTCCTTCGCCCGCATCAGGTCGGCCGTCGTCCGGTTGGCGGTGATGAAGGCGATCGGCACCCGCTGGAGGTGCGGCATGCCCCTGAGCCGCCGGCAGACCTCGTACCCGTCGATGCCTGGCATGTTCACGTCGAGCAGCACCACGTGCGGATGGACCCGCGTCGCAAGCGAGGCGCACTCCTCGCCGGTCGCGGTACCGAAGAAGATGTAGCCGAGCGCCTTCACCGCCACGTTCACGATGTCGAGGGCGTCCTTGTCGTCGTCGGCGGCGAGGACGACGCGGCGCGACGGAATGTTTGTCATGGCGGACGGCCGCTGCGGAACATCGCCCGACTATAGAGCCTCCGGTGTCGATTGCCATCGCCGTGTGGTGGACGCGGTCCGGCGTGCAGGGATCCGTTGTAGCATTGCATACAAATGGACTGGCGCGGGCGGACGTCCTGCGCGATCATCCCATCAACGGCAGGGACTTATGACCCTGCCGAGCCGCCGGGAATCCGGCGGTTCCATAGGGTTGGGAGGGAATCCGTGGTCGCATTCAAACTGAACGACAAGCCGGTGCAGGTGGACGTTCCCGCCAACGCACCGCTGCTCTTCGTGCTCACCAACGACCTGGGCGTCGCCGGGGCCAAGTTCGGCTGCGGGCGGTCCCAGTGCGGGTCCTGCACGGTGCTGGTGGACGGCGACCCCGTCCGCGCCTGCGCGACGCCCGTCTCCGCCGCGGCCGGCCGCTCGGTCACGACGCTGGAGGGGCTGCGCGAGAACGGCAAGCCGAGCCGGTTGCAGCAGGCGTTCATCGACGAGCAGGCCGCCCAGTGCGGCTTCTGTGCCTCGGGCATGATCATCCAGGCCCAGGCGCTGCTCGACCGCAATCCGCAGCCCACCGAGAACGACGTGCGGTCCGCGCTCAACGGCAATCTCTGCCGCTGCGGCGCCCACAACCGTATCGTCCGTGCCGTGCTGCGCGCCGCGAAGGAGGCCTGAGCCATGACCCTCACCGCAGAGAAGGGCGCCCCGATGAAGGGCCCCGTCCTCGGCCGCCGTCGCCTGCTCCAGGCGGGCGGCTTCCTCTCGCTCGCCTTCGCGCTCCCGCTCGGCGACGTCCTCGCCCAGACCGCGGCGCCGGCACGGCCGCCGCTGCCCGGCAGCCTCCAGACCAACCGGATGCTGAACGCCTGGATCCGCATCAACGCGGACAAGACGGTCACGCTGCTGGTGGGCAAGGTCGAACTCGGCCAGGGCATCCTGACCGCCGTCGCGCAGATCTGCGCCGACGAACTCGACATCGACATGGCGCGCCTCAAGATCATCGCCGGCGACACCGCGCTGACGCCGAACGAGGGGACGACCGCGGGCTCGTTCTCGATGCCCAACTGCGCCCCGGCGGTGCGGCACGCCTCGGCCGAGGTGCGGGCGATCCTGCTTGACCTCGCGTCGAAGAGCCTGAACCAGCCCGTCACCGCCCTGACCGTCGCCGACGGCACCATCACCGGCCCCGGCGGGGCGAAGACCACCTACTGGGACCTCGTCGTCGGCCAGGCGCTGGAGCGCGAGGCGACGGGACAGTCGACGCCGAAGGCGGCCTCGGCCTACCGCTACACCGGCAAGTCCGTGCCGCGGCTGGACATCCCGGCCAAGATGACGGGCGAGCCGATCTTCGTGCAGGAGATGCGCCCCGAGGGGCTGCTCCACGGCTACGTCGTCCGTCCGCCCACCTACCGGGCGAAGCTCGCGTCGGTCGACCTGTCGGTCGGCGAGCGGATGCCGGGCGTGGTCAAGGTGGTGCGCGACGGCAGCTTCCTTGCCGTCCTCGCGGGCCGCGAGGAGCAGGCGGTCGCCGCCGGCCAGGCGCTCTACGCCGCCGCGAAGTGGGACGTGGAGAAGGGCCTTCCGGGCACCGACGGGATGCCCGAGTGGCTGACCAGCACCAAGCCCGCCCGCGTGATCGAGACGCGGAACACGCCGCGCCAGGGCGGAGACGCGCCGGTCAAGACGGTCGAGGCGACCTACTACCGCCCCTATCACATGCACGCGTCGATCGGCACCTCCTCGGCCATCGCAACGATGGGCGCGGACGGGGTCGTCACCATCCAGACGCACAGCCAGTCGGTCTTCGAGACGGCCGAGGCCATCTCCAAGATGCTGAAGCTGCCGAGGGAGAAGGTGCGCTGCCAGCACGTGCAGGGCTCCGGCTGCTACGGCCACAACATGGCCGACGACGCGGCGGCCGACGCGGCACTTCTGGCCGTGCAGATGCCGGGCAAGCCCGTCCGCATCCAGTACACCCGCGAGCAGGAGCACCGCTGGGAGCCCTACGGCTCGGCCATGGTCGTGAAGACCAAGGCCGGGGTGGACAAGGACGGCAACGTCCTTGACTGGGACTTCCAGATCTACTCCACCCCGCACGGCACGCGGCCGGGTGGCAACCCGGGCAACCTGCTCTCGGCGCGCTATCTCGCCGAGCCGTTCCAGCAGCCGACCCCGCAGAACGGCGGCCCGCCGAACTATTCGGCCGACCGCAACGGCATCGCGCTCTATGAGTTCCCGGGCCACCGGGTGCTCACCCACTTCATCACCGAGATGCCGCTGCGCGTCTCCTCGACCCGCGGCCTCGGCGCCTACGGCAACGTCTTCGCGATCGAGAGCTTCATCGACGAACTGGCGCACGCCGCCGGGGCCGACCCCGTCGCCTACCGCCTCAAGTTCATGAAGAACGAGCGGGCGCGCGATTCGATCGTCAAGGCGGCCGAGGCGTTCGGCTGGGACAAGTGGAGGAAGCGCGACGGCCGGGGCCGCGGCATCGGCTTCGCCCAGTACAAGAACACCGCCGGCTATTGCGCCGTCTGCCTCGAGGTGGAGGTGAACAAGCGCAACGGGCGCATCCGCGTGCTGCGCGCGGTGGCGTCGGCCGACAGCGGCCATCTGGTCAACCCCGACGGGGTCGTGAACCAGATCGAGGGCGGGCTGATCCAGTCCCTCTCCTGGACGCTGAAGGAGGAGGTGAAGTTCGACGACACCCGGGTCCTCTCCGAGGACTGGGCGTCCTATCCGATCCTCACCTTCGCTGAGGTGCCGCCGGTCGACGTCGTCCTCATCGACCGTCCGGGCCAGCCGTTCCTCGGCACCGGCGAGGCGAGCCAGGGCCCGACGGGCGCGGCACTCGCCAACGCCGTGTTCGACGCGACGGGCGTGCGGTTCCGCCGCCTGCCGCTGACCCCGGACCGGGTGCGGGCGGGCCTCACGGCCTGATCCCGCCGTCCCGGAAGGACGAAGGGAGGGGCGCGCGGTCCGCCACGCGCCCCTTTCCCGTTTCCGACGGCCCGGCGTCCGTGCGACACCCTTGGGCCATGACGATCCTCGGCGATCTCTTCCCCGGCTTCCGCGACGGCCGCACGACCGTCGACGGCACCGCCATCGCGCACCTCGTCGGCGGGTCCGGCCCGCCGCTCCTCCTCCTCCACGGCCATCCGCAGACCCGCGCCATGTGGCACCGCGTGGCGCCCGACCTCGCGCGGGACTTCACCGTGGTCGTGGCCGACCTGCGCGGCTACGGCGACAGCGACAAGCCGCCGGGCGACGCGGTCCACGCCACCTATTCCAAGCGCGCGATGGCGGCCGACATGGTCGCACTGATGCGCGCGCTGGGATTCGACCGTTTCGACCTCGTCGCCCACGACCGTGGCGCGCGCGTCGGCCACCGGCTCTGCCGCGACCATCGGGGCGCGGTGCGGCGCTTCATGGCGCTCGACATCGCGCCGACGCTGGCGATGGTCGAGGGCACGACGCGGGCCTTCGCCACCGCCTATTGGCACTGGTTCTTCCTGATCCAGGGCGACGGGATCCCGGAGCGGATGATCGGCGCCGATCCCGCCTTCTACGTCCGCTCCATGCTGTCGCGCTCGCCCATGGGCCTCGGCGGCTTCGACCCCCGGGCATTGGCCGAGTACGAACGCTGCTTCGCCCTGCCGGGCGCGGTGCACGCCACCTGCGAGGACTACCGGGCGGCGGCCACCGTCGACCTCGATCACGACCGGGCCGACCTCGACCGGCCGGTGGCGCTCCCGGTCCGGGTGCTGTGGGGGGAAAAGGGCGTCGTCCACGCCTGCTTCGACCCGCTCGCCGAATGGCGCCGGGTCGCCACGGACGTCACCGGCCGGCCGATGCCCACCGGCCACTACCTCGCCGAGGAGGATCCGGAGGGCACGCTGGCCGAGATCCGCGCCTTCCTGGCCGGTTGAGGCCGAGCCGCGGGTCGGGCACGATGCGCCCCCGATCCGGAGGGCGACCATGTCCGACCACGACCATGACCACGGGCACGACCATGACCACGGGCACGACCACGCGCCGCGGTGGAAGCACGACGGCGTGCGGGTGATCCCGGGCGACGGCCTCGATGCGAACACGCCCCAGACGCCGGGCATGTTCCGCCAGGCCGCCATCGACCACGCCCGCGTCGGCGCGCAGAGGATCTGGGCGGGAACGGTGCGGATCGACCCGAACGCGAAGACCGGCGTCCACCACCACGGCGCCTTGGAGAGCGTGATCTACGTGATCCGGGGCCGGGCGCGGATGCGCTGGGGCGAGCGGCTGGAATACGTGGCGGAGGCGGGGCCGGGCGACTTCATCTACGTGCCCCCCTACGTCCCGCACCAGGAGATCAACGCCGATCCCGACAATCCGCTCGAATGCGTGCTGGTCCGCTCCGACAACGAGGCGGTGGTCGTGAACATCACCGACGTCGATCCGGTGGAGGCGCCCGAGACGGTGCCCTGGATCGACCCGATCCACCGGGGGGCGTGAGATGGCCGGACGGGATCCCTGGCGCGCCACGGTCGACCGCATCGTCGCCGGCCCGGCCTTCGCCGCCGCGGTCGCCACGCTGCGGGCGGAGCACGAGCGGACGGTGGAGGACATCGTCCGGCTGACCGAAATCCCCGCACCGCCCTTCGCCGAGGAGGTCCGCGCCCGGGCCTACATGGCGATGCTGGCCGACCACGGGCTCGACGACGTCGAGATGGACGGGGTCGGGAACGTGATGGGCCTGCGCCGCGGCACGGGCAACGGTCCGCTGGTGGTGGTCGCCGCCCATCTCGACACCGTCTTCCCCGCCGGCACCGACGTCACGGTGCGGCGGGAGGGAACGAAGCTCTTCGCGCCGGGCGTGGGCGACGACACCCGCAGCCTCGCGGTCAACCTCGCGCTGGTGCGTGCGATGGACGCCGCCGGCATCCGCACCGAGGCCGATCTGCTGATCCTCGGCGACGTCGGGGAGGAGGGGCTGGGCGACCTGCGCGGCGTCCGCCACGTCTTCCGCGAGGGGCGCTACCGGGACCGGGTGAAGGCGTTCCTCACGGTCGACTTTCCGGAGATGAACGGCATCACCGTGGCCGGCGTCGGATCGCGGCGCTACCGGGTGACGTTCCGCGGCCCCGGCGGGCACAGCTGGATGGATTTCGGCCGCGTCAGCCCGATGCAGGCCATGGCCACGACCGTCGTGGCGCTGGGCCGGCTCGCGGTGCCCGAGGATCCGCGGACGACGCTGGCCGCGACCGTCGTCTCCGGCGGAACCTCGATCAACGCCATCCCCCACACCGTGACGCTCCAGGTCGATCTCCGCTCCGAGGACGCGGGCGAACTCGCCCGCCTCGACGCCCGCTTCCGGTCGATCGTGACCGAGGCCGTGGCGGCGGAGAACGCGGCGCGCGACACGGGCGCCGGACCGGTCACGGCCGATCTCGACCTCGTGGGCGACCGGGAGGCGGGCCGCCAGGACCCGGGCAACGACCTGATCCGGGCCGCGACCGCGGCGCTCGGGCGCTTCGGCTTCGACGCCACGGGCTCGTCGGGGTCGACCGACGCCAACGTGCCGATCAGCCTCGGCATTCCGGCGATCCGCATCGGCTCGGGCGGGCACGGCGGCCTCGCCCACACGCTCGACGAATGGATCGACGTGGAGCCGGAGGAGAGCGTGCGGGGCATGTCCGCGACGCTGGCGACGATCCTCGCGATCGCGGGCACCTCCGACGCCTGACCGACCCCGGCGCGCCCCGGACGCGCGCCCCTACTCCGCCGCCTCCCGCGTCCTGAGCGCGGCGAGGATCGGCGCGGGGCCGGTGCGGACGGCGGCGTGGGGGCGGGGGGCGGGCTCCTTCGCGGTGCTGACGACCGGGGCGGTTCCGGGCGGGGCGGTTCCGGGCGGGACGGTTCCTGGCGGGACGGTTCCGGGCGGGGCGAGCACGAAGTCCGATCCCTCGTCGTAGCCGGCGAAGCGGACGATGCCGTAGGCGGGGGTCTGCGGCGTCTCCAGCGACACCTCGGTCTGGATCGTCTCGAACAGGCGGGAGACCTGCATCGGTCCCGTGATCGCCTGGATCTGGCGGGTGAGCGCCTCGGCGAAGGGGGAGTTCACGGTCCCGTCCGCCACCGGCTCGTCCCCGCCGGCCGTGATCGCCATCACCGCCCGGCCCGTCATCGCCCGCATCAGGTCGTCGGTCACCCCGCTCACCCCGTCGGCGGCGAAGGAACCCGAATAGCAGCTGTCGGCCACCAGCAAGATCTGGCGCGCCGGCATCCGGTGCAGCAGGCGCGAGATGTCGGCCGAACTGATCCACGCGTTCGCCCGCGTGATCTCCGCGTCCACCGGAAGCCAGAACGCCAGCTCCGTGCCCGAGAACGAGTAGCCGTGGCCGGCGAAGTAGACCACGACCGTGTCCTCCTGGATCAACTCGCGCCCCAGCGTGCGGATCGCGTCCAGCATCCGCTCGCGCGTGGCGTCCCTGACCACCCGCGTCTCGAAGCCGAGCCGCTCGGCCAGCGCGCGGCTCACCAGATCGGCGTCGGCGTGCGGGGTGCCGAGGTCGGGCACGCCCTCGTCCTCGTAGGTCTGCAGCGCGAACATCAGCGCGATGCGCCGGCCCGGGCGCGGCGCGCCGGCGGCCGGTGCCTGGGCGAGGCTGTCGGCCAGCGCCCGGGCGTCCAGCCGGTCGGCCTCCGCCTGGGTGAGGCGCAGCGGCCGGCGGAACGGACCCTCGGCGTCCGAGCGCTGGGCGGGCGGCAGGTCGACCGTGAGCGAGCGGTCGACGCGCTGGCCGCGTTCGTCGGTGGCCGAGAGGACCATGACGTTGGTGCCGTCCAGCGGGCGGACGTCGGCGGCGTAGCGGCCCTGGTCGTCGACGAAGACCCAGCGGCCGTTGACCTGCATGGTGACGAAGCGCGAGCCCTCGTTCAGCTGGCCCTCCACCCGGGCCACGCCGGCGCCGAGCGGCGAGAGGGCGACCTCGGCCCGCGCGATCTCCAGCGGCGCGTCGGAGCGACGGCCGAACACGCTGCCGGCCTCGGGATCGGCGCGCAGCTGGTCCAACGCGGCGGAGAACTGCTGGGTGCGGGCCTCCTTCTGGAGGCGCTGGAAGACGTTGAGGAAGCTGCGGGTCTCCGCCGGGTCGGCGCCGGCGGCGGCGAGGCGCTCGCGCACCTCGGCGAAGCCGACGCGGCCCTGAAGGATGGCGGGCGCCACGGCGGCCACCGCCTGGGCGGCCGGCGTGTTCGAGGCGGCGAGCGCCGTGACGATCTGCGCCGGCGGCAGGCTGTCGAGCACGGCGCGCTGCTGGACGTTGTTGAAGCCGAGTTGCGTGTTCATGGTGGTGATCGCCGCCGCGAGCGAGCCCGAGGTGGCGAGCACCTGCTGCACCTGCGCGGCACCCTGCCGGAAGGCCGGGGTGGTGACCTCCCGCGGGACCTGCGCCACCGCGGCGGGCTGCGGGGTCGGGACCAGCGGCGTCGCGG
>CANGXM010000020.1 GCA_947457845.1 Rhodospirillales bacterium | reverse complement strand
CCGCGCCGGCCTCGCCGGTGAGCGCGCTCTCGTCCAGCGTCGCCGACGCGTCGTCGACCGTGCCGTCCACCGGGACCGTGTCCCCCACGCGGACGAGGAGCCCGTCGCCCGGCCGGACGTCGGCGACGTCGATCTCCTCGAGGGCGTCGCCGGCGATGCGGACGGCCCGCCGTGGCGCCCGCGCGATCAGATCGGTGAGCGCCCGTCCCGCACGGCCTTCGGCCCATCCCTCCAGCGCCTCCCCCCCGGCGACCATTAGGCCGACGACTGCCGCGGCCGCGGTCTCGCCGAGCAGGACCGAGCCGACGATCGCCGCCAGCGCGATGGCGTCGACGCCGACCCGACCGCCCCGGAGCGCCGCCAGAAGACCGACCGCGACCCGGACCGCGACCGGCACCGCGCCCGCGGTCCAGACCAGATCCGCCGCCTCCCCGGCCCCCGCGAGGACGAGCGCGGTTCCCCCCAGAAGGCAGGCGAAGACCCACCCCAGCAGCAACATCGTTCGCATGCGCAGATCCTCGACGGCCGGCGGCCAGATTGCCATGAGGCAGATCAAGCGACAGCAGGGCCGTAAGCGCGTACGTCGATCGCGTGGGTGCGACCACGCAGGGCCATGGCCGGCAGGTCCCTCCATTCCGGCGCGTCGGCGACGCGGCCGCGGAACTCCGCCAGCGCGGCGCCCATGGCCTCCGGCGCCATGTCTTCGGCGAGGGACGTGAAGCCTCGGATGTCCGCGAACATCACGACCACGGGCTGTCGTCGCCTGGTCAGCAAGGCGTCGATGCCGATGGCGGCGAGGCGTTCCGCGATCGGGCACGGCTGGACCGCCGGGAAGCACGGCTGAGGCGAGCAAGCGTCCCGCGGATCTGCTAGGTGTGGAAGTCCCGCCCGTTTCGCCTCGTCCGACCCATGCCCCGCCCGCCGCACGTCCCGATCGTCCTCGCCCTCGCCGTCGCGCTTCTCGCCCCCCTCCTCGCCGCAGGGCCCGCCCGCGCGGCCTCGGAGCGCATCGAGGCGCTGATCGCCCGGATGACGCTGGAGGAGAAGGCGGGCCAGCTGAACTTCGAGACCGCCGACTGGAGCCAGGACCGCGGCCTCTACATGAGCGAGGAGACCGAGGACCGGCTGCGGCGCGGCCTCGTCGGCGGGCTCTTCAACATCCACGCCCGCGGCGTGGCCCGCCGGGCGCAGGAGATCGCGACGCGCGAGACGCGCCTCGGGATCCCCGTGATGCTGGGCTACGACGTCATCCACGGCTACGACACCGTGTTCCCGATGCCGATCGGGCAGGCGGCCGCCTTCGACCTCGAGCGGGTGGAACGGTCCGAGCGCATCGCCGCGATCGAGGCGATCGGCGACGGCGTCAACATGACCTTCTCCCCCATGCTGGACACGAGCCGCGACCCGCGCTGGGGCCGGACCGCCGAGGGGGCGGGGGAGAGCACCTGGTGGGCGACGGAGATCGGCCGCGCCCGCGTGCGCGGTTTCCAGACCGCCGACCCCCGCGACCCGACGGGCATCGCCGCCTGCCCGAAGCACCTCGGCGCCAACGGCGCGTCGAAGGGCGGGCTCGACTACACCGCCATGGAGATCAGCGAGCGGGAGCTGCGCGAGGTCCACCTGCCGCCGTTCCGGGCGCTCGTCGACACCGCGCTCTGCTTCATGGCGGCGTTCAACACCTACGATTCGGTCCCCGTCGCCGCCAACCCCTTCATCCTGCGCCGCATCCTTCGCGAGGAGTGGGGATCGGACGCGATGGTGATGAGCGACTTCGGCGCGCTCTCGGAACTGGAGCGCCACGGGGTGGCCGAGACCGACGCCGATGCGGCGGAGGCCGGCATCCGCGGCGGCCTACAGATGGACATGGCGTCCACCTTCTATCTCGCGGAGCTGCCCGGGCTCGTGCGGGCGGGCCGGGTGCCCGCGGCGCTGCTGGACGAGGCGGTCCGCGCCGTCCTGACGCTGAAGGAGCGGATGGGCCTGCTGGACGCGCCCTTCGCCCGGTTCGAGGCGAGCGAGGGACGGACGGAGACCTCGCCCGCGCCGCACCGGGCCGAGGCGCAGGACTTCGCCGAGCGCAGCCTCGTGCTGCTCAAGAACGAGGGCGACGTGCTGCCCTTTGCGCGGAGCGTGCGATCGGTCGCGGTGATCGGCCCCCACGCCGACGCGAAGTTCGAGATGCTGGGCTCCTGGTTCGGGCGCGGGGTGTTCAGCCGCCCGGTGTCGCTGGCCGCGGGGCTGGCCGACCTGCTGGGCCCCGGGGTCGACCTGCGGATCGTGCCCGTCGCGGCGTTCGAGGGGGCGACCGGGGACGAGACGCGCGCCGCCGTCACCGCCGCGCGGGGGGCCGATGCCGTGATCCTCGCCATCGGCGAGGCGGCGGGCATGAGCGGGGAGGCCGCGAGCCGGACCGACATCGACCTGCCGGGCCGGCAGATGGACCTCGTCCGCGCGGTGCTGGCCGAGGGGCGGCCGACGGCCGCGGTCGTGTTCGGCGGACGGCCGGTGGCGATGGAGGCGCTGGCGGCCGAGGCGCCGGCCATCCTCAAGGTCTGGTTTCCCGGCACCATGGGCGGCACGGCCGTCGCGCGTCTGCTGTTCGGCGACGTGGAACCGCTGGCCCGCATGCCCGTTTCGACGCCGCGCTCGGTGGGGCAGATCCCGGTCCACCACGACCGGCTGCCGTCGGGCCGGCCCGCGATCAAGTGGCCCGACGTCTATTCCTCCAACTACCTCGACCGCCCGACCACGCCGCTGTTTCCCTTCGGCCATGGGCTGACCTGGACCCGCTTCGAATTCGGCGAGCCCGCGGTGGACGTGCGGCGGCTGACCGACGACGCGCCGGTGAGCGTGACGGTTCCCGTCCGCAACGCCGGCGACCGGCCGGGCACCGCGATGGTGCAGCTCTATCTGCGCAGCCGCTTCGCGCCGATCTCGCGCCCGGTGATGATGTTCCGCGCCTTCGAGCGGATCCGGCTGGCGCCGGGCGAGGCGGGGACGGTCCGCTTCCGCGTGAGCGCGGACCAGATCGCCTGGTGGCAGGCGGGCGACCGCTTCGCCGCCGCCCCCGGCCCGATCGACGTGATGACCGGCCCCAGCGCCGGCGAGGTGCGGACCGTGCGGATCGACTACATGCCCTGACCGAGGGCGGCGAGCGCCGCACCGGCCGCGGCCGTGCCCGTCGCGTGCGCCCCGTGGGCGGCGGTGAAGTCGACGGCCGAGCAGGCCTCGCCCGCGAAGAACAGGCGCCCTTCGACCGGGGCCGCCAGCACCGCCCGGGCCGCGGAGCGGCCGGGCAGCGCGTGGGAATAGGCGCCGCCGACGAAGGGCACGGCCGTCCAGTCGGTGCGCAGGATCGGGCGGAGCCGGCGGCGGATTTCGGTGCCGAACAGGCCCGCCAGCTCGTCCAGCGCGAACGCGATCGCCCCCGCCTCGCCGAGGCCGTGGAGCATCCGCGCGGCGATCCCGCCGTAGAACCCCTCGATCAGCGGCCGGCCGAAGGGGCGGAGATGATAGCTCCCGGTCTCGGCCGAGCGCGGGTTCCCGACCGCCTGGGTGTCGGCCTCGAAACCGGCCGGCCCGTCGAGCGCGAAGACGATCTTGTCGGCGAGGCCGAGCGGCAGGTCGGCCGCCGCCTCGCGCTTGTGGTCGAGCGCGCGGGGCAGGCGGAGGGCAGCGGATGCGAGGACGTCGGTCGCGACGGTCAGGATCGCGGCGCGGGCCTCCACCGGTCCCGCCGACGTCTCCAGCCGCACGCCGCCGGCCGGCAGGTCGATCGCCGTCACCCGCGTCCCGGTCACGATGTCGAGCCCGGCCGCGGCGTCGACGATCGCCGCCCCCATCCCCTCGCGCACGCGCCAGTTCACGCCCGTGTCGGCGTCGTCGTAGGCGACGTGATCGCGCGCCGACACCCGCTCCAGCGCGGCTCCGTTGACGTAGCCGCTGACGGCCTGCAGCAGGCCATTCCACGGGTTCCCGGCCTCCAGCGCGTCCGAAGCGGCGTCACGGTCGGCCGGCAGGTCGCGTAGCCGCCGCTGGAAGGCGGCGATCGCATCGTCGGCCTCGGCCTGTTCGGCGGGCGTGAAGTTCCGGTCGCCCGCCTGCTCGCCCCAGGGCGGCGGCGTGCGGTCGACGGCGAGGCCGCGGTCGGTGGCGATGCCGGTCCAGGGATTCCGGTCGCCGGAATGGAGCCACGCACAGCCGAGGTCGAGCGGGTGCCCCTCGACGGTGCGCGTCCAGGCCCGCCCGCCGAGGCGGTCGGCGGCCTCGATCATGACGACGCGGAGGCCGGTGCCGGCGAGCCGCCGGGCGGCGGCGATGCCGGCGGCCCCGGCGCCGACGATGGCGACGTCCACGGTTCGCGTCATACGGTGATCATCGCACGACGGTCACCCCGTCTTCAGCAGGATCTGCTTCCAGATCGCGGTCTCGTCGTAGAGGACCCATTCGCGCCTCAGCCCCCAGGGCCCGAACTCCGCGTGGCTGATGCCCATGACGTAGACCTGCGCGCCCGACGGCTGGCCGAAGGCACCGAAGCCCGAATGCCGGCCCCACAGGCTCCACCGGATCGCCGCGCGCGGCGGCATGTCGGGATCGCGGCGGCCGATCACGTGCTCGATCCGGAATGCGGCGTCGGGGAAGGCCGCGCGCAGGCGCATCCAGAAGCCGTCGGCGGCCTCCCAGCCGTGGCCGGTCACCCCGCCCGGGTGCTCCAGCTGCGCCGCCCGGTCGTAGACCTGCGGGATCGCGGCGAAGTCGGCGCCCATGATGCGGGTCAGGATCTCCGCGTAGCGCTGGCCGACCGGGTCGTCGTTGCCGCGGCCCGTGTAGGCGGGCGGTCGGTCGGTGTCGGGCGTCAGCGACCGGGCGCAGCGTTCCGGCCCGCCCTCGATGGCGATTCGGTCGGCCGCGTAGGCCTTGGGATCGAGGCCCAGCTGGCGGACGATGGCGCCCTGGTCGCGGATCAACCACTCGTCGAAGATCGCGTTCTCCCTCGCCGCGCAGTCCGCGATGATGCGGTAGACGAGGCGCCTGCCCGTCGGCGGGCCGTAGGCGCCCTCGGCCCTGTGCGTGGCGGTGGAGAGCAGGCGGTGGGAGGAGAGGAAGCCGTCCGTCTCGTCGCCCGACCAGATCACGTCCTCGCCCAAGAGCGTGCGGTCCGGGAACTCGGCCAGCGTCTGCATCGTGGCCGCGATCACGTTCGTGTTGCCCACCACCAGCGCGGTGGGGGAGCGCACCGCGAGGTCCGGCGTGTAGTAGCGGTGGAGGGTCGCGATGCCGCGATCCTCCCAGATCTCCTTGGTGATGCCGATGATGTAGTCCGGCAGGTCCTTCCACCGGGGATCGAAGCCCTTCATGGGGCCGGTCTCCTCGTTCGGGCTCGCGGTCGGCGCACGGGATCGATCCGACGACCGGAAACCGGGTTGACAGTCTTTGCAATCGAATGCAAGAGCTTTTCGACAGGCTGCCCTGGGACCTTGGAGATGCGACGGTGAGCGACTTCCGGCACGGGACGCAGGCGTCCCTGATCGATCTGGTCGCGTCGTCCGCGGACGACGCGCGCCGCATGCTCGACCGCCTCTGCACGGCGGAGACGCTCTGGCGCGTCGCCTCGCCGGTGGAGGACCTGACGGGGACGGACGCGGTCTGGTCGGGCTGGGTCGAGCCGCTGCGCCGGGCGCTTCCGGGCTTGCGGCGGCGCGACATGCTGGTCATGGGCGGCGTCTCGCGCACCGGGTCGGGGACGTGGGTCTCGACGCTCGGGCACTATCTGGGCAACTTCGAGCGGCCGCTGTTCGGCATCGCCCCGCACGGCAAGCTCGTGTTCCTGCGCGTCGGGGAATTCTATCGGATCGAGGACGGCCGGGTGGTCGAGGCCCGCATCCTGCCGGACGTGCTCGACCTCATGCGCCAGGTGGGGCGGATGCCGCTGCCGCACATGCTGGGGTCCGAGATCACCTTTCCGTCGCCCGCGACCCACGACGGCGTTCTCCCGGCCGCGCCCGACCGGTCCGAGGCGTCGGCGGCGCTGGTCGAGGCGATGCTGTTCGACCTCAAGTCCTTCGACCCCGGGACCTTCGCCAGCGCGGGCCAGACCGGCGGCACGGGATATTGGCACCGCGACATGCTCTGGTACGGGGCGGCGGGCATCGGGTCGAACTACACCTACGAGGGGTTCCAGCGCGACCACCGCATCCCGCTGCTGACCGCCTTTCCGGATCGGGTCGGCGGCAATCATTTCGCGCGCTTCGGCGACGGGGACTACGTCTGTTCGGGCGGCTGGCCCTCGATGACGATGACCCACAGGGGCCCCTATCTCGGCGTCGCCGCGACCGACCGGCCGATGACGCTGCGGGTGATGGACTTCTGGCGTGTCGAACGCCAGCCGAACCTCGCGGGCGGGCCGTTCGGCGGGGCGCAGATCATGGAGAACTGGGTCCTGCTCGACCTCGTCCAGCTCTTCAGCCAGATGGACGTCGACCTGCTCGCGGTCGAACGCATCGGCTGAGGGCACCGACCGGCGGCCTTGCCCCCCCATCGGTGCGGGGACCGGCGATGGACGTCCCGGTCCGGTCCTTCGTCCGCCTCGTCCGGCGGACCGGACCGGTAAGGGTCGACGGCGTCCGCCGGATCACGGGCCGACGGGCGCGGCCCCGTCGGTTCCGGCCAGCCGTCGTGCGACCAGCGCCTGCAGGCGCCAGAGGTTGCGGTCGCGGATGCCGAGCGCTTCCAGGTGCGCCACCGTGTTGTGCAGGTATTCCGCGCACGATCCGCCGTAGCCGCAGGCTCCGGCGAGGATGTCCGCCGTCTCCTCCGGCCCGTGGCGGCCGGCGTAGAGCGTTCCCTTGGGATCGACCACGAAGGCGAGCGCGGGGAGGGGGCCGCCCACCGTGCGCACCTCGATCCAGCGCGGGACGTTCGTGGGGACGCCGGCGCCGGGCTTCACCGGCATCTCGCGGCGGACGAGCCGGTCGAGCTGCGCCTTGAGGTCGCTCGCCGGAAGGCGAAAGGCGATCCCCCGGCACTGGCCGCCGCGTTCGAGGCCCATCATGAGGCCGGGCCGGTCCGGCGTACCCCGATAGCTCTCGAGGCGGATGCAGAACGACCGGTGCCAGCCGTGCGCGACCGCGACGCGCTGTTCGAGCGACGTGGTCACCGGGTTCCACAGGAGGGATCCGTAGGCGAACAGCCAGGGATCGCCCCGCGGGCGCGTGTCGAGCAGGTTCGAGACGTGGCGGGCGAAGTCGCCGTCGTCGCAGCGGACGAGATCGCCCGTCGGCCCCAGGTTCGCGATCGCACGGAACGCCTGGGCGACCAGCGCCGGCGTCAGGGCCATGCGCTGTTGGGGCAACGGCATGGCGATTCCCCGTTCCGATTTGTGCGACGCAACGAGAGTACTGCGCGATCGCGAGAAACGCCACGCATTCCGCGGGCCGGCGACCGGCGGCGGGGGAGGGGGTCAGGGGCGGGCCGCCGCCCGGCGGGTCGCCAGAAGGATGCCCGCCGCGATCAGCGGGATGCCGACCGCGTGGTGCCCCTCGAACCGCTCGCCGAGGAGGAGGATGGCGAGCAGGCTGCCGAACACCGGCATCAGGTGGAAGGCGAGGCCGGTGCGGTTGGCGCCGAGGAGTTCGACCGACCGGTTGAAGGCGACGTAGGCGAGGATCGAGGGGAAGACGCAGACGTAGGCGACGGCCCACGCCGCCGTGCCGTCGAGCGGCATCGGCCGTCCCGCCACCAGGCTCTCGTGCAGATAGAAGGGCAGGATCATCGCGGCACCCAGCCCGAACGTGGCGATCAGCAGGCTCATCGGATGGACGGCCGGCCGGTCGCGCAGGAGGACCGTGTAGAGCGCGTAGCCGGCGACCGCGAGGAGGATCAGCGCGTCGCCGATCGCGAGACGCAGGTCGAGCAAGGCCGCGGGGTCGCCCCGCGTGACGATGGCCAGCGCCCCGGCGAGCGAGACGGCGATGCCCGCCGCCTGACGAAGCCCGATCCGGTCGCGGTAGACCAGCACGCTGGCCGCCACGATCACCACCGGCGTCGAGGACTGGAGCACCAGCGCGTTCAGCACGGACGTGGTGCCGAGGCCGATGTAGACCAGCGTGTTGTAGAGCCCGATGCCCAGCGCCGCGAGGATCAGCACGATCGGCCAGCGGCGCCGAAGCTCGGGCAGGTCGGCCCGCAAACGCGGCCCGAAAAGGACGAGCAGGATCAGCAGCGCGCCGGTCCAGCGCCAGAAGGCGAGGCCGACGGGTGGCACGTGGCCCGCTACCGCCTTGCCGAGGACGAAGTTCCCCGACCAGAACAGCGGCGGCAGCACGAACATCAGCCACGCCTGACGATAGAGGCGTGCGGCGAGCCCGCCCGGGCCGCCGTCCGCCGGCCCCGTCCCGGCACGTTCCGTGGCACGGCCGCGCTCCATGACGATCCCCCCGTTGACGCTGCGCTTTCTAGGGTGATGATCGGTCCGCAGCAAGCGGGGCCGGGGAGGGCGGGCACATGGATGCGACGGAGCGGGCGTCGGGCGACCGGCCCCTGAGCGTCGAGGCGCTCGCGCGCGCCCTCGGCTCCGTCCTCGACGGGCCCGGCTTCGTCCCCGGGACGGAGGCGGGCGACCGCCACCGGCGCGACTGGGGCGGGCACACCGGCGCGCCGCTGGCCGTGCTGCGCCCGGCGACGCCCGACGCGGTCGCCGCGACGCTGCGGGTCCTCGCCGGTCTCGGGCATCCCGTCGTCCCCCAGGGCGGGATGACCGGCCTCGTGAAGGGCGGGCTTCCCGTCGACGGGGAGATCGTGCTCTCGCTGGAGCGGCTGACCGCGATCGAGGCGATCGACGCGGACGCCCAGACCGCGCGCGTCCAGGCGGGCGTGCCGCTCCAGGCGCTTCAGGAGGCGGCGGAGGCGGAAGACCTCTTCTTCCCGGTCGACATCGGCGCACGGGGCTCGGCCGCGATCGGCGGCATGATCTCGACCAACGCCGGCGGCAACCGCGTGCTGCGCTACGGCATGATGCGGGCCTCGGTCCTGGGGCTGGAGGTCGTGCTGGCGGACGGGACGGTCGTCTCCCGGCTCAACGGCCTCGTGAAGGACAACGCGGGCTACGACCTCAAGCACCTGTTCATCGGCGCGGAAGGGACGCTGGGCGTCGTCACGCGCGCGGTCCTGCAACTCCAGCCCCGGCCCTCGTCGCGCGCGACGGCGCTGGTCTCCGTGGGGACCTTCGGGGAGGTCGTCGTGCTGCTGCGCGCCTGCCGGCGCGGCCTCGGCCCCATGCTCGGCAGCTTCGAGGCGATGTGGCCCGGCTACTGGCGCCTCGTGACCCGCGATCTCGGCCTCGGCCGCGATCCCTTCGACGGGCGGGGCGGCATCCTCGTGCTGGTCGAGGCACTCGGCTTCGGCCCGGTCGCGGCCGAGCCGGCGCTGGAGACCGTGCTGGGCGAGACGCTGGCGGCGCTTCCCGGCGCCGACGCCGTCCTCGCCAGGTCGATCGCCGACGCGGACGACTTCTGGCGGCTGCGCGACGCGGCCAGCGAGGCGGCGCGGGCCATCGCGCCCTACCTCGCCTTCGACGTGAGCCTGCCGCTCGCCGCCATGGGCGGATGGGTCGAGGCGATCGAGCCCGCGCTGCGTGCCCGGGGCCTGCGCCGCGTCCAGGTCTACGGCCATCTCGGCGACGGAAACCTGCATCTCACGGTCGGCGACCTGCCGGCCGACCCCGCCTTCGCGGCCGCGATCGAGGATCTCGCCGCCGAAACGGTGGGGGCGCGCGGCGGCTCCATCTCGGCCGAGCACGGCATCGGCCGCTCCAAGAAGCGGCACCTGGGCCTGTGCCGGTCCGAGGCCGAGATCGCCCTGATGCGCCGCCTCAAGGCGGCCGTCGACCCCGGCTGGATCCTCAGCCCCGGGCGCGTCTTCGACCGGAGCGAGGCCCCGTGACCGCCGACTTCCTGCCTGATCGCCCCGGCGCCGGCGACCGGCCGCGCCGCGCCTTCGTCGGCGGGCGGACCATCGCCCGCGCGCTCACCATCGCCGACCTGCGCGCGATCGCGCTCCGGCGGCTCCCCCGCGTCTCGGCCGAATATCTGGAGGGCGGGGCGGAGGAGGAGATCACGCTGGCCGGCAACCGCCGCGCCTTCGACGAGCGGACGTTCCGGCCGCGCGTGCTGGTCGACGTGTCGCGCGTCGACCTCGCGCGCGATCTCCTGGGCGACCGGTCGGCGCTGCCCTTCGCGATCGCGCCGACGGGGTTCAACGGCCTGCTGTGGCCGCGGGGCGACGTGGCGCTCGCCCGCGCGGCGGCGGCGGCGGGCATCCCCTGCGGCCAGAGCACGGTGTCGAACGCCTCGATCGCCGACGTCGCCGGCGCCGCGGCGGGGCTGCGCCACTGGTTCCAGCTCTACGTCCTGGGCGAGGACGCCGTCTGGCGCGGCCTCGTGGCCGAGGCGGAGGCCCGCGGCTCCCGCGCGCTTCTGGTCACGGTCGACACGGCGACCCACGGGAACCGGGAGTGGGACAAGCGGAACTACCTCGGCGGCTTCACGCCCACGCTGGCCGCCCGGATCGAGATGCTGCGCCATCCCGGCTGGCTGCGGTCGATCCTGCTGAAGGAGGGCTGGCCGCGGTTCGTGAACCTCGAGCCCTTCGTCCCCGGCCCGAAGCGCGACCTCTACACCGTCGCCGCCTGGTCGCTCGCCAACATGCGGCCGGCGACCGACTGGCGGACGATCGAGGCGATCCGCGCCGCCTGGCCGCGCAAGCTCGTAGTGAAGGGCGTCCAGCACCCCGACGACGTGCGCCGGGCGCGCGACGCCGGGGCCGACGGCGTGGTGCTGTCGAACCACGGCGGGCGGCAGCTCGACCGGGCGGCGGCGCCGATCCGCCTCGTCGCCGAGGCCCGCGCCCTGGTCGGGCCCGATTTCTCGATCCTCGTCGATTCGGGCTTCCGGCGGGGGACGGAGATCGTGCAGGCCCTCGCTCTGGGGGCCGACGGGGTGCTGCTGGGCCGCGCGATGCTCTACGGCCTCGCCGCCGGCGGGGAGGCAGGGGTGGCGCGGGCCATCGCCATCCTGGCCGAGGAGGTGCGCCGGACGATGGCGCTCCTCGGCCTCACCGCGCTCGACCAGCTGTCGCCTTCGGTCTTCGCGCCCTAGTCGGAGGCGGTGGCGGGGGCTGCGGGTGCGCTCCGTCGCGCGCCCAGCATCGCCCGCACCACGAGCACCAGGAGTGCGGCGGCGGGAAACAGGCTGAGGAGGAGGAACGTCGGCCCGCCGAAGGCCGTGTAGACCGTCCCGGCGAGCAGCGTCAGCAGGGCCATCAGCGCGCTGTTGAGCGCGACGAACAGCCCCTGTGTCGACGCGACCTGCCGGGGATCGACCGTCCGGACGAGATAGCCGATCATACCGAGCGCGGTCAGGCTGAAGGTCAGCGCGTGGCTGAGCTGGAGCGCCAGCATCCCCGCAGGCGTGGTCACCATCGGCAGGATCGCCCAGCGCACGATGGCGGCCGCCGCCCCGATGGCGATCATCGTGACGGGCGCGAGGCGGCCGAACAGCCGGGGCCCCACAAGGAACATCGCGATCTCGGCCACCGTGCCCGTGCTCACCACGATCCCGATCAGCGCGTCGGAGAATCCCAGCTCGCGCATGTGGATGCCGCCGATCGCGACGAACGCGACGTGCGGGCTCTGGACCAGGGCAGAGGCGAGCATGACGAGCACCAGCGACGGCTGGCGCCAGACCGACGTCAGCGGCGCCGCGCCCGGGCCCGTCACGACGACCTCGTGCCGGGGCAGGAAGAGGGTGGTGACGATGATCGCCAGGACGATGACCGCGAAGGCGAGAAGCAGCCCGTCGGGGATCGGCGCCACGATGAGCGCACCGGCGATCGTCGCCGAGACGATGAAGAACACCGAGCCGAGCGCCCGCACCGGCCCGTAGCTGCCCACGAGGCCACGCCGGACGAGCCCGATGACGACGGCGTCGAGCTGCATCGGCATGCTCTGCCAGCCGAGCAGGTAGATCAAGGTGAGGAGCAGGAGCGGCCAGAAGCCCTCCACCCCGACGAGGACGAGGATGGCCGCCAGAACGATCGTCGAGGCGCCGCCGATCATCACCCGCTGACCATGGCGGTCGGCCATCCGCCCGAAGACGGGGGCGGCGAAGATGCGCAGCAGCAGCGGCACCCCGAGGACGACCGACACCTCCGAAGCGTTCAGCCCCCGGTCGTGGAGCCACAGCGGATAGAAGGGGATGAGGATCCCCTCGCCCAGGAAGAACAGCGCGATCAGCACCAGCGTCGCGACGAGGTCCCGGTCCGGTCGGCCGATGCGCAAACGGGCTCCTCCAGGCGGTGCGGTCGTTCGGTGCCGCACGCTCACGCGGAACGGTAGGCCGCCGCCCGGACGCGCACAATCGGCCCCCTTCGCAATGCAGGGCGGACGGCGACGCAGGCGGGCGGCGGGACGGGCCGGGCCGTCGCCCCTTGCGGTGCCGGCGGCGGCGTCGCACGCTCGCGTTTCGCCCCGCGACGGACGCGACGCCTTGAAGCTGCGCCAGATCGAGATCTTCCGCGCCGTCATGACCGGCGGCACCACCTCGGCCGCGGCGGGGCTGCTCGGCCTGTCGCAGCCCGCGGTCAGCCGCCAGCTGACGCAGCTCGAAGACGAACTCGGCTTCGAGCTGTTCGAGCGGGCAAAGGGACGCCTGCTGCCCCGGCCGGAGGCGCACGCCCTCATGGACGAACTCGGGGAGCTGACGGCGCTCCTGACGCGCCTGCGCCGCCATACCGAGGACCTGAAGGCGGGGACCGGCGGGCAGCGGTTCCTGAAGGTGGCCGTGCCCCACTCGCTGGTCGGCTCGGTCATGCCCGACGTGGTGGCCGAATGGCTCGCCGCCCGGCCGGATGCGTCGGTGGAACTGCTGGGCGGGCACTACGACGCGATCGAGCAGATGGTGGCGACGCGGGTCGCGGACCTCGGTCTCGTCAGCCTGCCGCCGCGCGACGCGGGCTTCGACGTCCGCGTCCTCCTGAGTTCCCCGTCCGCCTGCATCATGCCCGCCGGCCATCCGCTGGCGGCGCGGGCGACGGTGCGGCCGGCCGATCTCGTCGACCGGCCGCTGATCCTGCTGGGCCGCCAGCGCCCGACCCGTCCGGCGTTCGAGCGGCTGCTGCGCCGGTCCGGGGTTCGGCCCGTGGCGCGGGTGGAGGTGCACTCGGTCGAGGCGACCTGCGCCATGGTCGCGCGCGGTCTGGGCGTCGCCGTGGTGCCGGCGTTCATCGCCCGCCTGTTCACGCACCTGCCCATCGCGTGCCGGCCGTTCGAGCCCCGCGTCCACGGCGACTACGGCATCGTCTCGCTGAAGGGGGCGCCGCTCGCGCGCACGGCCGAGGCGTTCGTCGCCATCCTGAAGGCCCGGCTGGCCGAATAGGTCGATAAGGAAACCGCATAGGATTGCGGGTCTTTCCCGGTGCCCGCAGGATGCTCCCAAGCCACCGGGGAGCATCCATGGCGGTCTTCGTCATCCGGCGCCTGATGCAGAGCCTGATCGTGCTGGCGGCGACGGCGGCGCTCGTGTTCCTCGGCGTTTTCGCCATCGGCGACCCGGGTGAGATGCTGATCCCGCCCGACGCGACCCCGGCCGAACGCGCGCAGGTGATGGCGGCGCTCGGCCTCGACCGGCCGCTTCCCGTCCAGTTCGTGACCTTCCTGGCGAACATCCTGCAGGGCGACTTCGGCCGCTCCTTCGTGTTCGACCAGCCCTCCATCGCCCTCATCCTCGGCCGGCTGCCGGCGACCCTCGAACTCGCCTTCGTGGCGCTGGCCATCGCGCTGGTGCTGGGCCTCCCGCTCGGGCTGCTGGCCGGTCTCAGGCCGCGCACGGCGACCGACGAGGCGATCATGACCGGTTCCATCCTCGGCTTCAGCCTGCCGAACTTCTGGCAGGGCATGATGCTGATCATGATCTTCGCGGTCTGGCTCGGCTGGCTGCCGTCCACGGGCCGCGGCCCGCGCGGCACGATCCTGGGCATCGAGACGAGCCTCGCGAGCTGGGAGGGCATCCGCCACCTGATCCTGCCGGCGACCAACCTCGCGCTGTTCAAGCTGGCGCTCGTCATCCGCCTGACCCGCACCGGCGTGCGGGAGACGATGCCGCTCGACTTCGTGAAGTTCGCCCGGGCCAAGGGGCTGACCGAGCGGCGGATCGTGCTGGTCCACGTGATGAAGACGATCATGATCCCGCTCGTCACCGTGATCGGGATGGAACTCGGCTCGCTGATCGCCTTCGCCGTGGTGACCGAGACGATCTTTGCCTGGCCGGGCATCGGCAAGCTCCTGATCGACAGCATCATGCGGCTCGACCGGCCGGTGGTGGTCGCCTACCTGCTGGTCGTCGTCGCGATGTTCATCACCCTCAACTTCCTCGTCGACGTCCTCTACTCGATCCTGGATCCGCGGATCCGCCTGGGGCGCGCCTGATGGCGGCGTTCTCGTCCGCCTCCGACGCCGACGGCGTGCTGGCCCGCGCCGCGGCGGGCGTGCTGCGGAGCCCGAAGGCCACGGTCGCCGCGGTCGCCTGCGTCCTGCTGCTGGTCACCGCTGTCGTCGGCCCCTCGCTGGTGCCGCAGGACCCCTACGACCTCAACGTCCTCGACATCATGGACGCCAAGCTCCCGCCGGGTGGGGAGGGGATGGACGGCACGGTCTTCCGCCTCGGCACCGACGGGCAGGGGCGCGACATGCTCTCGGCCATGGTCTACGGCCTGCGCACCTCGCTGTTCGTGGGCGTGCTGGCCGGCGTGGTGGCGCTGGTGGTCGGAACCGTCCTCGGCCTCGTCGCCGCGTTCGCGGGCGGGCGGATCGACAGCGTGATCATGCGGATCGTCGACCTGATGCTGGGCCTACCCACTCTTCTGGTCGCGCTGATGCTGCTGGCGCTCCTGGGGCAGGGGGTCTGGAAGGTCGTCCTCGCCCTCGTGCTGGTGCAGTGGGCGATGTTCGCCCGGGCGGTCCGTGGTGCGGCGCTGGTGGAGAAGAACAAGGATTACGTGGAGGCCGCGCGGATGCTGGGCTTCTCCCGCCCGCGCATCCTGTTCGGTCATCTGCTGCCGAACTGCCTGTCGCCCCTGATCGTCATCGGCACGCTGCAGGTGGCCAACGCCATCTCGGCCGAGGCGACGCTGTCCTTCCTCGGCATCGGCCTGCCGATCACCCAGCCCTCCCTCGGCCTGCTCATCGCCAACGGCTACACGGTGCTGCTGTCCGGCCAGTACTGGATCAGCGTCTATCCGGGGCTGCTGCTGCTGCTCGTCGTGTTCAGCATCAACATCGTCGGCGATCGCCTTCGCGAGGTTCTGAACCCCCGGCTGGCGGAGCGGTCATGACGGCGCCGCTCCTCGACGTCCGCGACCTGCGGACGCAGTTCGGCACCGGCGTTCGAGCCGTGAAGGCGGTGGACGGCGTCTCCTTCACCGTCGACCGGGGCGAGATCCTGGGCCTCGTCGGCGAGAGCGGGTCGGGAAAGTCGATCACCGGCTTCTCGATCCTCGGCCTGATCGAGCCGCCGGGCCGGATCGAGGGCGGCAGGATCCTCTTCATGGGCGAGGACCTGGTCGGCGCCCCGCGGGAGGCGCTGCGGCGCATCCGGGGCAAGCGGATCGCCATGATCTTCCAGGACCCGATGATGACGCTGAACCCGGTCCTGACGATCGGGACCCAGATGGTTGAGGCGGTGCTGGCGCACGACGCGGTGCCCCGGCGCACGGCGGTCGAGCGCGCGCGCGACGCGCTGGGCCTCGTCGGCATCCCGTCGCCCGACGAGCGGCTGAAGGCCTATCCGCACCAGTTCTCGGGGGGAATGCGCCAGCGGGTGGCGATCGCCATCGCGCTGTTGCACCGCCCCGACCTCGTCATCGCCGACGAGCCGACGACGGCGCTGGACGTCACGATCCAGTCCCAGATCCTCTACGAGGTGCGGCGCCTCGCCGATGCGTTCGGCATGGCGCTGGTGTGGATCAGCCACGACCTCGGCGTGGTCGCCGGCCTCGCGGACCGGGTGGCGGTGATGTACGCGGGCCGGATCGTCGAGACCGGCACGGTCGACGACGTGCTCGACCGCCCGGCCCACCCCTACACCCGCGGGCTGATGGACGCGCTGCCGGCGACGGCCGTGCCGGGCGATCGGCTGCGCCCCATCCCCGGCATGGCCCCGCTGCCCACCAGCCGACCGGACGGCTGCCCCTTCCGCACCCGCTGCTTCGCGGCGACCGACGCCTGCCGCGCCGAGCCCGTGGTGACGGTCGCCGCCGGGCACGAATGGCGCTGCCACCACCCGATCCGGGAGCCGGCGGCATGACGGCCCCCCCGATCGAAGGCCCCCTGATCGAAGGGCGGGGCCTCGTCCGCCGCTTCGTCCGCGACCTCGACCTCGCCGAGACGGTGGCGGCCGCGCTCGGCGCGAACGTGAAGCGGGAGGTCGTCCACGCGGTCGAGGACGTGGACGTGGCCGTGCGCTCGGGCGAGGTGCTGGGCCTCGTCGGCGAGAGCGGCTGCGGGAAGTCGACGCTGGGCCGCGTGCTCGCGGGCCTGCTGCCGCCGACGGACGGGACGCTGCTCTGGCGCGGCAAGGACGTGCGGGACCTCACGAAGGCCGAGGCGATGGAGATGCGCCTCTCGGTCCAGATGATCTTCCAGGACCCGATGTCGTCGCTGAACCCGCGCAAGCGGATCCTCGACCTCGTCGGCGAGGCGCCGCGCGTCCACGGCCTCGTGCGCGCGAACGAGATCGACGATCACGTGGCGGCGCTGCTGGAGACGGTCGGCCTCGACCCCGCCTACCGCAAGCGCTATCCGCACCAGGTCTCGGGCGGGCAGCGCCAGCGCATCGGCATCGCCCGGGCGCTGGCGGTGCGGCCGAAGCTGCTCATCTGCGACGAGAGCGTGTCGGCGCTCGACGTGTCGATCCAGGCGCAGGTGATCAACCTGTTCATGGACCTGCGCCGCGATTTCGACCTCACCTACGTCTTCATCAGCCACGACCTCGCCGTGGTGCGCCACATCGCCGACCGGGTCGCGATCATGTATCTCGGCCGGATCGTGGAGGCCGCGCCCGCGCCCGCGTTCTTCGCCGCGCCCAACCATCCCTACACGACGGCGCTGCTGTCCGAGCTGCCCTCGGTGAAGCAGCGCCGGCGGACCTTCGCGCCGATCCGGGGCGAGATCCCGTCGCCGCTCGACCCGCCGCCGGGCTGCGCCTTCCACCCGCGCTGTCCCCGCGCGTTCGACCGGTGCCCGCGGGACCTGCCGGCCCTTCGCCCCATCGCCCCCGCGCACGTCAGCGCCTGCCACCTGAACCAGACCCACTGAGGGAGGAACACCCCGTGACCTTGCCCCGTCGTCTCGCCGCCGTGATGGTGTCGGTCCTCGCGTTCCAGGGGTCGGCCATGGCGGCCGACCTCGTGATCGGAACGGCGACCGAGCCGTCCGCGATCGACCCGCTGTTCGCCCGGACCGGGCCGAACCAGAACATCGCGATGCAGATCTTCGACCGGCTGGTCTCGCCGGACGTGAACCTCGCCATCAACCCCGGCCTCGCCGAGAGCTGGGCGATGGTGAACCCGACGACGTGGCGGGTGAAGCTGCGCGCGGACGCGACGTTCCACGACGGCAAGCCGGTGACGGCGGACGACGTGGCCTTCTCCCTCGACCGCGCGAAGACCGTGCCGAACAGCCCGGCGCCCTTCTCCAACAACGTCTCTGGCGTGTCCGCCACCCGGGCGGTCGACGCCACGACGCTGGAGGTCACGACCGACGCGCCGACGCCCGACCTGATGGAGCGCATCGGCTTCGTCTACATCCTCCAGCGCGCCGCCGCGCAGGGCAAGTCGACCCAGGACTACAATCGCGGCGACGGCACCGTCGGCTCCGGCCCCTACCGGTTCAAGGAGTGGGTCCCGGGCGAGCGCGTGGTGCTGACCCGCAACGATGCCTATTGGGGGAAGAAGCCGGACTTCGAGACGGTCACGATCCGCTTCATCTCCAACGACGCGGCACGGGTCGCGGCGCTGCGCTCGGGTGCCGTGGACCTCATCGACGGCGTGCCGCCGACCGAC
The DNA here is from genome assembly GCA_947457845.1 of Rhodospirillales bacterium. Lineage (GTDB taxonomy): Bacteria > Pseudomonadota > Alphaproteobacteria > Azospirillales > Azospirillaceae > CANGXM01. Next base: position 11,652 of record CANGXM010000020.1, on the reverse strand, counting down.
GTGCCGGGGCTGGAGGCGGTTCCGGGCCTGAAGGTCCACACGACCGCCTCCTCGCGCTTGATCTACCTCGCGCTGGACAGCGCGCGCGACGAGAGCCCCTTCCTCACCGACGCGGCCGGCAAGCCGCTGGCGAAGAACCCGCTGAAGGACGTCCGCGTCCGCACGGCGATGGCGAAGATGATCAACATGCCCGCGATCGTCGATCGGGTGCTGAGCAAGGCCGGCGTTCCGGCGGGCCAGCTGGTGCCCGAGGGGGTGCCCGGCCACGATACCTCGCTCAAGCCGGTCGCCTTCGACCTTCCGGGCGCACGCAGGCTCATGGAGGAAGCGGGCTGGAAGGACGGGTTCGGGATCACCCTTCACTCGTCCAACGACCGTTTCTTCGGCGACAAGGACATCATCCAGGCGATCGGGCAGATGGTCTCGCGCGGCGGGATCAAGGTGAACAACGTCGTCACCCAGCCCTACAACGTCTATGCCACGGCGGCGACGCGCCAGACCTTCTCGGCCTTCATCTTCTCGCTCGGCAACACCACCCCGACCTCGGGCCCGGGCCTGCGCAACCTGCTGATGACCAACGATCCGAAGGCGGGGACGGGCGGCTTCAACCGGGCGCGCTATTCCAACCCGGCGTTCGACGCGGCCCTGACCGAGGCTCTGGCGAAGTTCGACGAGAAGGAGCGGATCGCCGGCATCCAGGCGGCCACCCGCACGGTGTTCCCCGACATGCCGATCATCCCGCTCTACTGGCAGACGGTGTCGTGGGCGTCGAAGGCCAACATCGCCTACGAGGCGAACATGGCCGAGGACACGACCGCCGCCCTCGCCAGCCTCGTGAAGTGACCATGCGCGAGGCTTCCGAAGGCGTGGTCGCGGTGCTGCGCGACGTGATGGTGCGGATGCGCGACGGCGTGGGTCTGGCGACCGACGTCTACCTGCCGTCGGCGGGGGGCCGGGCGCTTCCCGGCCCGTTCCCGGTCGTCATGGAGCGCACGCCCTACGGCAAGGCCGCCCGCTCCCGCTCGGAGATCGAGCGGGGGATGGCCGAGCCGATGGCGCGCGGCGCGGTCGCCGCCCGCTTCGTCGCCGCGGGCTATGCGGTGGTTTACCAGGACTGCCGCGGCCGCTACGGTTCGGAAGGCGAGTTCGTGAAGTACCTGTCGGACGCCGAGGACGGCTACGACACCTGCGCGTGGCTGGTCGACCAGCCTTGGTGCGACGGGCGCATCGGCACGATGGGCCTGTCCTACGCCGCGCACACGCAGGCGGCGCTGGCGTCCCTGTCCCCGCCGGGCCTCGCCTGCATGATCCTCGATTCGGGCGGCTTCTCGAACGCCTACACCTGCGGCATCCGCCAGGGGGGTGCGTTCGAGCTGAAGCAGGCGACCTGGGCCTACAACCGCGCCCACGAGGCCCCCGTCGCCGAGGCCGACCCGCTGGTCAGGGGGGCCTTGGCGGCCGAGGACCTGTTCGCCTGGTTCCGCGCCATGCCGTGGAGCGAGGGCCGGTCGCCGGTTCGGTGGGTCCCGGAGTACGAGACCTATCTGCTGGACCAGTGGCGGGCCGGCACCTTCGGGCCCGAGTGGAAGAAGCCCGGGATCTGGCTCGAGGGCTTCTACGACGCCGTGCCCGACATTCCCGTCCTGCTGATGTCGAGCTGGTACGACGTCTACGTGAAGACCACGTTCGACAATCTCGCCGGCCTGTCGGCGGGCGGGCGGCGGCCGGTCAAGGTGATCATGGGCGCCGGTCTCCACGGCGACCGGCAGAAGGGCCACGCCGGCGATGGCGACTTCGGCGAGGCGGCCCCCTTCGGCGGGAACGTCGGCGACAGCTGGGTCGGCTTCCGCCGCCGCTGGTTCGACCGCTGGCTGAAGGGCGTGGACAACGGGGTCGACCGCGACCCCCTCGCGCGCCTGTTCGTCATGGGCGGCGGGCCCGGCGACAAGGGGCCGGACGGGCGCATCCGCCTCGGCGGGCGCTGGATCGAGGCGCCGTCCTGGCCCCTTCCGGACACAAGGGTCGAGGACTGGCGCCTGCACCCGGACGGGCGCCTGTCGCCCGACCTCCCGCCGGCGGACGCCGAGCCCTTCGTCTATGATTTCGACCCGGCCGATCCCGTCCCCACCATCGGCGGCTCGCTGACCAGCGGCCAGCCGATCTTCGAGGGCGGCGTGTTCGACCAGCGGGAGGGGGAGCGCTTCTTCGGCAGCCGGAACCCCGGCATGCCCCTGACCGCGCGGCGCGACGTGCTGGCGTTCGAGACGACCCCCCTGGCCGAGGACATGGTGATCGTCGGGCCGGTGATGGTCGACCTCTGGGTCGCGTCGGACGCACCCGACACGGACTTCACGGCCAAGCTGATCGACGTGCACCCGCCGTCCGCGGACTGGCCGACCGGCTTCGCGGTCCCGCTCACCGACGGGATCTTCCGCTGCCGCTACCGCACCGGCTGGGAGACGCCGTCCCCGATCGAGGCCGGCGTCCCGTTCCGCATCACGATCGAGCCCTTCGCCACGGCCGCCATCGTCAAGGCCGGGCACCGGCTCCGGCTCGACGTGTCCTCGTCCAACTTCCCCAAGTTCGACGTGAACCCGAACACCGGCGCGCCGGAGGGCCGGGGGCGGACGCGGCAGGTGGCGCGGAACACGGTCTTCTGCGACGCCGCGCGCGCCTCTGCCGTCAGGCTTCCCGTCGTTCCGGCGGGAAGCCTGATGCCGATGCGCTTCGTGGAGACGGGCTGAGGGCCGGTTCGTCGACCGGCCCGGTCTGCCGGCGCAGCAGCACGACCCTTTACCGGAGGCTCCGCAGGAGCAGGCGCGCGCCGGGCGCGAGCGAGGCAACGACGACCCGGCGGGAGCGAGGGTTCGGCTTGCGCCCGATCCCCGTTCGCGGGATTGATGGCACCCGGGATGGACGGGCGAGGACGGGCATGACCGAGGCAGCGGCGACCGCGGCGGCGAACGCCGTGCGCGAGGACAGGCTCTGGGCGCGCCACATGGACATGGCGGCGATCGGCGCCACCGGGGACGGCGGGGTGAACCGGCAGTCGCTCACGCCGACCGAGGCCGAGGCGTGGGCCCTTCTCGCCCGCTGGGCCGCGGCGCGGGGATATGCCGTCGCCGCCGACGCGGTCGGCAACCTCTTCGTCCGCCGCGAGGGGACGGACCCGCAGGCGCGGCCCGTCCTGACCGGCTCCCACGTCGATACCCAGCCGACCGGCGGGCGGTTCGACGGGATCTACGGCGTGCTCGCCGGCTTCGAGGTGCTCGAGGCGCTCGACGACGCCGGCATCCGCACCCGCCGGCCGATCGAGGTCGTGTCCTGGACGAACGAGGAGGGCAACCGGTTCCAGCCGGGCGCCCTGGGTTCGGCCGTCTTCGCCGGCGTCTTCCCCCTGGCCGACATGCTGGCCGTGCGCGACGCGGACGGCGTCAGCGTGGCCGACGCGATCGCCGACGTGCGCCGCCGGACGCCCGTGCCCTCGCGCGGGACGCCGGGCTTCCCCGTGGACGGCTATGTCGAGGCGCACATCGAGCAGGGCCCGCGGCTGGAGGCGGCCGGGCGGACCATCGGCGTCGTCACCGGCGTGCAGGGGCACCGGCGCTATGCCGTCGAGGTGCTGGGCGAGGAGGCGCATTCGGCCGCCACACCGCGGCGCGCGCGCAAGGACGCGCTGATCGCCGCCTGCGCCATGGTCACGGACCTCGCCGCGGCACTCGCCGACGAGGCCGACACGATCCGCCTCACGATCGGCCGCTTCCGGGTCGAGCCCGACGCGCCCGGCGTCGTCCCGGCCCGCGTCTGGTTCACGGTCAACCTGAACCATCCCGACGACACGGTGCTGGTGGACTGCGTCCGCCGTCTGGAGGCGATCGTCGAGGCGCGCAAAGGACCGTGCACGGCCAGCGTCACCTACATGACCGGCCGCGCCCCGGTCGCCTTCGCGCCCCGTGTGATGGACCGGATCCGCGGCCATGCGTCGGCCCTCGGCCTCGCGTCGATGGACATGCTGTCCCACGCCGGGCACGACGCGATGCACATCGCGCGCGTCTGCCCGACCGGCATGATCTTCGTGCCCTGCCTGAAGGGGATCAGCCACAACCCGGCCGAGAGCGCCACCCCCGCCGACCTCGCCGCCGGGGCGCGGGTGCTGGCGGCGACGCTGGTGGAAATGGCCGACGCGGACTGAGGACGCCACCGCCGCGAGCGGGGTGGACAACGCCACACCGGCTCCGCATCATCCGATGGAAATAGGCTGAAAAACCTATGACCATTGTGGGTATTGGGGGCGACATGAGCGGACGCGAGGCGGCCGTGGCCGCCGTTGCCGGCATCAATCTTCGCATCGCCGCGGCGCTCGCGGCGGTCCACGTCTTCGCCTACGCGCTGGTCCCGCTGGTGCTGATGCCGATCGACCCGGCGTGGGCGGCCGGCGCCTTCGCCGTGACGCTCGCGACGCCGTCGCTGTGGGCCCTCGTCCACGAGGGGATCCATCGTCATCTCCACCCGGTCCCGCAGGCGAACGACCGCATCGCCCGCGGCCTGGCGATCCTGTTCGGCTCGCCGTTCCGACTGGTCCGCTTCGGTCACCTGACGCACCACCGGCTGAACGGCCACGCGGTCGAGCGGCCGGACCACCGGCCGGGCCGGCTCTTCTACTATGTCTACCTGACCTGCGGGCTCTATCTGGCGGAGCTTGCGGGGTGCCTCGCCGGCTTCCTGCCCCGCACGTTCCAGGCCCGGCTCGCGCGCACGGCCTTCTACGACGGGCACCCGGAGGCGCTCGACACCGCCGACGCCGCCGTCCGCGCGTTGACCTCGGACAGGGCGCGGCAGGAACTGCGCCGCGACGGGGCCCTCGCACTCCTCGTGATCGCGGCCGCCGCAGTGGCCTATGGCGACGCGTGGGGCTGGCTCGCGGCGGCGCTGGTCGGGCGGGCGCTTGTGGTGTCCGTGCTGGACAACGCGTTCCACTACGAAGGGCCGCTCGGCGACCCGCACACGGGCCACAATCTCGCGGCCCCCGGCTGGCTCGGGCTGGTCTGGCTGAACTTCAACCTGCACCGCGTCCATCACCGCCACCCCGGGGTTCCGTGGCGCGACCTGCCCCGGGCCATGGCTGCGGACGGCGACCGCTGCGACGTGCCGCTCGCGAGGGCGGTCCTGCGCCAGTTCCGCGGCCCGGTGGCGACCGGCGACCCGGTCCGGGCGGCGCCGGAGCGGGCCTGACCGGTCGATCAGGGCCGGATGATCGTCCCGTCGCGCCGGCGGATCTCGGGCCAGGCGCCGTTCAGGGCGTGCTCGGGGAACGGGTGCTTCGCCGCCTCGGCCTCGTCGATGTCGATGCCGAGGCCGGGGGCGTCGTTCGCCCACATGGCCCCGTCGCGGATGTCCGGGCAGCCGGGGAAGACCGCGCGGGTCGGCTCGCCCCACAGCGTCGCCTCCTGGATGCCGAAGTTCGGCACGTGCAGGCCGAGGTGCAGGTTCGCGGCGTGGCCGACGGGCGAGGTGTCGCCCGGCCCGTGCCAGGCCGTCCGCACGCCGAAGAACTCCGCCAGGGTCGCCAGCTTGCGGGCGGGCGTGATGCCGCCGATGTCGGAGATGTGGCAGCGCACGAAGTCGATCAGCCGGTCGCGGATCGGCGGCACGTACTCGTGGGGGCTGACGTAGAGTTCGCCCAGCGCGATCGGCGTCGCGCACTGCGCGCGCAGCATCCGCAGATACTCCTGGTCCTCGGGCGCGAACGGATCCTCCAGATAGAACAGGCGGTAGCGCTCGAGGTCCTTGGCGAGCTGGATCGCCATCACCGCCGGCACCCGCTCGTGCACGTCGTGGATCATCTCCACCGTGTCGCCGAAGGTGCCGCGCAGCCGCTCGAACAGGTCGAGCACCGAGCGCACGTAGGGCCGTGGTTCCCACGATCCCTGGTCGAGGGCGAGGCGATAGGACTGGGTCGGCTGGTGGCCGAGCGCCGTCTCCGTCGGCTTGCCGACGCCGTAGGACGCCTGCCCGGGGACGGCCATCTGGACGCGCAGGTGGCGGAAGCCGCGCTCCATCTGCGCCCGGATCCGGTCCTCGACCTCCGCCGCGTCGCGGCCGTTGGCGTGGACGTAGACGTCGGCCGATCGGCGGCTGCGCCCGCCCAGCAGCTGGTGCAGCGGCATTGCCGCCCGTCTGCCCTTGATGTCCCACAGCGCCATGTCGACGCCCGACAGGGCGTTGTTGAGGATCGGGCCGTTGCGCCAGTAGGCGCTGTGGAACGCGGCCTGCCAGACGTCCTCGATGTCGTCCGGATTCCGCCCGATCAGCAGCGGCTTCAGGTAGGTCTCGACCGCCGTCACCACCGCCATCGGCCGCTGGGTGAAGGTGGCGCAGCCGACGCCGTGGAGGCCCGGGTCGCTCGTCTCCACCTTCACGATCACGAGGCGGATGCCCTCGGGCGCGGTGCAGATCGCCCGCACGTCGGTGATGCGGATGGGCGGCAGCGTTCCCGCGGGGCCCCAGGGGGCGGGGACGGCGGGTTCGGGCAGGGACGGACTGGTCATGGGGGTGCGGTCCCGGGGGGCTGGGCAGGATCGTCGCGTCCCGCGACGCTTGGGTCGTCGTCGCGTCCCGCGACGCTTGGGTCGTCGTCGCGTCCCGCGACGCTGGGGTCGTCGTCGCGTCCGGCGAGGGCGATGACGCCACGGCGGTCGAGCTGGGCGATGAGGTCGTCGCGGGCGGACGCGCAGTGCTCCGCCGACACGCGCCGCGCCGTCGCCGGATCGCGGGCGGCGATGGCGTCGACGAGGGCGCGGTGCTGCGCGCGGATCTGGTCGAGCCGCCGCGCGCCGAACCCGATCCGGAGGCGCAGCGCCAGGATGAGGGGCCATCCGCTGGACAGGAGGTGGAGCGCCTCGGCGTTGTCGCCGACGAGGTTGATCTTCTCGTGGAAGCGCCGGTTCGCCTCCATGAGCCGGTGCGGGTCGCCCCGGTCGGCGGCCGTCTCCCAGGCGGTGGCGAGTGCTGCGATCGCGGCCACGTCTGCGTCCGTCGCCACGGCTGCGCAGCGCTCGACCAGCAGCCCCTCCAGCGCGTCGCGCACGCCGTAGAGATCGCGCACGAACGCCACCGTCACCGGTCGCACCGTCGCGCCGCGGTGGGCGTCGAGCTGGACCAGCCGCTCGCCGTCCAGATGCCGCAGCGCCTCGCGCACGGGCATCATCGACACCGCGTACCGCGCGGCGAGGTCCTGGATCTTCAGCCGCGCACCCGGCCGGAAGCGACCGCCGACGATGTCGCGGCGGAGCGCTTCGACGACCATCGCTGCGGCGGTCGCGGCCGGCATCAGCGCATCAGCATCCCGCCGTTGACGTCGAGCACCACGCCCGTCAGTTGGCGGCCCGCGTCGGAGGCGAGGAAGACCGCGGCCGCGGCGACGTCGTCGACCGAGCCGAGGCCGAGCGGGATGCGGCCGGCGATCTCCGCGATCTCCTCGGGCGGATGGGCGCCGCGCAGCATCTCGGTGTCGGTGAGGCCGGGCGCGATCACGTTGACCGTGATGCGGTCGGGGGCCAGCGTCCGCGCGAGCGCCTTCGCGAAGGCGTGCACGCCCCCTTTCGTCGCGGCGTAGGCGACGTGCCCCATGAGCGCGCCCTGGTGCCCGACCACCGACCCCAGCAGCAGGATCCGGCCGCCGGGCCGTCCGTCCCGCCCGCCCGCCCGCATCGCCGCGGCGGCGGCCTGGCAGCACAGGAAGGTGCCGGTCAGGTTGACGGCGAGGACGCGGTTCCAGACGTCGAGCGGCGTCCGGTCGATCGTCAGCGGGGCGGTGACGCCCGCGCTGCACACCAGCACGTCCAGTCCGCCGTGGCGGGCGGCCGTCCCCTCGACCAGGGCGGCGACCGACGCGGGATCCGTCACGTCGACCGCCGTCGGCGTCACGGCGAGTCCGGCGGCGGCGCAGCGCTCGACCATGGCGTCGAGGCGGTCGCGGTCGATGTCGGCGGCCACCACCGTCGCCCCGGCGGCGGCGAGGCCCGCGGCCACGGCCGCGCCGATGCCGCGGCCCGCACCGGTGACGATCGCGACACGACCGTCGAGACGGAAATCGATCCCCATCCGCGCCCCCATCGCCCCGGTCCCCGACCGGCGTTGATCAAATCCTGTGTCGCGTCGTCGGGGGTGCGAGTCAAGGCTGCTGTCGCCCTGTTGACCTTCAGGACGAACGTTGATCAAATCGCCGGGCCATTTCACGCCGGGTCGGCGGGCGTCGGGCCGGCTTGACGCCCCGTCCGCCCGGCGGCAGACTTCGCGCCCGAACGGCCCGACGATCCGAAGGCCAGCCTGGGAGGGACCCCGCATGACGCACACGATCAACCGCCGCACGGCGCTCACCGCGCTCGGCGCCGCCGGCGCCGCGCTCGCAACGGGCATCCGCCCGGCCGCCGCCCAGTCGACCGAACTGAGCTTCTGGACCTGGCGCCAGGAGGACCGGACGCAGTACGCCGAACTGTTCGGCATGTTCACCCGGGACAATCCCGGCATCCGCTTCGCCTTCCAGGGGTTCGAGCCGCAGAACTACGGCACCGCGCTCTCCACGGCGCTGGCCGCCGGCCGCGGGCCGGACGTGATCCACATCCGTGCCTACGGCGGGCTGGAGCAGTTCTCGAAGGCCGGCTATCTTGAGCCGCTGTCGCCGCAGACGGTGCCGGAACTGGCGAACTACACGCCGTCGGCGCTGGCCTCGGTCACCGACCGGTCTGACAGGAAGCCCTACGCGGTCCCGTTCGCCTCCCAGACGCTCGGCATCTTCTACAACCGCGACGTCCTCTCCCGGAACGGCGTCCAGCCGCCCGAGACCTGGGACCAGCTGATCGCGGCCTGCAAGGCGCTGAAGGACAAGGGCGTCATCCCGCTCGCCAACGGCATGGCGACGGCCTTCATGGCCGAGATCTTCACCGCCGCGCTGACGCTGCCGCTGCACGGCAAGGCGTTCAACGACGACCTCGTGGCCGGCAAGGCGACGTTCGAGGACCCGCGCTACGTCGGCGCGCTGGCGAAGCTCCTCGAGCTGCGCGAGTACATGCCGCCCGGCTTCACCGGCATCGACTATCCGACGATGCAGCAGCTGTTCCTCTCGGGCCGGGCGGCGATGTTCGTCGGCGGGTCGTTCGAGATCGCGAACTTCCGCCGCCAGAACGCGAACCTGCCGATGGAGTTCATGGCGCCCCCGGCGCCCACGGCCGGCGCGCCGCGCCTCGTGCCGGTGTTCTACGACGGCGGCTACGCGGTGAACGCGAAGTCGGACAAGAAGGAAGCGGCGCTGAAGCTGATCCGCTTCTTCTCCACCCCGGCGTTCGGAAACAAGTTCACCGAACTCCTCGGCAACATCTCCCCCATCGCCGGCGTCCGAATCGCCGACCCGATGCTGGCCCGGGTGGCCGAGCTGAACAAGACGTCGGGCGACCACATCACGCTGGTCCACTTCCGCTACCAGTCGCCGACCGGCTCCGAGCTTCTGACGGCCGGCGTGCAGAAGCTCATGGGCGGCTCCGCCACCCCGGCGCAGGTGGCCAAGGAGGTCACGGACGGCATCGCGACCTATCACGCGCCGTTCCGCCGCGGCTGACGCCCGAGGCGCGCGCCCCGCCTCCCGGTCCGGGGGCGGGGCGCGTCTCCGCCGGACCCCTCGTTCCGTCTCACGGACGCCCCGCCTTGCTCCAGAACGATCTCGGCCGGAAGCTCTGGATCGCGGCGTTGCTCGCGCCGGCGCTGGTCATCGTGCTGCTGTTCGTGATCGTGCCGATCGCGTCCGCCTTCCTCTACGCCTTCTATTCGTGGAGGGGCCTCGCCCGGGCCGATTTCATCGGGCTCGAGAACTTCCGCCTCGTCCTGTTCGGGGAGCCGTTCGGCACCTGGACCTTCAACGCGCTGCGCAACAACCTGATCGTCTTCACGAGCCTGATGGTCGTGCAGAACGGCACCGCGTTCCTGATCGCGTTCGTGCTGCTGAAGTCGCTGCCCGGCCACCGCTTCCACCAGGTCGCGATCTTCCTCCCGGTGATCCTGTCCTCGGTCATCGTCGGCGCGATGTGGAAGCTGTTCCTCAACCCGTTCTTCGGCCTCGTGAACCAGGGGCTGATCGCGGTCGGGCTGCAGTCCTGGGCGCAGCCCTGGCTCGGCCAGCCGCAGACGGCGCTGGGCAGCATCATCTTCGTCAACGCCTGGCACTGGGTCGGCTTCCCGGCGCTCCTGTTCCTCGCCGGGATGCAGCGCATCTCGAAGGACGTGATCGACGCCGCCCGTCTCGACGGGGCCGGTGACATGGCGCTGATGCGGCACGTCATCTGGCCGCTGGTGGCGCCGGCGACGACCGTCGTCGTCATCTTGACGTTCATCGGCTCGATGAACTGGTTCGAGATGCCCTTCGTCATGGCCGGCATCGACGGCACGCCCGCGGGCGCCACCGACGTGCTGGGCCTCTATTTCTACCGGACCGCCTTCGGCAGCGCGACCGGCGGCCTGCAGGACTTCGGGCGGGCCAGCGCGCTCGCCGTGCTGATGTTCCTCGTGATCGCGATCGTCTCGGTCTTCTGGACCCGGGCGTTGCGCCGGCGGGAGCTTCCGGAATGAGCGCCGCGATCCCCGATGGCCGCCCGGTCGCCGCCGACGGCCCGATCAAGGTCTGGATGATCCAGGCCTTCCTGATCTTCAACTCGATCCTGATGCTGTACCCGATCGTGATCGTGGTGCTGTCGGGCTTCAAGTCGACGGCGGAGATCTATTCGACGCCCTTCTCGCTCCCCGCGTCGTTCGAGCCGAAGAACCTCGTGACGATCTGGGAGCAGACGCGCTTTCCCCGCTACCTGCTCAACTCGCTGATCGTCACCGTCTCCTCGGTGACCACCATCCTCGTCGTCGGCACGCTCGCCGCCTATGCGCTCGCCCGCTACCGCTTCCGCGGGAACGAGCTGATCTACCTGTTCTTCCTCTCCGGGCTGATGGTGCCGCTCAAGCTCGCGATCATCCCGCTCTTCATCCAGCTGACGTCGCTCGGCCTCATCGACACGCAGCTCGGCCTCATCCTCGTCTACACCGCGATGGGCCTGCCCTCGGCGATCTTCATCCTGACGGGCTTCCTGCGCACGCTGCCGTTCGAGCTGGAGGAGAGTGCGCGGATCGACGGGGCGAGCGAGGGGCGGATCATGTGGTCGATCATGCTGCCGCTCGCGCGGCCGGCCATGGTGATCGCCGGGATCCACAACGCCGTGCCGATCTGGAACGACTTCTTCTTCCCCCTCGTGATGGTCCAGACCGACCGGCTGAAGACCCTGCCGCAGGGCCTGACCATCTTCATGGGCGAGTACAACACCGAGTGGGGCGTGCTCTTCGCCGGGCTGACGCTGGCCGCGCTTCCGATCACGATCGTCTACATGGCGCTGTCGCGCCAGTTCATCTCCGGCCTCACCCACGGGGCGGTGAAGTGAGGGGGGCGGCGACGTGAGGGGCGGGGTCCCGGCCTTCCCGGTTCCCGCCCGCGCGCTCGTCGTCTCGTGCCAGGCGCGGCCCGACAATCCGCTGCACGGGCCCGTGCACATGGCGGCCATGGCCCGCGCGGCCGAGGCCGGGGGCGCGCTCGGGCTCCGGGTCAACGGCCCGGCCGACGTG
>CANGXM010000019.1 GCA_947457845.1 Rhodospirillales bacterium | reverse complement strand
GCCAGCACCGCGAGGCCGAGGCCCGGCGGGATGCGGCCGCCGCCCGCGACGGGGGTGCGGGAGACGAGGGCCAGCGCCACGCCCCCGAGGCACAGGAGCACGCCCGCGCCCTCCGGCACGCCCAGCCGCTCGCCCGCCGCCACGGCCAGCAGCGTGGTCACCGCGGCGTAGCTGGCGGAGACGGGGACCACCAGCGACATCGCGCCGGTCCGGAACGCGCTGTAGAGGGTGAGGGTGGCGGTGGCGTTCAGCAGGCTGAACAGCACCGCGATCGCCCATGCGCCCGTGGAGACCGCGGCGAGGTCCACGCCCGGCCCCGTCGCCGCCAGCATGGCCACGAGGCCGCAGAGCCCGAAGACCTGGGTCCAGAAGAAGGCCCGCGCGGCGCCCGCCGCCCGGCTGAGGTCGCGGGTCAGGAGCGCGCTCGTGCCCCAGATGACGGCGCAGGCGAGGCCAAGCAGGACGGCCATGACGCACGACGGGGCCCGGCGACGCCGGACCCCGTCCCTTTCATCGGTCTCGGGCGGGAGGCAGGATCAGGCGGCCTGCCGCAGGTCCGCCGCCACCTTGAAGTCGGCCTCGGTCTTGGCGCGGATCTCGTCCACCGTGACACCCGGCGCCAGTTCCAGAAGGGTGAGGCCGGTGCCGCCCTTCTTGTCGACGGCGAAGACGCAGAGGTCGGTGATGACGAGGTCCACCACCTTCGCTCCGGTGAGCGGCAGTGTGCAGGCCTTCAGCACCTTCTTCTCGCCGTCCTTCGCCGTGTGCTCCATCACCACCACGACGCGCTTCACGCCCGCCACGAGGTCCATCGCACCGCCCATCCCCTTCACCATCTTGCCGGGGATCATCCAGTTCGCGAGGTCGCCGCTCTCGGCCACCTGCATGGCGCCCAGGATCGACAGGTTGATGTGCCCGCCGCGGATCATGCCGAACGACTGCGCGCTGTCGAAGAAGGAGGAGGTGGGCAGCTGCGTGATCGTCTGCTTGCCGGCGTTGATGAGGTCGGCGTCCTCCTCCCCCTCGACGGGGAAGGGGCCCATGCCGAGCATGCCGTTCTCCGACTGGAGCGCCACGGTCATGCCGTCGGGGATGTAGTTGGCCACCAGCGTCGGGATGCCGATGCCGAGGTTCACGTAGAAGCCGTCGCGCAGTTCCTTGGCGGCGCGGGCGGCGATGTCGTCACGGGTCCAGGCCATGTCCGTTCCTCCTCAGGCCGCCGCGCGCTTGCGCACGGTGCGCTGCTCGATGCGCTTCTCGAACGCGGCGCCCTTGATCAGGCGCTTCACGAAGATGCCGGGCGTGTGGATGTGGTCGGGGTCGATCTGCCCGGGCTCGACCATCTCCTCCACCTCGGCCACGGTCATCTTCGCGGCCGTCGCCATGGGCGGGTTGAAGTTCCGCGCGGTCTTCCGGTAGACGAGGTTCCCCTCGGTGTCGGCCTTCCACGCCTTCACGATCGCGAGGTCGGCGAAGAGGCCGCGCTCCATCACGTAGAGATCCCCGTCGAACTCCCGCACCTCCTTGCCCTCGGCGACGAGCGTGCCGACGCCGGTCCTGGTGTAGAAGGCGGGGATGCCGGCGCCGCCGGCGCGGATGCGCTCGGCCAGCGTGCCCTGCGGGTTGAACTCCAGCTCCAGTTCGCCCGACATGTACTGCTGGGCGAAGAGCTTGTTCTCGCCCACGTAGGACGAGATCATCTTCCGGATCTGCCGGGTCTCGAGCAGGACGCCGAGGCCGAAGCCGTCGACGCCCGCGTTGTTCGAGATGACCGTGAGGCCCTTGACGCCGGACGCCCTGATGGCGGCGATCAGGTGCTCGGGGATCCCGCACAGACCGAACCCGCCGGCCATGATCGTCATGTCGTCGTGCAGCACGTCGGCGAGCGCCGCCGTGGCGTCGGGATAGACCTTGCGCATGGGGTCCGGCTCCGGTGGGGAACGATCCCCTGATCTAGGTGCCGGCGCGGGACCCTGTCAATCGCGGCGGGCGCGGGGACCCGCCCGCCGCTCAGGCGGCGAAGTCGAGGACGGTGCCGCGGCCGAACAGGCGGCGGGCCTGGTTCTGCTGCACCGCCTGGGTCTGGCCCTGGGCGTCGGTGCGGACGGCGTTGACGTCCAGCCGGCCCTCGCTGACGGCGGCGTTGAGCTCGATCCGGTTGCCGCGGCCGTCCTCGAAGTTCGCCTGCACCTCGACGTCCTCGGTCGTCCGGACCTCGGCCGAGCCTTCGAAGGTGCGGCCGTCGCGGCCGGTGAAGCGGCTCTGGGCGGCGAAGCCGTCCTCGGTCGGGGTGACGACCTCCTCGAAGGCGGGCGCGCCGCCCGCGGCCTGCCGCGGGTCGGCCGTGCGCTCGACGGCCTGCTGGAGCGGGGTGCGACGGGTCTCGGCGCTGCGGATCTGCTCCTCGCGATAGACCTTCAGCAGATCGGTCACGCTGGCATTGATGCTCGAAACGCTCATGATCCCGTCCTCGATCGTCCCCGACGGCACCCGCCGCCGGCATTCGATCGAAGTGAAAGCAACGGCCGTGCCAGACGCCCGGCCCGCGGAGTGCCCGGGTTCCAGTCGGATCGTCGGCCTCGTCCGGCACAACATGCCCGGCAAGCGCTGCCGGATCCGGTGCGGGCGTTGACACCTTCTTGCGGAGCCCTGATATTCCACAGCTTTCCGGGGGTGGGCGGCGTTCCGTCCGCCCGACCGGCGCCGTCCCGGAGGAAAGCCCGTGATCACCGCCGTCATGCCCACCTACGCTCGCGTCGACGTCGTGTTCGAACGCGGCGAAGGCGCGTGGATCTTCGACACCGAGGGGCGACGCTACCTGGACTTCACGGCCGGCATCGCGGTCAACGCGCTGGGCCACGTCCACCCCTACATGGTGGAAAAGCTGACCGAGCAGGCGAAGAAGCTCTGGCACACCTCCAACCTCTACCGCATCGGCGAGGCGGAGCGGCTGGCGCAGCGGCTGATCGACACGAGCTTCGCCGAAACGGTCTTCTTCACCAACTCCGGCGTCGAGGCGTGGGAGTGCGGGGTGAAGGTGGTCCGCAAGTACCACTACGAGACCGGCCACCCCGAGAAGTTCCGCATCATCGTGGCCGACGGCGCCTTCCACGGCCGCACGATGACCGCCATCGCCGCGGCGAAGTCCGAGAAGATGGTGAAGGGCTTCGGTCCGCTGATCGACGGTTTCGACCAGGTGGCCTTCGGGAACCTGAACGAACTGCGCGCGGCGATCACGCCCGAGACGGCGGCCATCAACATCGAGACGATCCAGGGCGAGGGGGGCATCCGGCCGGCGTCGCTCGACTATCTGCGCGCCGTGCGCGAGATCTGCGACGAGTTCGGCCTCCTCCTCTACCTCGACGAGATCCAGTGCGGCATGGGCCGCACCGGCAAGCTCTGGGCCTACGAGTGGGCGGGGATCGAGCCGGACGTGATGAGCGTGGCCAAGGCCATCGGCAACGGCTTCCCGCTGGGCGCCTGCCTCGCCACCGAGACGGCGGCCGTCGGCATGGTGGCGGGGACCCACGGGTCGACCTACGGCGGCAATCCGCTGGCGACGGCCTGCGGCAACGCCGTGCTGGACGTCGTGCTGGGGCCCGGGTTCCTCGATCGGGTCGTCGCCATGGGCGGCCTGCTGAAGGGCCGGCTTTCCGACCTCGTCGCCCGCCATCCCAAGGTGCTGGCCGAGGTGCGGGGCGAGGGGCTGATGCTCGGCCTGCGCTGCGTGGTGCCGTCGGGCGGCCTCGTCGACCGGGCGCGCGCCCACGGCATGCTGACGGTGGGGGCGGCGGACAACGTCGTGCGCCTGCTGCCGCCGCTGATCATCGACGAGGGCCACGTCGACGAGGCGATCCGGGTGCTCGACGCCGCCTGCCGGGATCTCGCCCCGTGACGCACGCGCGGCATTTCCTCGACCTCGACCGGTTCGACGCGGGGGCCCTGCGCGCCATCCTCGACCGCGCCTCGACGCTGAAGGCGGAACTCAAGTCCGGCCGCGATCCGTCGCGCCCGCTCGCCGGCCGCACGCTCGCGCTGATCTTCGAGAAGCCGTCGACCCGCACCCGCGTCTCGTTCGAGGTGGGGATGAAGCAACTGGGCGGCGACGTGGTCGTGCTCACCAAGGCGGACATGCAGTCGAGCCGCGGCGAGACCATGGCCGACACCGCCCGCGTGCTGTCCCGCTACGTCGACGCGATCATGATCCGCACCGACGACGCCGGGCGACTGGCGGAGATGGCCGAGCACGCGACGGTGCCGGTCATCAACGGTCTGACCGACCGGTCGCACCCCTGCCAGCTGATGGCCGACGTGCTCACGTTCGAGGAGCACCGCGGCCCGATCGCCGGCAAGGTCGTCGCCTGGTCCGGCGACGGCAACAACGTCGCCGAGAGCTGGGTGCAGGCGGCGGTGCAGTTCGGGTTCGAGCTTCGCCTCGCCTGTCCCGAGGGGCTCCAGCCGCCGGCGGCGCTCATCCGCTGGGCGCGGGAGCGCGGCGGGGCGGTCTCGGTCACCACCGATCCGCTCGCGGCGGTGGCGGGGGCGCATTGCGTGGTCACCGACACCTGGGTGTCGATGAACCAGTCCGATGCGGGGTCGCGGCACAATCTGCTCGCCCCCTTCCGCGTGGACGAGCGATTGATGAAGCTGGCCAGTCCGGATGCCATCTTCATGCATTGCCTGCCCGCCCATCGGGGCGAGGAGGTGACCGCCGGCGTGATCGACGGACCGCAGAGCGTCGTCTGGGACGAGGCGGAGAACCGTCTGCACGCGCAGAAGGGCATCCTGACCTGGTGCATGGGATCGTGACCTCGACGACCTACCATATCGCCCTCGACGACGACCTGATCCAAC
The DNA here is from genome assembly GCA_947457845.1 of Rhodospirillales bacterium. GTDB lineage: Bacteria > Pseudomonadota > Alphaproteobacteria > Azospirillales > Azospirillaceae > CANGXM01. The sequence goes on along the minus strand of CANGXM010000019.1, from coordinate 24,909 downwards.
CCTTCCAGCTCGAGACGACCGCCTTCCGGGGGCGGCTCGTCCGCCTCGGCGCCTCGCTGGACGAGATCTTCGGCAAGCACGACTACCCCGCCCCCGTCGCCCGCCTCCTGTCCGAGGCGCTCGCCCTGGCCGGTGCCCTGGCCGGGGCCCTGAAGTACGACGGCATCTTCACCCTCCAGACCAAGGGCGACGGCCCGGTCGGGATGATCGTGGCCGACGTCACCTCGACCGGCGACGTCCGCGGCTACGCCCAGTTCGACGGGGCGCGCGTCGCCGGCGTCGGCGAGGACGCCGACCTGCCCACCCTGCTGGGCAAGGGCTATCTCGCCTTCACGGTCGACCAGGGCGAGCACACCGAGCGCTATCAGGGCATCGTCGAGCTTCTCGGCACGACGCTGGCCGAGTGCACGCAGCACTATTTCCGCCAGTCCGAACAGCTGGTCACCGGCCTGTCGGTGACCGCGCGGCGGGTCGGCGGGCACTGGCGCGCGGGGGCCCTGATGCTCCAGCGGCTGGCCGAGGGGGCGGCGAACCTCGCGTCTGCGACGGTCGAGGCGGACGACTGGCAGCGCTCGATGGTGCTGATGGGAACGGTGACGGCGGACGAGCTTGTGGATCCGCAGCTCACCGCCCACACGCTCCTGTTCCGCCTGTTCCACGAGGAGGGCGTGCGCGCCTTCGCACCCGTCCACGTGCGCCACGCCTGCCGCTGCTCGCGCGAGCGGGTGGAGACGGTGCTGCGGACCCTGCCGGCCGAGGACGTGGAGCACATGAAGGTGGACGGCATGATCACCGCCACCTGCGAGTTCTGCTCCACCGCCTACCGCTTCACCGACGCGGACGTGGCGGCGCTCTGACGGCCCGGGCGCGCGCCCCGTCCTGAGCCTGTCGACGGACGAACCATGAGGCGGAACCGCACCGCCCCCTTCACGCCCCCCGCGCCAGGATCGCCTCGCCCAGGTCGTTCCACACGTCCTGTTCCGCGATCCGGCCGTCGGGCGTCATCGCGAACCGGTCGACGAAGCGGATCCCCTCGAAGGGCGTTCCGTCCGGCCATTCGCCGTAGAGCGTGCCCGACACGACGACGAACCCCGGCCCGCGGTCGACCGTCCCGAACCGCTTCTTCACCCACCGGTACCGGGTGCCGGCCCAGCGGACGAGGTCCGACAGGTCGTCCAGCCTCCGGCCGCCGGGGAAGACCATCCGGAAGCCGGGCGCCACGAAGGTCCGCGCGCGGTCGAGGTCGCGCGCCTCCATCACCCGCAGGAACGTCAGGCAGTGGTCGGCCGGGTCCGTCGGCGCCGCGATCAGCGACGCGTCCGCGACCAGCGCGGCACCGGCCGCCGGCAAGGGGCCCACGGCCACCCAGTCGAACCCGAGCGGGTCGTTGACCGACCGCGGCTCCACCCACGACCGGCCGTCTGGCGCGGGTCCGATGGAGAAGTGCTTGCGCACCGTCTCCGCCACCCGCCAGACGGTCGGCGCCTCGGCCGGCGGCCCGCCCGTCCCGAACGACACGACCGACGGCGACGGCGGGGAGCCCTCGGCGATCCGCACCGGCTCCATCACATAGGCGTGGCCGAACACCGGCGGCACGTCCGCCCGGCCGTAGCCCCATTTGGCGATCCAGCCCTTGCGGAACCGGTCGAGGTCCGGGGAGAACCACACCCGCTCCAGGTCGTGCCGCCCGCCGAGCCCCTGGAAGTCGAAATGGGTCCACAGCGGCTCAGCGCCGGTCCGGACCCGGTCGATCTTCCAGTTGGCGTAGTGGACGATGCCGGGGATCCGGTTGAAGAACGGGTTGTCCTCGGCCGCGAGCCAGGCCTCGTAGCCCCGTTCGGCCGCCGAGGCCGGCACCGTGTAGACGATCAGCACCACGGCCCCGCACGCCGACAGGCGCCGGTCGTGCGGGGTCCAGGCGACGGCGGTCATGCCGCCGGCTTCCGCGCGGCGATGACGGTCCAGGGGAAGCGCCACTTCTTGCCCTGAAGCGCCAGCGCCCCCGCCATCTCCTCGAAGGGCATGATCTCCACGTCGGTGAAGCCGATGCGCTCCATCTCCCCGTCGATGCCCATCCGGGCCAGCGGCTCCATGAAGGGCTCGTTGTTCCGGCGCCCGTGGCCGTAGTGCATCCAGGTCAGGAACTCGTCGTCGGGCGGCAGGAAGTCGAGATGGACCATCCAGCCGCCGGGCTCCAGCACCCGCCACGCCTCCTGCAGCGTGTCCTTGATGACGGGCGGCGGCATCTCGTGCAGCAGCATGGTGGAGGTGACGACGCCGAACGAGGCGTCGGGCATCTTCGTGTCGGTGGCGCTGCGCTGGACGAAGCGGACGTTGCGGGCCTGCGCCGCCGCCGCGTCCTGGGCGGCCAGCTTGAGGCACGGGGCCGCGAGGTCGACGCCCACCACCTCGCCCTCGCGCAGCTCCTCCCAGAAGGAGCGCGTGCTCTTGCCGAACCCGCAGCCCATGTCGAGCAGGCGCGCGGGCCGCTTCCTGGCCAGCACGATGTCGGTGAAGCGCTGGTGCAGGTCCTTGTCCTTCGACATCAGCGGCGTCGTCGAGCGCGCGCCGCGCTCATAGACCACGCCCGCGATCTCGTCCGACCAGACGCCGCCCGGGTGCTGGTGGATGTCGATCGAGGAATAGTACTTGGGCTGCCGGAAGTCGGGGTCGATCTCCAGCATCCCGGCGGGGACCGGCGCGTTCAGCTGCCCCTCGATCGCCTCCCGGTGGACGGCGTGCGCCGGGTGAAGGCCGAGGCGGCCCGAATACTTCATGCGCTGGAGGTGCCGCTCCATGAAGCCGAAGAAGCGGGTGGTGGTGTCGTCGCCGATCAGCGCCTGCACCCGCTCGGGACCGGGCGGCAGGCCCTTGTGGTCGCGGGCGAGCCGGTCCTCGTAGCGGGCCTTGAGTTCCTGGAACATCGGGCCGGTCCAGTAGAGCTTCGCGGCGAGGACGAAGCCCTGGTAGGCGTCGAATTCGGGGTCGCGGATCATGTGGGCCTCTGCGGTGCTGGTGGCGGTGGCGACGTCGTTCGTCCTTCGACGGGCGCAGGACGCGGCGTTCCCGGAGGGTGGGCGCCGGGGGTGCCTCGTGGTGAGCCTGTCGAACCACGAGGCACCCGCCGTCCCGTCAGGGCGCGCCCTTGGAGACCTGCCTGCCCAGCAGGGTCTCCATGAGCGTGGCGGTGAAGGCGTCGCGGTCGCGGGCGAGGGCCGCCCGCTGCTCCGCCGACGGCTCGAAGGACGCGAGCGCCTCCGCCGCCGTCCCGCCCTGGGCCTGCAGCGCCATTTCCAGGCGCTGCAGGCGGTCGCGCAGGACCCACACCTCGGTCGACAGCGCGAAGACCCAGGCCATCACGCGATCGACGGCGGGATCCTCGAAGAAGGTCTGTTCGGCCCGCGGCCGGCCGGTGTCGTGGATGTCCATGGCGATGGTCCCTCCTCAGGCGGCCTGGATGCGGTCCCAGGCGCCGGCGCCGAACACCTCGTTCGCCATCCGCGAGTTCAGCGGCTCGAACGACTTGGCGAACTCCGCCGCCGGCAGCGTGATCGTGCTGTCGGCCCCGTTCATCCGGCGCCACGTCTCGGTGTCGCGGGCGACGGCGTCGACGCCGGCCTTGAAGTAGTCGATCGCCTCCAGCTCGTCGAAGCTCGACACGATCGTCTCGCGCTGCTGCGGCGACAGCCGGTTCCAGGCGCGGGTCGCGATCAGCTGTTTGTCCAGCGCCTCGCCGAACGGGTTCGTCACGAGGTACTTGCACACCTCGTAGAACTTGCCGGCGACCGAGACGTTGAGCGCCGAGACGAAGCCGTCGACCGTGCCGTTCTGCAGGGCGAGGTAGATGTCGGTGAAGGCGATCGGCGTGGGGGCCGCGCCGAGGTGCTTCACCGCCTCGATGCAGCCCTCGATCTGCGGCGTGCGGATCTTCATGCCGCGGAAGTCGGCGGCGGACGCGACCGGGCGCTTGGTGGCGATGATGTAGGGGCCGAGGCGGCCGGCGCCGATCATGCGCGCCTGGTACTTCTGCTCCAGCACCTGCTGGGCCCGCTCGCCGGCGAAGCCCTTGATGACGCGCTTGGCGTGCTCGCCGTCCTTGAAGAAGTAGGGGCTGTAGAGGATGTCGAACTCGCGGGTGCCCGTGTAGGCGCCGTTGTAGATGTCGATCAGGCCGAGCGCCATGCCCTCGACCAGCCGCTGCTCGTTGCCGAGCGTGCCGGCGAAGATCTGGATGCCGACCCCGTTGTTCGTGCGCTGGGCGATGGTCTCGGCCAGCTTGGCGTTGAACTGGTTCGACAGCGTCTGTGCGTTGCCGGCGTTGCCGTACTTCAGCTCGATCCGGCTCTGGGCGCGGAGCGGAAGGGGTGCGGCCAGGGTGGAGGCGGCGGCGAGGCCGGCGCCGATGGCGAAGGTGCGTCGGGTGATGCGGGTCATTGGTCTCTTGCCTCCCAAGTGGCTTTGGTGACGACGGTCAGTTGAAGGCGAGCCGCGGAAGCCAGAGCGTGAGCGCCGGCACGTAGGTGATCGCCAGGAGAACGGCGAACAGGACCACCAGATAGGGGACCAGGTCGCCGAAGAACTTGAGCGGGTCGATGCGCCCGACCACGCCCACCACCGACAAGATCAGCCCGACGGGCGGGGTGATCAGGCCAATGATCGAGTTGATGACGAAGACGACGCCGAGCTGGATCGGGTCGTAGCCGAGGCTGGTGAACAGCGGGAAGATGACAGGCGCCATCACCAGCATCAGCGGCAGCGGCTCCATGAAGGTGCCGAGGATCAGCAACACGATGTTGAGCAGGATCAACAGCACGTCGAGGTCGCCGCTGATGCCCAGCATCGCGCCCGTCATGATCTCCCCGAACCGTTCGAAGACGGACAGCCACGAGAACATCTGCGCGGTGCCGACCGTGATCATGATGATCGAGGTGACCAGCGCCGCGCGCGCCGCGCAATGCACGACGCCCATGATACCGATGCTCCGGTAGGCGACGACGCCGAGGAAGATCACGTAGACGACGAGGATCGCCGCGGCCTCGGTCGGGGTGGCGAGGCCGATGGTGATCGACCGCACGATGATCAGCGGCGCCAGCAGCGGCAGGACGGCGGCGAGCAGGGCTGCGATCCGCTCGCGCCAGTCGGCCTTCGGCTCGACGGGCAGTCCCTGGCGCCTGGCCAGCCACCAGGTGAGCACGAACATCGAGAGCGACATCAGCGTGCCCGGGATCACCCCGGCCAGAAAGAGCTGGCCGACCGACAGGTTCATGATCGAGCCGAGCAGCACGAACGAGATCGACGGCGGAATGATCGGCCCGACCGTCGAGGAGGCAGCGATGACGGCGGCCGAGAACCTGGGCGGATAGCCCTTCTTCTCCATCTCCGGCAGCAGCACGCGCCCCGTCGCGGCGGCGTCGGCGATGGCGGAGCCGGAGATGCCGGCCAGGAAGAAGTTCGTGGTCACGCCGACGTTGGCGAGGCCGCCGCGGATGTGCCCGATCAGGGCCGAGGCGAGGCGGACGAGCCGCTTCGTGACGCCCGTCTCGCTCATCAGCTCGCCCGCGAACATGAAGAGCGGGATGGCGAGCAGCGAGAAGCTGTCCACCCCGTCCATCATCTGCACCGCGATGAGGACGAAGGGGATCTCGTTCCCGCCGAACGAGGAGACGACGAGGTAGGCGAGGCACGCGACGCCGATCGCCCAGCTGATCTCCATGCCGAGGAAGATCAGCGCGATCATGGTCGTGATGAGGAAGACGAGCATCATGGCCGTGTCACCCGAGACCGACGCCGGAGCCGAGCCCGGTGTCGTCGGGACCGGTCGGATCCGGCCCGCCGAAGAAGAGGGCCCGGACCACGAGCCAGAGTTCGCGCGCCTGATAGGCGAAGGCGAGGCCGGCCCCGATCGCCAGCGGGATCGAGTAGACCGCGTTGCTCCAGCCGGTCGAGAGCATCCGGCCGCCGAGGGCCAGCTCGATCACCGGCTTGGTGCCGGCCAGCAGCACGAGGAGGAAGACCAGCACCAGGAGATGCATCACGACCGCGAGCCAGAGCCGCGCGCGTCGGGGCAGCGAACCGGTCAGGGCCGTCACCCGGATGTTCAGCCCCATCCGGATCGCCAGCCCCACCGTCAGGAAGACCATCCAGATGAAGAGCAGCTTCGGAATGTCCTCGGACCAGATGGGCGGTGAGTTGAAGAAATACCGCATCACGACGACGTAGACCATCGACCCGGTCATCGCCAGCATAAGTGCGGCACCCATATAGTAGATCGCCCATTCGAACAGATTCGATGGTCCTCGATCGCGCGAATTGCTGCTCATCCTATGGTCTTTCCGAGAATGTCGCGGGCTGGCGCCGAGCTGAAATGACAAATGCTTGTTGACTTTTGTCGCCTCTGAATCGGAAAGTTGTGGTCGAACGTTATTTCAACAAGGGCGATCCCATGCCGAAGATCCTGACCGAGGAACAGGTCCGACGCTACCGCGAGGACGGCTTCGCAAGCCCGGTCCGCGTCATGTCCGCGGACGACGCGCGGCGCCTGCGCACGGCGCTGGAGGCGACCGAGGCGGCGCAGGGCCACGCGATGCGCTTTCCGGAGAAGTCCAAGTCGCACCTGCTCTATCGCTGGTCCGACGCGATCGTGCACCACCCGGCCGTGCTCGACGCGATCGAGGATCTGATCGGCCCGGACATCCTGTGCTTCCACACCACGCTGTGGATCAAGGAGGCGCGCCAGCCGGCCTTCGTCCTCTGGCACCAGGACGGGCGCTATTTCGACCTCGACCCCGCGGTGCAGATCACGGCATGGATCGCGCTGTCCGACGCCTCGGTCGAGGCCGGCGCGGTGGAGGTTCTGCCGGGCAGCCACACGCTCGGCCCCCTCGACCACATCGACGACCCGTCGGAGATGAACCTCATCCGCCGCGGGCAGGGCATCCGCGGGCGCTTCGACGACGCCAACGGCACCATGATGGCGCTGAAGGCCGGGGAGATGTCGCTGCACGACACGATGGTCGTCCACCGTTCGGGGCCCAACGACACCGACGACCGGCGCATCGGCCTCGGCATCAGCTTCATCCCGACGTCCGTCCGCCAGACCGGCACGGGCAAGCTGACGGCGCTGCTCGCCCGCGGCACCGACCGGTTCCGGCACTTCGTCCCGGAGGCGCGCCTCGTGCAGGAGGGCTCGCCCGAGAGCCGCGCCGCCCACGAGGCCGCCGTCGCGTCGTTCAAGCAGAGCCAGGACGCCGGGGCCGGCAAGGTCACGGCGTGAGGGGCGGGTGGCGCGCGTCATGACGCCGTCACCCCGCCGTCGACGCACAGGATCTGTCCGGTGACGAACCCGGCCCCCTCGGACAGGAGGAAGCGGATCGCCGCCGCCACCTCGTCCGCGCGCCCGTACCGGCCGAGGGGAATCCTGGCCAGCAGGCGCGCCGCCCGCGGCGCGTCGGCGCGGGCGACGGCGGTCATCGGCGTCTCGATCGGGCCGGGGGCCACCGCGTTGACCCGCACGCCCGACGCCGCCAGTTCGAGCGCCAGCGCGCGCACGAGGCCGTTCACCCCGGCCTTCGACGCCGCGTACGCCGCCGCGCGGGGATGGCCGATCAGGCCGATCTGGCTGGACACCAGCACGATGGCGCCCCGCTTCGCCGCCGCCATGCGCGACGCCGCCTCGCGCGCCAGCACGAAGTTGGCGGTCAGGTTGACGTCGAGCGTGGCGGTCCAGCGGGCGAGGTCGGTCTCCAGCGCGCCGGCGTGGTCGAAGATCCCGGCCGAGCCGACCAGCCCGTCGAGGCCGCCCAGCGCGTCGGCGGCCCGGGCGACGAGATCGGGAATGACGTCGTGAGCCCGCAGATCGGCGGCGAAGATCCGGTCGGCCGGCAGCGTGCCGGCGAGCGCCGCCGCCTCGGCCGCGTCCCGCACGATCCCCACGGCCGCCGCCCCGTCCGCGACCGCCGCGCGCACCGTCGCGAGCCCGATGCCGGAGCCGGCGCCGGTGACGAGGAGGCGGCGGTCGGCGAGGTCGGTGCGGGGGGTCATGGTGGGATGTCCCCAGCGCGGGAGCGCTTGGCCCCCTCGCCTCCGGGGAGAGATGGACCGCGAACAGCGGTCCATGGGAGAGGGGGAACGCCGCACCGAACCGAGGAGATCCGCACGTGACCGACACCCCCGACGACCTCGCCCGCCGCCTCGCGGGCGTGCGCGCCAAGCGGGGCTATCTGCTCCCGCACCACGGCCTGCTCGCCGTCGCCGCGCCGAAGCTGTTGGAGGCGTACGACGCGGCCTACACCGCCCTGGCGCTCGACGACCGCACGCTCTCCCACCACGACCGGGAGTACGTGTGGTTCGCCATCCTCATCGCGACCGACGAGGCGCTGGCGACCCACCACATCCCGAAGTTCCTGAAGGCCGGCGGCACCGAGGCGGAGGTCGCGCAGGTCATGGCGGTGACCGCCTTCGGCCTGGGCGTGCGCGCCTATCGCTTCGTCGCCGAGAACTGGACCGGCCACCTGCCGGGCCTCGACCCGCGGGCGCGCTACACGGAGGGGGCCGCGCGGATCGCGGGCGACGGCGATCCGCGCCTTCCGTTGCTGGCGCTGGCCGCTGTCCACGCCTGTCGCGCCGACTGGACGGCGCTCGCCTGGGCGATCGAGGACGCCTATGCGGCCGGCGTGCCGGAGGACGACCTCGCCGAGGCGCTGACCCTCGTCATGTTCCCGGGCAGCGTGCCCTATTTCGTGGAGGCCTGCGCCGTATGGCGGCGCCTCGTGGCGTCCGGCCGCGTCGCCGCGGGCCCGCGCTACCGTACCTGGGCCGAACTGTCCGGCCAGGGCGGCTGGGACGAGGCGTCGGGCGGGGCGTCGGGCGGGGCGGGCAGCGGGGACCACCGGGGATCTCACCACGGACCGGGATAGCCGTCGCGGGCCGCACCCTCGGCCCAGGCGCCGACGGCGTCGATCAGCGTGGGCCCGCCGCAGGGCATCAGCACGTAGGACAGCCCCTCGCAGAGCTGCGCCGCCGTCGCCCCGGCGGCGAAGGCCCGCGGCAGGTGCATCTGCATCGCGTCCAGCGTGCGCCGCCCCGCGTGGCAGACGACCGCCGTGATCTCGGCCACGTCCCGCGGCACGTTTCCGCGCGCCGCCTCGAAGATGGCGAGGTAGCGCGCGGTGGTCGCGTCGGCCGGCGTCCATTCGGCCCAGTGGGTGCTGGAATAGACCAGCGCCGGCCACGCCTCGACCGCCGCGGCGATGGCGACCGCGTCGGCGAACTCCGGCGTGCCCATGCCGGCCTTCACCCCGCGCTTGAGGTGGATCGAGCCGTGCGCCTCGCGGGCCGCCAGCTGGAGCGCCGCCCACACCGTCTCCCGGCCGGTGGGCGTCAGCTCCCGCTGCTTCAGCGTCAGCGTCTCGTAATAGGCGTCGTAGCGCGCCAGAAGCTGCGGCGCGTGCCGGGCGAACATGCGGTGGTAGGGGAGCGTGTAGCCCCGCTTGGCCGTCACGTCGGCCAGGATCTCTTCGCCCGTGCGGCGGTCGTCGGTCATGGCAGGTCGAGTTCCAGCACGAGGCCCAGCCGGGCCTGGAGGTCGTTCTTGTCGAGGTCGCCGCCGTGCGCCTCGGTCCCCTGGACGTTCTTGAGGTCGCGCAGCGCCTCCCCGCGCAGGACGACCACCACGTCGGTGTCGTCCGTCTCCACGAAGGGGAACTCGTGCCACGTCCCGACGTGCATCAGGAACCCGGCCGTCCCGTCGAAGCGGAAGGCGCGGATGCTCTCCACCGGCGGCATCGCCCCGGCGCACGGCGGCGCCATCACCAGCACGAAGGGCCGGCCGCCCAGCGGCAGAAAGCTCTGGGTGTGCTTGTGGTGCCGTTCGATCCATCGCACCTCGGGCGCCCGGCACTTGAGGCGCGCGACGGAGATGACCACGTCGTCCGCCCCGACCCAGCCGACCATGCCGATCCGGCCGTTGTAGTAGTCGAGCGGGCGGGACTGCGTGACCAGCGGCCCGCCGATCATCTCGCCCATCGGGGCCAGCGCCTCGGGCGTGGCGGGCTCCACCGTCAGGCGGCGGCGCGCGAGCGATGCGGGGGCGCCGTCCATCGGTGTCCGCCTCACGCGCTCAGGATCAGGTCGGCGGCACGCTCGCCGATCATGATGGTGGGGGCGTTGGTGTTGGAACTCGGCATGCGCGGCATGACCGAGGCGTCCACGACCCGGAGCCCCTCGACCCCCCGGACGCGCAGCCGGCCGTCGACGACCGCCCCCTCGTCCCCGTCCCCCCCCATGCGGCAGGTGCCGACGGGGTGGAAGACCGTGTCCGCGGTGCGGCACATCCACGCCTCGATCTCCGCGTCCGTCCGCACGTCGGGGCCGGGGGACAGTTCGGGGCCGCGGAAGCGGTCGAAGGGCGCCTGGGCGAAGACCCGGCGCAGGATCTTCACTCCCTCGCGCAGCACCTGCCGGTCGCGCGGGCTGGAGAGGTAGTTGGGGCGGATGACGGGCGCGTCCCGGTGGTCGGCGCTGCGCAGGGTGATCCGCCCCGTGCTCTCGGGCCGGAGTTGGTAGATGTTGGCGAAGAAGCCGTGGCCGTCGTGCTTCACCGGCGGGCGCTTCACGAAGGGAAGCCGCAGCGCCGCGGTCGACAGGCCGGGCAGGAAGTGCGACTGGAGGTCCGGCGTGTCGAGCGCGGGGTCGGAGCGCACGAAGGCCCCCACCTCCAGCGGGAAGGACGCCGCCGGGCCCGACTTCGTCGCCATCGCCCGCACCAGCGCCGCCGCCGCCCGGTCGCCGCGCAGCGTGGAATGGAGGGTCACGGGCTCGGTGCAGACGTGCTCCACCCGGACCAGCAGATGGTCCCGCAGGTTCCGCCCCACGCCCTTGACGTCGGCCACGACCGGGATGCCGTGGCGGCTCAGTTCGTCCGCGTCGCCGACGCCGGACAGCATCAGGACCTGGGGCGAGTTCACCGCCCCGCAGGCGAGGATCGCCTCGCGCCCGACCGAGATCCGCGTCGGCCGGCCGGCGACCGAGACGTCGAGCGCCACCACCCGCCGCCCCTCGAACACGATGCGCACGAGGTGCGCCTTCGTGACGATCGTGAGGTTCGGGCGGTGGCGGACGGGGTCGAGGAAGGCGCGGGCCGTCGACCAGCGCTCGCCACCCGATGTGGTGAAGTCGTAGCGGCCGAAGCCTTCCTGTCGCGGGCCGTTGAAGTCGTCGGTGACGGGGAACCCCGCCATGCGCCCGGCCTCGACGAAGGCGTCGAACAGCGGGTTCGGCGTGTTCGGGCGGGAGATCGGCTGCGGCCCGTCGCCCCCGTGGAGGTCGTCGGCCCCGCCGTGATGGCGCTCCGCCCGGCGGAAGGCGGGCAGCACCTTTTCGAACGACCAGTCGGGCAGGCCCATCTGCGCCCAGCCGTCGTAGTCCGACGGCAGGCCGCGCGTCCAGACCATGCCGTTGATGGCGGACGAGCCGCCCAGCACCTTGCCCCGGGGCCAGAACAGGCGCCGGCCGCCCAGGTTGGGCTCGGGCTCGGTGTGGTAGAACCAGTTGGCGTGGCGGTTGCGCAGCAGGACGCCCGTCATCAGCGGCACGCGCAGCAACGGGTTCCAGTCCCGACCCCCCGCCTCCAGCAGGATCACGCGCACCTGCGGATCCGCCGAAAGCCGGTTGGCCAGGACGCAGCCCGCAGACCCCGCACCGACGACGACGTAGTCGCCCTTCATCGCCCCGTCCCGTCCATCGCGACGGAAGGATATTGCCATCATGTTCTAACAAAGATACAACTTTTTTCGACCCCCCTCCGGACTGCGGAAGGTCACGCTCATGGGGCCCAACGGGCCGGCCCGCGCCGCCAGTCGGACGCTCGTCGACGCGGCGTTGCGCACGCCGCTCTATCATCAGGTCTACGTGGTGCTGCGCAGCGGCATCCTCGAAGGCACCTACGCGGACGGCAGCCGCCTGCCGGCCGAACACGACCTCTGCGTCCTGTTCGACGTGTCCCGCATCACGATCCGCCGCGCGCTCGCCGAACTTCAGGGGGAGGGGCTGCTCCGCCGGACGCGCGGCAGCGGCACCGTCGTCACCAACCGGCGCCAGCCGGGCGCGCAGCGTGTGCCGCTGGAGGGAATGCTCGAGAACCTCATCGCCATGGGGCTCGAGACCCAGGCGCGCGTGCTGGAGTTCGGTTGGGTCGTGCCGTCGGCGGACGTCGCGGCCGCGATGGGCGTGCCGGCCGACGCGCAGGTGCAGCGCGCCGTGCGCGTCCGCTCGACCGACGGGGGCCCCTTTTCGCACCTGACGACCTATGTGCCGGAGCGGGTCGGCCGCTCGATCGCGGCGGAGGACCTCGGGGCCCATCCGCTGCTGACGCTGCTCGAGCGGTCGGGCGTCCGCGTGGCGAGCGCCGACCAGACGATCGGGGCCACGCTGGCGGACGCGCAGGCGGCCATGCGTCTCGGCGTCGACGTGGGCTCGGCATTGCTGACGCTGACCCGTGCGGTGCGGGACGAGGCCGGGCAGGTGGTCGAGTATCTCCAGGCGCTCTACCGGCCCGACCGCTACCTCTACCGGATGTCGCTGGCGCGGGTGGACGCGGCGGAGGGTGGCCGTGTGTGGACGCCCTGGGCACCGACGGCGGACGCCGGGGGGCGGCGCCGTCGTGCGCCCGCCCGGCGAGGGGGAGGGCGGGGCGCATGACGGTCGACGGACTTCGCGGGCGCCTGCGGCGGGCGCCGATCCTCGTGCTTCCCGGCGTGTACGACGCATTCAGCGCGCTGATGGCCGAGCAGGCCGGCTTCGAGGGTGTCTACCTGTCGGGGGCCAGCATCGCCTACACGCGGCTCGGCCGGCCCGACATCGGCCTCGTCGACATGGGGGAGGTGGCGACCACGATCGGACTGATCCGCGACCGGATCGCGCTCCCCATCGTGGTGGACGGCGACACCGGTTTCGGCAACGCGCTCAACGTCCAGCGGACGGTCCGCGCGTTCGAGCGGGCGGGTGCGGACGCGATCCAGCTGGAGGACCAGGTCACGCCCAAGCGCTGCGGCCACCTCGCCGGCAAGGCGCTCATCGGTAAGGGCGAGATGACGGGCAAGATCCGCGCGGCGCTCGACGCGCGGGCGCGCGACACGACGCTGATCGTCGCCCGCACGGACGCCATCGCCGTCGAGGGGTTCGATCGCGCGGTCGACCGGGCCGATGCCTATCTGGAGGCGGGTGCGGACGTGCTGTTCGTCGAAGCGCCGCAGACCGAGGAGCAGCTGGCGACCGTCGGCCGGCGCTTCGGCGCCCGGGTTCCGCTGCTCGCCAACATGGTCGAGGGCGGGCGGACGCCGATGAAGTCGGCCGAACAGCTCGAGGCGCTCGGCTATGCCACGGTCATCTTCCCCGGCGGCGCCATGCGGGCGGTCTCGCGCCTGCTCGTCGACTATTACGCGAGCCTGAAGGCGCAGGGGAGCAACCAGCCCTTCCGGGAACGCATGTACGACCTCGGTGACCTCAACCGCCTGCTCGGCACGCCCGAGACGATGGAAGCGGGCCGCCGCTACGATCCCGACCTGAAGGACGCGTGAGGAGACCACGACCGTGATCGATCCCGTCACGCTGGCCGTCCTCAAGGGGCGGCTCGAACAGATCGCCGACGAGATGGACGCCACCCTCTTCCGCTCGGCCTTCAACCCGATCATCGCCGAGGCGCACGACGCCTGCCACGGCCTCTACGACGCCGCGACCGGCGCCACGCTGATCCAGGGCAAGTCGGGCCTGCCGATCTTCGTCGGCGTCATGGCCTTCGCCGTGCGCGCGGTGATGGACAAGTTCGGCGACACGGTGGTCGACGGCGACGTCTTCATCTTCAACGACCCCTATCTCGGCGGGACGCACCTGTCCGACTTCCGCCTCGTTCGCCCTTATTTCCGGGACGGGACGCTCTTCTGCTGGCTGGGGTCGGTCGGCCATTGGCACGACGTCGGCGGCAACGTGCCCGGCAACTACAATCCGGCCGCGACCGAGTGCTTCCAGGAGGGCATGCTGATCCCGCCCGTGCGCCTTTCGGCCGGCGGACAGACGCGGCAGGACGTGATCGACATCATCCTGGCGAACACCCGCCTGCCGACCTCGGCGTGGGGCGACCTCAACGGCCAGATCAACGCGCTCGACCTGGGGGCGAAGCGCCTCGACGCGCTGCTCGCCGAGTATGGCGCCGGCACGGTGGCGGACGCGCTGGGCGAACTGCGCCGGCGCGCAGCCACCATGATGCGCAGCCTGATCGCGGAGCTGCCGGACGGCACCTGGTCGATGGAGGATTTCCTCGACAACGACGGGCGGACCGACGTGCCGCTGAAGGTGGCCCTCGACCTCACCGTCCGCGGCGACCGGATGACGCTCGACTTCTCGCGCTCGTCGCCCGCCTGCGCCGGGCCGGTGAACATCGCGCTCTCCACGACGGTCGCCAGCTGCTACGTGGCGCTCAAGCACCTCTTCCGCGACGTGCCGGCGAACGCCGGCGTCATGGACCCGATCGAGGTGGTGGTGGCCGAAGGCAGCTTCCTGAACGTGAAGGCGCCCAAGCCCGTCGGCGGCTACACCGAGACGATCCTGCGCATCATCGACGTGCTGTTCTCCATCTTCGAGCACGTGAAGCCGGCGATCACCAACGGGCAGGCCTACGGCACGATCAACGCGCTTTCCATCGCCGGGCACCGGCCGAACGGGGCGCGGTGGGTGATGTTCTCCTTCTACGGCGGCGGCCACGGCGGCAACCCCGAGGGCGACGGGCTGAACCACGGCAACGCGCCCATCTCCACCGCCACGATCCCGCCGGTCGAGATCCTGGAGGCGGCCTATCCCGTCCGCTTCACCCAATGGGCGCTGAGGCCGGACAGCGGTGGGGCGGGCACGCACCGCGGCGGCCTGGGCGCGGTCTACGAAATCGAGGTGATGAACCCGGAGGCCGAGGGCTTCGTCTTCGGCGAGCGCGCGCGCTTCCGGCCGAAGGGCGTGCTGGGCGGCGGCGAGGCCGCCCCCACCCGCTTCTCCTACGAGGGGGCCGACGGCTGGGCCGAACCGCCGCTGGGGGCGAAGATGGTGGGAATCCCCCTGTCGCGGGGACGGCGCGTCCGGCTGGAGACGCCGGGCGGCGGCGGCTGGGGCGATCCCCTGGTGCGCGACCCCGCGGCGGTCGCGCGCGACGTGACGCTCGGCTACGTCACGGCCGACGCGGCGCGCGATCTCTACCGGGTCGCGGTCGACGCGCATGGCGCGCTCGACACCGTCGCGACCGCCCGCCTGCGGGGGACCGGGGCATGACCGTCATCGGCGTCGACGTCGGCGGCACCTTCACCGACCTGTTCCTCTACGACGAGGCGACCGGCAAGGTCACCGTCGGCAAGGTCCCCTCCACCCGCGGCAACCAGTCGGTGGGCTTCGTGGAGGGCATCCGCGAACGCATCCCGCTGGCCGAGGTGGCGTCCGTCGTCCACGGCACGACGGTGGGCACGAACGCCCTTCTGGAGCGCAAGGGCGCGCGGGCGGGCCTGATCACGACGCGCGGCTTCCGCGACGTGCTGGAGATGCGCCGGCGCGACCGGCGGCAGACCTGGGGCCTGTGGGGCCAGTTCGTGCCGGTCATCCAGCGCGACCTGCGCCTCGAGGTGGGGGAGCGCACGCTCGCCGACGGAACCGTCCTGGAGGCGATCGACCCGGCCGAGATCCGGGCGGCGGCACGGGCGCTGCTCGACAAGGGCTGCGAGGCGGTCTGCGTCGTCTTCATCAACGCCTACGCCAATCCCGCCAACGAGCGCGCGGCGCTCGACGCGCTCCGGGACGTCTGGCCGAACGAGCACGCGAACTGCTCGTCCGCCATCCTGCCCGAGATCCGGGAGTTCGAGCGCACCTCCACCACCGCCATCAACGCCTATCTCCAGCCGGTCGTCGGTTCCTACCTCGGCGCGCTGGAGACGCGGCTGAAGGAGGGCGGGTTCGCGGGCGACGTGCTGATCGTCCAGTCGAACGGCGGCGTGATGACGGTCGACACCGCCCGTGCGCTTCCGGTCCGCACCGCGCTCTCGGGCCCCGCGGCGGGCGTGATCGCGGCCGCCGCCATCGCGCGGGGTGCCGGCTTCCCCAACGTCATCACCGGCGATGTCGGCGGCACCAGCTTCGACGTCTCCCTCATCGTCGACGGCACGCCGCAGCTGGCCGCGCAGACGACGCTCGACTTCGGCCTCGTCGTCCGCACCCCGATGGTCGAGATCTCCACCATCGGGGCCGGCGGCGGCTCCATCGCCGGGATCGACCGCGGCGGCCTCCTACAGGTGGGGCCGGAAAGCGCCGGGTCCGACCCCGGCCCCGTCTGCTACGGCCTCGGCAACGACCGGCCGACGGTGACCGACGCCAACGTCGTCATGGGCCGGATCAACGCCGAACGGCCGATCGGCGGCAAGCTCGCGCGGCTTGACGTGGACGCGGCCCGCCGCGCGATCGAGGAGACGGTGGCGAAGCCGCTGGGCCTCGACGTGATGGCGGCGGCCGAGGCGATCGTGCGGGTGGCGAACGCCCGCATGGCCGGCGCCATCCGCCTCGTCTCGATCGAGCGCGGGCACGACCCCAAGCGGTTCGCGCTGATGCCATTCGGGGGCGGCGGCGCGCTGCACGCCTGCGCGCTGATCCGCGAGGTGGGCCTCGCCTCGGCCCTCGTGCCCCGGTTCCCTGGCGTCACCTCGGCGATGGGCTGCATCATCGCCGACATGCGCCACGATCGGGTCCAGACGATCAACGCCACGCTCGACGGCCTCGACGTCGCGCGGCTGACCGCGGACGTCCGCGCGACCGCGGCGGCGCTGACCCTCCAGCTTGACCGATCGGGCATGCGGTTCGAGGGGGTGGAGACGCTGGTGGAACTCGACATGAGCTACGTCGGCCAGACCCACACGGTCGCCGTGCCGCTGGCCCTGCCGGACGGGCGCGACCTCACCGCCGCCGACGTCCGGACGGCCTTCGAGGCAGCCTATCGCGGCGCCTACGGGCGGCTGCTGGACGGTCTGCCGATGCGGCTCCTCAACCTGCGGACCGCCGTGGTCGGTCGCCGGCCCGCCTTCGCGCTGTCGACCCTCGCGCCCCGGGGCGGGTCGGTCGAGGGCGCGCGGCGTGGCGTGCGGCGGATCTGGGCCGAGGGCGCCTGGCACGAGGCTGCCGTGCTGGACCGCCTCGCGCTTCCGGCGGGTGCGGTGATCCCCGGCCCGGCGGTGCTGGAACAGCCCGACAGCACCATCGTCGTCGAGCCCGACATGGCCGCGCGGGTCGACCCGCTGGGCAACCTCGTGATCGAGCGCAAGCCATGACCAACTGGACCACGACCGCGCTGATCGTCGTCGATCTGCAGAACGACTTCGTCCACCCGGACGGCGCCTACGCCCGCGGCGGCCAGAAATCGGCCGACATCGCGGCCCTGCCGGCGCGGGTGAAGCCGGTGGCCGACGCGCTCCGGGCGAAGGGCGGGATCGTCGTCTCCACCCACTTCACGCTCGTGCCGGGCAGGGGCGGCGAACCCATCATCTCGCCGCACCTCAAGCAGCTCCGCCCGTTCCTGCGCAAGGGCGACTTCGTGCCCGGATCGTGGGGCCACGACATCCTGGCCGAGCTGGCGCCGGTCGACGTGAAGGTGGAGAAGGTCGCCTACTCGGCGTTCTACATGAGCCGCCTCGAGTTCGTGCTCCGCAAGCTGGGGATCGAGCGGGTGATCATGTCGGGCATCGTCACAAACGGCGGCGTGCTGGCGACCGCGCAGGACGCGCACGTCCGCGACTTCAAGGTCTGGATGCTGTCGGACGGCTGCGCCGCCTTCTCGCGCGAGACCCACGAGGCGACACTGCGCACGCTGGCGTCGATCGGCCGCCAGTCGACCTGCGCGCAGGCCGCGGCGGAGATCGCCGGATGAGGGGGCGAGGACGGGGGTCCGCCCCACGGTCCGACAGGCTCAGGACGAGGCGGAACGGACCCGGGAGCATGGACCCATGACCCCCCGCACCCTCTTCGACAAGGTCTGGGACGCGCACGCGGTCCTGACCCGCGACGACGGGCAGACCCTGCTCGCCATCGACCGGCACTTCGTCCACGAAGGCTCGTTCCACGCCTTCGGCATGATCGACCACGCCGGGCGCGCGGTCCGCCGGCCGGACCGCACGTACGGCGTGGCGGACCACTACGTCCCCTCGCACGATCGCCGCCGCCCGATCGCCGACCCCGAGGTCGCGAACATGGTGGAGATGCTGCGGGCCAACACCGCCCGGCACGGCATCCGCCTCTTCGGCCTGGACGATCCGCGGCAGGGCATCGTCCACGTCATCGGGCCGGAGGAGGGGTTGACGTTGCCCGGCCTCACCATCGTCTGCGGCGACAGCCACACCTCCACCCACGGGGCCTTCGGCGCGCTCGGCTTCGGCATCGGCGCGTCGGAGGTGAGCCACGTCCTCGCCACCCAGACGCTCTGGCAGCGCCGGCCGAGGACGCTGCGGATCACGGTCGACGGCGCGCCCGGGCCCTTCGTCTCGGGCAAGGATCTGATCTTGTCGATCATCGCCGCCATCGGCGCGGGCGGGGCAGTCGGCCACGTGATCGAGTACGCGGGGTCGGCGATCCGCGCCCTCTCGATGGAAGGGCGGCTGACCGTCTGCAACATGTCGATCGAGGCGGGTGCCCGCGCGGGCATGGTGGCGCCCGACGACACGACCTTCGCGTACCTGCACGGCCGCCCCAACGCGCCGACGGGCGCCGGCTGGGACCGGGCCGTGGCCGCGTGGCGCGATCTGGCGACGGACGCGGGCGCCCGCTTCGACCGCGAGGTTCGGCTCGACGCGGCCGACATCGCGCCCACCGTCACCTGGGGCACCAGCCCGGAGACGGCGGTGCCCGTCACCGCCCGCGTTCCCGACCCGTCGGCCGAGCCCGACGGGCGGCGGCGCGCCCAGATCGTCGAAATGCTGGACTACATGGGCCTCGCCCCGGGCGTCCCGCTGGCCGAGGTGGCGGTGGACCGGGTGTTCATCGGGTCGTGCACCAACGGCCGGATCGAGGACCTGCGCGCGGCGGCCGCCGTGCTGAAGGGCCGCAAGGCCGCGGTACCCGGCCTTGTCACGCCGGGCTCCACCCCGGTGAAGGCGCAGGCCGAGGCCGAGGGCCTCGACCGGATCTTCAAGGCCGCGGGCCTCGGCTGGGGCGAGGCGGGATGCTCCATGTGCGTCGGCATGAACGGCGACCTCGTGGCCGCCGGCGAGCGCTGCGCCTCGACCTCCAACCGCAACTTCCCCCACCGGCAGGGGCAGGGCGCCCGCACCCACCTGATGAGCCCCGCCATGGTCGCCGCCGCCGCGGTCACGGGGCGGCTGACCGACGTGCGCCGCCTGATGGAGGGCGCATGACCCCGTTCGTCACCCTCGACGCGGTGGCCGCGCCGCTGCCGGTCGCCAACGTCGACACCGACCAGATCATCCCGGCGCGGTTCCTGCGCAAGCCGCGCAGCGCCGGCTACCGGAACTTCCTGTTCGCCGACGTGCGCAAGGCCGGCTTCGTGCTCGACCGGCCGGAATGGGCGGGGGCGGGGATCCTCGTCGCGGGCCCGAACTTCGGCTGCGGCTCCTCGCGGGAGGCCGCGGTCTACGCGCTGGTCGACGCCGGCATCCGCTGCGTGGTGGCGCCCAGCTTCGGCGACATCTTCGCCGGCAACGCGGGCAAGAACGGCCTCCTCACCGTGACGCTGCCCGAGGCCACGGTCGGCGGCCTGCTCGACCGGCTCGCCGCGGCACCGGGCGCGCGGCTCGCCGTCGACCTTCCGGCGCAGACGGTGACCGAGGCCGACGGCACGGTTCACGCCTTCGGCATCGATGCCTTCCGCAAGCAGGGGCTGATCGACGGGCGCGACGACGTCGACGTGACGCTCGCCCATGCCGCGACCATCGCCGCCTGGGAGGCCACGGACCGGGACGCCCGGCCCTGGGTCTGAGACGCCGCCGTCTCCGACCCGATTTTTCTTCGAATGTTCAGGTTTTTAGACTAACGATTAGGATACTGCGTCGTCCGACATCTTGCATGGGCGCGGTCCGGCGCCGACGTAATGATCGGCGGGGCGGTCGGCCTGTCCGACGCGACGGACGGCCGGTTCCGCAGGGGACGGTTGCAGATGGGCGATCCCAGGGACGAGGGAAGCGGCGGGCCGACCGCTGCGTCGACGCCCGCCGTCGCGCCGCGCACCGACCCGGAGGTCCTCCGCCCGCTCGGCGACGAGGTCCATTTCCATTTCGACAGCAAGCTGTTCGGCGTGCCCGGCATGTGGTTCGCCAAGACGGCGGATCTGCGCCAGGCGGCGATGTACATCCCCATGGGGGATTTCACCGCCTGCGTCCCGATGCCGACGCTGATGACGAACTTCAACGTCCGGCCGGGCTCGAACGACCACCGGATGCTCCGGCTGATCGAGGACGGGCTCGAGTACGTCAAGCGCATCACGCCCGGCGAGCGCATCCCGCGCGAGGTGCTGGACGGAACCGCCTCCTGGTCGGTGGAGGACAAGCACCACGGTCTCGCCCGGGCGAAGCTCGTCCTGCGCCTCGCCCGCCTCACCGGGCAGTCGGCCCGCCTCCCGGCCAACCTCACCGACCTTCCGGCCTTCGGGGCGTCGGACGATGCCGGGGTTCTCGTGACCGAGTTCCTCCAGAAGCTGCCGGCCGAGGTGACCGCCGGCCGCGACCGGGTCGAGTTCACCCGTTCCGCCGAAGCGCTCGTCCACGAGACGAGCTACGTGGAGGCGCTGCGGGACAAGATGACGTTCCTGCAGAAGATCTACGATTTCGTGGGCGGCGCCCGGTCGCGGTTCGAGACCGACCGCGACCTGTCGGACGAGATCGTGATGATGCAGATGCTGATGCGCCGCCCGCGCAACGACTGCCGCGTCCTGTTCGTCGAGATCGACAAGGTGCTCGACGACGTCGGCGGGTGCCTGCGCAACTGGTTCACCGTCGTCGAGCGGGTGCGGGCGACGCGGAACGCGCTGCACAAGGTCTCGGTCGACTGGGCCGAGCTGGACGAGAAGTGGCAGCGCCCGCCCGTCCAGGCCGAGCAGCTGGCCCCGCTGCTGCGCGAGACCTACCGGTTCCTGGCGCTGCGCTATTCCGGCGGGGCGGTCTGGTCCAAGCGATGATGAGGGTTTCCGGGCGTGGGGTCCGGTGTTAAGCGGTATCCGCTGAGATATGGCTCGGTGATCGGAGCGTCCCATGCGTCTCGTCCTCACCGTCCTCGCCCTCCTCGTCGTCGCCGTGCCCGCTGCCCGGGCCCAGACCGTCACGGTGCTCGCCGCGGCGAGCCTCACCGACGCGTTCGGGGAGATCGGGCGGGCCTGGGTGGCTGCGGGCAACCCGCCCGTGCGCTTCTCCTTCGCCGCCTCCTCGGCGCTGGCCCGCCAGATCGAGCAGGGCGCGCCGGCCGACGTCTTCGTCTCGGCCGACGAGCAGTGGATGGACTGGCTGGCCGCGCGCCGGCTGATCGTGCCGGACACGCGGGTGGCCCCGATCGGCAACCGCCTGGCGCTCGTCGTCCCGGCGGCGAGCACGGTCGTCGTCGACCTGCGCCCCGGCTTCGACCTGACGGCGCTCCTGGGTCGCGACGGGCGCTGGGTGACGGGCGATCCGGCGAGCGTGCCGGCGGGCCGCTACGCCCAGCAGGCGCTGACGGCGCTGGGCGCTTGGGAGGCGGCGCGCACGCGCCTCGTTCGGGCGGAGAACGTCCGCGCGGCGCTCGCCCTCGTCGAGCGCGGCGAGGTTCCGGCCGGCGTCGTCTACACGACCGACGCCGCGGCCTCGCGCGGGGTCCGGGTGGCGGGCGTCTTCCCCGAGGGCAGCCATCCGCCCGTCGTCTATCCGATGGCGCTGGTCCGCGAGAGCGAGGCCGCGCGGCGCGTCCTCGCCTTCCTGACGGGGCCCGAGGCGCTGCCCGTCTACCAGCGTTTCGGTTTCTCCATGCGCTGACGGCGCGGATGGGGCATCGTCGCGCCGTCCGGTCGGGAGACGCCGCAGCCTGTCATGCTTCTCGAAAGCGCCGAGATCGAGGCCGTCCTCCTGAGCCTCCGCGTCGCCGTGACGGCGACCACGGCGAGCCTGCCCGTCGCCGTCGCCGTCGCCTGGTGCCTCGCGCGGCTGCGGTTCCCGGGCCGGGCGCTGCTCGACGCGGTCGTCCACATGCCGCTGGTCATGCCGCCGGTCGTGATCGGCTATCTCCTCCTCGTCGTGCTCGGCACGCGGGGGCCGGTCGGCGGGTGGCTCTACGAGACGTTCGGCCTCCGCCTGATCTTCACCACCGAGGGCGCCGCGGTCGCCGCCGCGGTGATGGGGTTCCCGCTGATGGTGCGGGCGATCCGGCAGGCGCTGGAGGCGGTCGACCCCGGGCTGGAGTTCGCGGCGCGGACGCTGGGTGCGGGCCGGTTCGACGTGTTCCGCTCGGTCACGCTGCCGCTCATGCTGCCCGGCATCCTGGCCGGCGCCATCGTCGCCTTCGCCGCCGCACTGGGGGAGTTCGGCGCCACGATCACCTTCGTCGGCAACGTCGACGGCGAGACCCGGACCCTGCCGCTCGCGATCTACACCGCCACCCAGTCGCCGGACGGCGACGCGGTGGCGGCCCGGCTCGTGACGATCTCCTTCGCGCTGGCGCTGGGCGGGCTCGTCCTGGCCGAGGCCGTCTCGCTGCGCGTCCGCCGCCTGCTGGGGGCCGCGTGATCGAGGTCCGGCTGCGGCTGCGGCGCGGCGCCTTCGACCTCGACGTCGCCTTCGCGAGCGAGGGGCGGCTCGTCGCCCTCTTCGGCCGGTCGGGTGCCGGCAAGACCACCATCGTCCAGGCGATCGCGGGGGCCGCGCGGCCCGACGCGGGCCTCGTGCGGGTCGACGGGACGGTGCTGCTGGACACTACGGGCGGGATCGACGTGCCGGTCGAGCGGCGGGGGATCGGCGTGGTCTTCCAGGACGCGCGCCTCTTCCCGCACATGACCGTCGCCGGCAACCTCCGCTTCGGTCTCGACCGCGCCCGCGGGCGGTCGCTTGGCATCGGGTTCGACGCGGTCGTCGATCTTCTCGGCATCGGGCGGCTGCTCGACCGCCGGCCGCACGCGCTTTCGGGCGGGGAGCGGCAGCGGGTGGCGCTCGGCCGGGCGCTCCTCGCCCAGCCGCGCCTTCTCCTGATGGACGAGCCGCTGGCGGCGCTGGACGGGGCGCGCAAGGCGGAGATCCTGCCCTACGTGGAGCGCCTACGGGACGAGCTGGCGGTCCCCATCGTCTACGTCAGCCACGCGCTGGAGGAGGTGGTCCGGCTCGCGACCGACGTCGTGCTGCTGGCCGAGGGGCGGGTGCTGGCGGCGGGGCCGCTCGCGACCGTGCTGTCGGGCGCCGACCTCGCGCCGATCGTCGGCGGCCTCGACATCGGGACCGTGCTCGACTGCACCGTCGTCCGCGCCCGCGACGCCCACGGCCTCGCCACCCTGCGCTTCGCCGACGGGGATCTGCGCGTGCCGGCCCTCGACCTCGCCGACGGCGCGCGGGTGCGGGCCCGCATCCCCGCCCGCGACGTGGCCCTCGCCCTCTCCCGCCCTATGGACGTATCGATCGCCAACCGGCTACCGGGCGCGGTGGGCGCGGTCGTTCCGGTCGGCGACGCGATGGCGAAGGTGGCGGTCGACCTCGGGTCGACGCGGCTCTGGGCGCTGGTGACGCGGGAGGCGGTGGAGCGCCTTGCCCTCGCGCCCGGCGTCCGGGTCTGGGCGATGGTAAAGGCGGTGGCGCTGGACGGGCGGTCCTTCGGCCTCAGCCGGCCCGGCTGACGTCGGTCTCCGCGTCGCCCGCCGCCATCGGCACCCGCGCCGCCGCCAGTTCGGCCAGTGCTCCGGCCGACGCCTCGGCCGCGCGGCGTTCCACGGTGCGGTAGAGCGCCACGAGGCGGGCGCCGAGAGCGGTCAGTTCGGCCCCTCCGTCGCGCCGGCCGGGCCGGGTGACGACGACCGGTTCCTCGAACGCGCGGTTGACCGCGTCCACCAGCAGCCAGGCGCGCCGGTAGCTCATGCCGAGGCTGCGGCCGGCGGCGGAGATCGACCGGGTCCGGCCGATCGCCTCCAGCAGCGCCACCTTGCCCGGGCCGAGGCGGACCCCGTCGGGAAAGTCGATGCGGAGGCTGAGGCGGGGGCTCATGGCCGGAGCCTACCTACCCGCGCGTCAGGAGGACCAGTTCCGCTTGAAGTCGCCGAAGAGGGTGAGGCCCCCGCAGGCGTGCAGCGTCTGGCCGGTCACGTAGGACGCCTCGTCCGACGCGAGGAAGGCGAAGACCGGGGCGATCTCCTCCGGGGTCGTCGCGCGGCCCATGGGGATGTGGCTCTCGACCGCCGCGCGCTTGACGGGGTCGTCGGTCCAGGCGCCGTTCAGGTCCGTCATCGTGGCGCCGGGGCCGACGCCGTTGACCCGGATGCCCTTGTCAGCGAACTCCAGCGCAAGCGTGCGCGTGAGGTTGCCGAGCCCGCCCTTTGAAATCGAATAGGCGAGGAAGCCGGGCTTGGGGATCACCTCGTGGACCGAGGAGGTGTTGATTACGACCCCGCCGCCCGGCCGCGTCAGGAAGTGACGGATCGCCGCCCGGGCGCAGTAGGCGGCACCGATCAGGTTGACGCCGAGGATCTTCAGGAAGGCCGCCTCGTCGAAGCCGTCGCCCGGCGTGTCGGTCTGGATGCCGGCGTTGTTGACCAGCACGTCGAGCCGGCCCCAGGCGGCGACCGTGTCCGCGATCATCCGGTCGACCGCCGCCGGGTCCGCCACGTCCGCCTGCACGATCCGGTGCGCCGCGTCCGGGGGGCCGGCGGCGCGGACGGCGGCGAGCGTCGCCTCG
>CANGXM010000018.1 GCA_947457845.1 Rhodospirillales bacterium | reverse complement strand
GACCGCGAGGCGGCCTGACCCGCCGGCCTCAGCGTGCCGCCAGCGGGGCCGCGCGGGCGGCCGGGGGGACGGCGGCGATCTCGCGCACCGGCTCGGCCAGGATGGCGTCCGCGAACGCCCTGACCATGCGGACCCCTCCGGCCGTGTCTCGCGAACACCGCCGGAGGGGAAAAGGATCACCGTCCGACGGTCACGCGGCCGGGGTCGGCAGGCGGTCGCGCCACCCCCCGCCGTCGACCATCGCGAGGAGGGAGGCGGCGTCGGGCGTCCCGCCGGCGAGCGCCACGACGGACCGCCACGCGAGGCAGAGCATGCAGGACAGAACGGGCGCCGATCCGAGCCGCGGCGACCGCGCGATGGTGTGGAGGGTCGGCATGCCGGTGCCCAGCATGACCACGGCATCCAGCGGTTCCCCGGCGAGCCGGTCGAGCGCCGCCTGCGACGCGCCGCCGGGCAGGCTGTAGATCGGGTGGAACGCGTCCGATCGGTGCCACGCGCTGCTCTTCGCCGCGACCGTGAAGCCGCGCGCCGTCCAGTAGTCGACGCTCGCCGCGTCGAGCGCCTCGTCGTAGGGCGAGACGAGGCCGATCCGCCGCGCGCCCAGGGCGCGCAGGGCATCCGCGACGGCCGTCGCCGCGGTGAGGACCGGGATGCCGTGGCGGCCTTCGATCTCCGCGATCGTTGCGTCCTCCTTCGCCACGCCCGCCAGATAGGAGGCCCCGGTGCAGGCGAAGGCCACGGCGCCGACCGGCGCGTTCGCGAACTGCTCCATCGAGGCTGCGTAGTTCCGGAAGTAATCGCGGAGCCTGTCGGCGATCGTGGCCCGGCCGCTCATGAGGCGACCGTTGATCCACGCCGTCCCGCGCGGCATCAGCAGCGCCAGTTCCGGCTCGACCGTCGTGTTCGCCTGGGGCGTCAGCACGCCGAGCAGCCCGTCGGGGGCATAGGCCACGCTCATCATCCGCCTCCATCCGGGCCGGCCCGGGATTGACAGTGAGGTTGTATTATCTACGATACATCCTCGTGGCGGCGTCGCAAGGCCGGACCGCGCCCGCGCGACCGATCCGCAGGAGATCGCCGATGCCGCCCCTGGCACCTGACCTCTCCGCCCTCGCCGCTCCGGGCACCGGCGCCATCGTCCTCGACGGGGTCGAGAAATGGTACGGGACGCGGGACCGGCTGGTCCACGCGCTCGCCCGCACCGATCTCTCGGTGGCCGAGGGGGAACTCGTCGTCCTCCTCGGGCCGTCCGGCTGCGGCAAGACCACGCTCCTGCGCATGGTCGGCGGCCTGATCCCGCCGACGAGCGGCACGCTGACGGTGGAGGGCACGCCGCTGTGGAAGGAGGGCGCGCGGCAGGACGCGGCCGTCTCCGAACTCGGGATGGTCTTCCAGGAGGCGAACCTCTTTCCCTGGCTGACCATCGAGGACAACATCGCCCTGCCGCTCGAACTGAAGGGCGTCGCCAGGGCCGAGCGGCGCGCCCGCGCCCACGCGCTGATGCGCCTCGTCGGCATCGCCGGGTTCGAGACGCGCTGGCCGAAGGAGCTGTCGGGCGGCATGCGCCAGCGGGCGGCGATCGCCCGCGCGCTCTCCTACGATCCGCACATCCTCCTCATGGACGAGCCGTTCGGCGCGCTCGACGCGATGACGCGCGACCAGATGAACCTTGAGCTCCAGCGGATCTGGATGGAGACGCGCAAGACCATCCTGCTCGTCACCCATTCGATCGGCGAGGCCGTCTTCCTCGCCGACCGCATCGTGCTGCTGTCCCCCCGCCCCGGGCGCATCGACACCGTCGTGGACGTGCCGATCGAGCGGCCCCGTACCCTCGACACGCAGGGGCATCCCGCCTTCCAGTCCATCGCGAAGGCCCTGCGCCATCGCCTGGCCGAGATCAGCTGAGGAGACGCGCCATGTCCGGGATCCCCCTCGACGAGCCCGCGCCGCCCCGGACGTCCGGCATGCCGGGCCGCGAGGCGCTGCTGCCCTGGCTCACGACGCCGGCGCTTCTGTTCGTGCTGGTCGGCATCTGGCACCTGTACGTGACGGAGACCGAGATCTCCGCCTTCATCCTGCCGTCGCCCGCCTCGGTGTGGACCGCATGGCTGGAGATGCTCGACAGTCCGCGGGCGTGGAGGCATACGGGCGCCACGATCTACGTCACCCTGGTCGGCTTCGCCTGGGCGCTCGTCGTGGGCGTGGGGCTCGGGGTGGCGATCGGCCGGCTCCGGTGGCTGGAGCAGACGCTGAACCCCTTCATCGTCGCGACGCAGGTCATCCCCAAGGTGGCGCTCGTCCCGCTGTTCGTCGTCTGGTTCGGCTTCGGGCCGACGTCGAAGATCATCGTGGCGGCGGTCCTCGCCTTCTTCCCGATCCTCACGAACACGGTGCTGGGGGTGAAGTCGGTCGACGCGGGCCACCGGGACGTGATGGTCAGCCTGAACGCGACCCGCTGGCAGATCTTTCGCCGGCTGGAGCTGCCGTCCTCGCTCCCCTACATCCTCACGGGCATGGAGGTGGGGATCGTGCTGGCGATCATCGGCGCGATCGTGGGCGAGTATCTCGGCGGGAACGCGGGGCTCGGCTACATGCTGATCGCGCGGATGAACGCCTACGAGACCGACAGCCTGTTCGCCGTCATCATCCACATGACGATCCTCGGCTTCGTCTTCTACTTCGGGATCGGCGCGCTGCGGCGCTTCCTCATCCCCTGGCACGCGTCCTCGGGGCGGTGAGCCCCGTCAGGCGACGTCCGCCGCCTGACGCAGCCCCTCGATCATCGAGGAGCGGAGCAGGTGGCGGCGGAGCGCGTCGGGGTCGCGCGCCGTCGCCTGCA
Source organism: Rhodospirillales bacterium (assembly GCA_947457845.1). Lineage (GTDB taxonomy): Bacteria > Pseudomonadota > Alphaproteobacteria > Azospirillales > Azospirillaceae > CANGXM01. The sequence goes on along the minus strand of CANGXM010000018.1, from coordinate 27,342 downwards.
GGTCGGCCAGCATCGCCCGGCGCCGCCCGGGGTCCCTTTCGCGCATGCGGGCACGGTTGCGGTCGGCCTGGGCGATGATCTGGTCGCGGGCCACCGGCCGCCGGCGCCGGTCGTAGAGCTCGAGCCGGTCGAGCGCCGCGCCGTCGAGGAGGACGGCGGCGATCGCGTCCACCAGCTCGAACGCGTCGTGGATGCCCCCGTTCAGCCCCATGCCGCCGGCCGGGCTGTTGAGGTGGGCCGCGTCGCCGGCGAGTGCCACGCGGCCGACCCGATACGTCGGCACGATGCGCTGATGCACGCGGTAGGGCCGCTTTTCCATCACCGTGTAGGGCGCGGGGCACGGGACGACGGCCTGGAGCGACGCCTCGATCGCCGCCTCGGACAGCTGGTCGTCGATCGGCAGGTCCTCGCGCGGATAGATCGAGACGCGCCAGCGGCCGGGCACCTTGAGGAGCGAGAAGTTGCCGCCCTCGGTCCAGCAGTAGCTGACGTTCGACAGCCCTTCCAGATGCTCCTCGAAGGGCATGTCGGTGGTGACGAGCAGCGTCGTCTCCGGATAGGTGGCGCCCTCGAAGGGAAGTGCCAGCGCCCGGCGCACCGCCGATCGGGCGCCGTCCGCGCCGACGAGCACGCGGGCGCGGACCGTCTCGGCCTGCGCGCCCGACCGGGCGAACACCGTCACCCCCTCGGCGTCCTGCTCGAACCCCTCGACGCTCGTCCCGAACCCCAGCGAGACCGCGCCGTCGGCCTCGATCCGGGACATCAGCGCCTCCGACAGCTTCCACTGCTCGCACTGGAGGCGGAAGGGATGGCGCGTGTCGTCGGCGAGGACGGACAGGTCGAAGACCGCCCGATCGCCCGACGGGTGCATCCGGATCTGCCAATGCGGGCAGACGAGGCCGCGCGCGACGAGTTCCGCCGCGATCCCGAACGGCTCCAGCATGTCGAGGGTCGGCGGGTGGAAGGTCGAGGCGCGCAGGTCGCGCTCGATCCCCGCGCCCGTCTCCAGCACGCAGACGCTCAGGCCGCGACGGGCCGCGAGGAAGGCGACGCAGAGGCCGACCGGCCCGCCGCCGGAGACCACCACGTCGAAATCGGCGTCGCCGCCGCGGGGTCGGAGCATGGCCCTTGCCTGTCCACCGGTTTCCGTGTTGAGGTTGTATCTGAAATAAGACAAGGCGTCATCCTCGTCGCGCGCCCCTCCGTCGGAGACCGCCCATGGACGCACCGCCGACGACACTGGCCCCGACGGCACCGGCCCTGGCGCCCCCGCCGGGCGCGCGGATCGCCGTGGTCGGCGGGTGCGGCGGGATCGGGCGGGCGGTGGTGTCGGCCCTCCATGCGGCCGGATGCCGGATGATGGTGCTCGACCTCCCCGCGTCGATCGCGCGCCACCCGCCCGAACCCGACGTGCCGGCGATCGCGCTCGACGCCACCGACGAGGCGCGCATCGCCGCCGCGTTCGCCCGGATCGAGGAAATGGCCGAGGCGCTCGACGGGCTCGTCAACCTCGCCGGCTTCGCCGCTCCGAAGGCCCCCCTCGCCGAGACGGGGCTGGCGGCGTGGGAGGCGGTGGTGGCCGGCAACCTCACCGCCACCTTCCTGTGCCTCAGGCACGGGCTCCCGCTGCTCCGTCGCGGCCGGCACGCCGCCGTCGTGAACACCGCGTCCGGCCTCGCGGTGAAGCCGACGCCGGGCTACGGCCCCTATTCGGCCGCCAAGGCCGGGGTCCTTTCGCTGACGCGGCTCGCCGCGCAGGAGAATGCGCCGCTGGTCCGCTGCAACGCGGTCGCCCCGGGTGCGGTCGACACGGCCTTCCTGTCCGGCGGCACCGGCCGCGGCGGGGAGGAGGGCGCCGCACCCGTCCGTCTCGACCGCGAGGCCTATGTGCGGACGGTCCCGATGGGACGGCTCGCCGAGCCCGTCGACGTCGTCGGGCCGATCCTCTTCCTGCTGGGACCCGCGTCGGCCTACGTGACCGGCCAGACGCTGCACGTGAACGGCGGCCTCTGGATGGGCTGACCCCGCGAACCGGAAACGACCACGGATGGAGAGGACCGAACGATGACCACGCGCAGAGACTTCCTGACCGGGACCGCCGCACTCGGCGCGGCGCTCGTGGCGAGCCCCGCCGTGCTGCGCGCCCAGGCGCGCGAGGCGGTGACGGTGATGACGCCCTTCGGCTTCATCTCCGACTTCATCGAGATGATGAACGCGGTCTCGGGCGGCCATTTCGCCGCGCAGGGGCTCGACGTGAAGCTGATCGGCGGACAGGGAACCGCGTCCGCGATGACGCAGCTGATCGCCGGGCAGGTGGCCCTGATCCGCGCATCGTCGATCGACCAGATGCAGGCCGTCGCCAAGTCGGGCTCCCCGCTGGCCTGCGTCTCGACGCTCTATCAGGCGTCGACCTTCCACATGATCAGCCTGCGCGACAAGCCGATCCGCACGGCGGAGGAGCTGAAGGGCAAGACGGTCGGCATCGTGTCGGTCGGCGGCACGACCGAGATCTTCCTCGACCTGATGCTCCAGAAGGTCGGGCTCAGGAAGGAGGACGCGAAGCGCGAGGTGACGGGCAACAGCCCCGGCGCGCTCCAGATCCTTCAGCAGGGGCGGGTGGACTGCTTCATGGCGGCCATCAACGTCGTCGTGACGCTCCAGCGCATGAACGCGCCGATCGAGGTCTGGTCGACCGACAAGTACGCGCCGATGCCGAGCCAGGGCTACGTCGTCAGCCGCCAGACGATGGAGCAGAAGCCGGACACCATCCTGAAGCTGGTCAAGGGGCTGAAGGCGTCGGTGGACGAGATGATCGCGAAGCCCACCCGGCCGATCTTCGAGCGGGCGGGAAAGGACTTCGAGATCCCGGGCCTCCGCGACATGGACAGCCTGATCGCCGTCAGCGATGCCGCGCGCGACCGGCTCTGGCTGTCGGAGGGCCGCGAGAACCTGATGCGAAACGTCCCGCGCCTGTGGGAGGAGGGGGCGTCGGCGCTGAAGCGCTACGGCGTGGCCGACGTGGCCGACGTCTCCGCCCTCTACACCAACCGCTTCATCGATCAGGCGCGCGGCTGACGGGAAAGCCGGGGGTGGGGCGGCCCCTCACCCGACCGGCGTCCATTTCGCCAGCGGCCCGACGCTGGTCCGCGTCAGGGTCATCCGGTACTCGAACCGGTCGGGCGCGTAGAGGCTCTCCTGACGGAGCACCGGTCGCCGGTCCTCCGTCAGCATGAGCCGGCGCATGCAGATGAGGGGGGCGCCCGCCGCCACGCCGAGATGCGCCGCCGCCAGGTCGGAGGCGGCGACCGCGGTGATCACCTGATCAGCGGTCGACGCGAGCACGCCCTTGCGGTCCAGCACCTTCACGATCGGCTCGTCGCCCGCGTCCACCGGGTCGAGGAGTGCCGCGAAGGGGGCGGGGACGTGGATCGTCGAGAGCGAGATGGGATTGCCCTCGTGGCTGCGCACCCGCAGCACCCGCAGATAGGGGCCGGGACCGAGGCCGGCGGCGAGGTCGGGGGTTTCCGCAACCACGGCCCAGTCGAGCGTGCGTGCCGTGGTTCCGGCGGCGAAGGTGATCAGGTTCTCGACGAGGCCCGGGATGTTCATCCGGTCGGGCGGCCGGGCGGGGGCGGTCGCGAAGGTGCCGATGCCGCGCACCCGGCGGATCAGACCCTCCTGCTCCAGCCGCTCCAGCGTCCGGCGGACCGTGACGCGGCTGACGCCATAGAGGTCGGAGAGCGCCGGCTCGGAGGGCAGGGGCCGCGAGGGATCGGTGCCGCCCTCGGTGATCTGCTGGCGCAGCTGGACGTAGAGCTGGTGATAGAGCGGCGTCACGCGCACGCCCGCCGGCCGCCCCCTGCCGTCGGTGGTGCGATCCGATGCCATCGACGTGATCCTCGTCCCGCTGCCGGCGGCCGAAGCCGCCCGGACCCGGTCGCCATGCTACATGATCGCGCCGGACGGTTGCATCGCGGCCGTGCCCCCGTGGCATGATCGCCCCATGACCGACGTCCGGCACCTCCTCGTCGACCGCCTGCCCACGCCGATCGGCGAGATGGTCGTCGTCGCCGACGCGGACGGGCGTCTTCGTGTGACCGACTGGACCGACCATGCCGATCGCATGGTCCGGCTCCTCGACCGGTACCACGGGCGGGGAGGCTGGTCGCTCGCACCGGCGACCGACCCGGGCGGGCTCGTGGCCGCGATCGGGGCCTATTTCTCCGGCGACCTCGCGGCGATCGACGCGATCCCGGTCGCCTTTCCCGGCACCGTCTTCCAGCGGGCGGTGTGGACCGCGCTCCGCGCCATCCCCTGCGGCGCGACGGTCTCCTACGGCGAACTCGCCCGGCGGATCGGCCGCCCGGACGCGGTCAGGGCGGTCGGCCTCGCGAACGGCGCCAATCCGATCGGCGTGGTGGTGCCGTGCCACCGGGTGATCGGCGCGGACGGCACGCTCACGGGGTACGGCGGCGGGCTGGAGCGCAAGCGCTGGCTCCTCGCCCACGAGGCCCGGTCGGGGCGGGCGCAGGGGGAGCTGGCGTTCCGGGCGGTCAGTCCGTGAAGACCACCGTCTTGCGCCCGTTCAGGATGACCCGGTCCTCGACGTGGTAGCGGACGGCCCGCGCCAGCACCCGCCGCTCGATGTCCCGGCCCTTGCGGATCAGGTCGTCCGGCGTGTCGCGATGGCTGATCCGCTCCACGTCCTGCTCGATGATCGGCCCCTCGTCGAGGTCGGACGTGACGTAATGCGCGGTCGCCCCGATCAGCTTCACGCCGCGCGCGTGGGCCTGGTGATAGGGCCTCGCACCCTTGAACCCCGGCAGGAACGAGTGGTGGATGTTGATGCAGCGACCGACCAGCTTCGCCGACAGCCCTTCCGACAGGATCTGCATGTAGCGGGCGAGGACGACGAGGTCGGCGCCGCTCTCGCGGATGATCTCCCAGAGCCGCTGCTCCTGCCCCAGCTTCGTCTCCCGCGTCATCGGCAGGTGGTGGAAGGGAATGCCGTCGAGGTCGAGGTGCGCGTAGGTCGACCGTGGATGGTTGGCGACGATCCCCACCGGCTCGATCGGAAGCTCGTCGATCCGCCAGCGGTAGACGAGGTCGGCGAGGCAGTGGTCGAACTTCGAGACCAGCAGGAGGACCTTGCGCCGACGGGCCCGGTCGCGCAGGGACCAGACCATGGAAAAGCGGTCGGCCAGACGCCCGAGTCCTGCCTCGACCGCGTCCATCGCGACGTCCGGCATCGCCGGATTGAACACGACGCGCATGAAGAAGAGGCTCGTCTCCGTATCGTCGAACTGCTGCGCGTCGAGGATGTTGCAGCCGGTCTCGAACAGGTGCCCGGACACGGCGGCCACGATCCCGGGGCGGTTCGGGCAGGAGAGCGAGAGGACGTGGGCGGTGGCGGGCATCGTGCGAACCCCTTTCGACAACGCCCGGACCCTGGACGACGGGGCGTGCGGCGCGAACGGTCCCCATCGTCGCGGGCCCGACCGGAGGCCCGGGCCGGGGCAGGGCGCCGTTCGGCCGAGCGCCGGAATGGTTACCGCCAAGGGTCGTGCGTTCGCCGGAAAGATGGGGTAAAACGTCAACGCTCGGGGTCCGCGGCACGGACTGGTCTCTGCTGGAGGATGGAATGCGTGCGTTGACGGCGGTTGCTCTTGCTTGCGGTCTGGCCGCGCTTGCTCCGCAGGCGATGGCGCAGCGGCCCGTGGCCCTCGTCGAGGACGTCTCGAACGGGGTCAAGGGCGTCGATGTCCTGGACTACGTGACGGAGGGACAGACCATCGCCCTCGCCGCCGGCCAGAAGGTCGTGCTGAGCTATCTCGGTTCGTGCCGTCGGGAGACGGTGACCGGCGGGACGCTCACGGTCGGCGCGCAGCAGTCTCAGGTGAACGGCGGGCAGGTCTCCTCCGAGGCGTTCCAGTGCGACCGCGCGGCGCTGCGCCTCGCCGCCGCCCAGGCCGGCCAGAGCGGGGCCGCGGCCATCCGCGTGGCGCCGCCGGCCATCCCCGGCGTCCTTCCCAATCCCGAACTGACGATCCGCTCGATCATGCCGGTCCTCAAGCTGTCGAGCCCGGTCGCGGTGACCATCGAGCGGATGGACAAGCAGGGCGCCCCCATGCAGGTCGCCGCGGGCGAGCGCGTGATCGACCTGTCCAAGCGGAACCTGAAGCTCGAGAAGGGTGGCCTCTACCGGATCGTCGCCGGCGAGAAGACGCTGGTGGTCAAGGTTCACAACGACGCGCGCGGCGAGCCGGGTGCGGTTGCCGATCGCCTCGTCATCCTCTGATCCTTTCCGGCACCGGTCCCGTGCAGCAGGCTGCCAAGAAGGGCGCGGCCGGAAACGCGGCTGACGCCGCGTCGGAGGGCCTCCGGGCCCGCTTCGGACGCCTCATGGTTGCGGTGGTGGTGATCGTCATCGCCACCGCGCTTCCGTTCTCGCCCCTGTTCCGCACGATCGACGGCGTCGGCGTCGACCTGCTGCACTGGCTCCGTCACAGCTTCGGCCCCTCGGTCGAGCAGCCTCCCAGCAAGGCGGTCATCCTCGGCATCGACGAGGAGACCTACAAGCGTCCCCCCTTCAGCGGCATCCCCAACGTGATGTGGACGCCGCAGATGGCCGTCGTCTTCGACAAGATGCTGGCAAACGGGACCGCGGTCATCGGCTTCGACATCGTGTACCCGACGTCGATCGAGGAGTTCTCGCGCGACGGCGATCGGCCGCTGGCGAACTACGAGCGGCCGTTCCGCCTCACCCTGCTGCGCGGCGGCCGCCAGCAGGGCAAGATCGTCCTCGGTTACGTCCAGCACATGGGCCAGCCGCTGTTCCCGCACCAGGGACAGCAGACGGTCATCGGCGGTCGCACCAACATGCGCTCGCTCAACGCCTATGAGGACGCCGACGGCGTCATCCGGCGCATCCCGCTCGGCTTCGAGCAGGACAGCGGCGGACAGCTGGAGCCCTCCTTCTCGGTGGAACTCGCCGCGCGGGCGCTGGGCGTCGATCCGTTCGAGGCGCAGGGCGGGAACCCGAAGCTCGGCGACCGGCCGATCATCACCGACGGCAAGGGCAACGTCCTGCTGAACTTCGACACCCGGCCCGGGTCCGTACCGGTCTATTCTCTGGCTGATCTCCACGCCTGCGCGCAGAAGGGCGACGACGCCTATTTCGAGCGCCACTTCAAGGACAAGGTCGTCATCCTCGCGGTCGTGACCGATCTCGAGGACCGGAAGTTCACCTCCAAGCGGTTCGCGACCTCGCCCGAGGGCGAGAACCTGCCGCCGCGCTGCGAACTTCCGGTCATGTCCGAGGTCTACGAGGCAGCCATCACGCGCGACCAGATCTCGGGCGTCTTCATCCACGCGACCGCGATCAACAACATCGTCCACGGAACGGCGCTGCGCCTCCTGCCCGAGGCGATGGGCCTCGCGATCACGGCCGGGCTCGCAGCACTGGTCGTCGTGGCGGCCCTCGCCTTGTCGCCCGGCCCCTCGCTCGCCGCGGCCCTCGGCCTTGCGGCGGCGTGGATCGTGGGGTCGACGGTCGCCTTCGGCGACGGGCTCGTGCTGCCCTTCATGCAGGCCCTCGTCGCGGTGGCGGTCGCCTACCTGCTGATCCTGCTGTTCCGCATCTCCTTCGGCGACCGCGACCGGCGCAAGATCCAGAAGGCCTTCTCGCTCTACCTGCCGCAGGCGCTGGTCGACAAGATGGCCGAGACGGGCACCATGCCCGCGCTCGGCGGCGAGACGCGGACGGTGAGCATCCTCTTCTCCGACCTCGCCTCCTTCACCAAGATCTCGGAGGGCGTGGAGCCGGACGTGCTCGTCGCTTGGCTCAACGACTACTTCGGCGCGATGACCGACATCATCGAGGAGCATGGTGGGTTCGTCGATAAGTTCATCGGCGACGCCATCCTCGCCGTCTTCGGCGCGCCGCTCGACGATCCCGACCACGCGACCAGCGCGGTGAAGGCCGCGTTGAAGATGAAGGCGCTGCTCGCCGACCCCAACGGTCCGCTGGCCGGCGGGGCGCTGGGCACGCCGAAGTGCCGGGTCGGCATCAACTCCGGCCCGGTTCTGATCGGCAACATCGGCTCCGCGCGCCGCTTCAACTACACCGTCATCGGCGACGCGGTGAACCTCGCCTCGCGGCTCGAGGGCGCCAACAAGGGCTACGGCACCCAGGTCCTCGTGAGCGAGGACACCTTCAAGCTCTGCAACGGCGAGGTGGCGTTCCGCGAGCTCGATACGGTGCGCGTCGTCGGCCGCTCCGCACCGGTCAGCCTCTTCACGCCCGTCTCGGCGGGCGAGCTGGCCGATCCCAAGGACTCGACCATCCGGCAGGTCTATGCGCTGGCGCTCTCTGCGTGGCGGGCGGGCCAGTTCACGGTCGCGATCGAGCGGTTCAAGACGACCGCCCACGCCGACGGGGCCGCGGCGGCCTTCCTCAAGCGGGCGAAGGCGTTCGCCAACGTGCCCAAGCCGCCGGGCTGGAACGGCGTCACCGATCTGACCGAGAAGTGAGCCGACGGCGCGCCGAGCGGCGTCGCCGGCTGGCGCGGCGGCGGCCCCCGCGGCTATAAGCGGCGCGCGCCCGCACGGGCGCCAGATCCGGACCGACGATGCCCCTTCTCCGCTCGATCGCCTTCAACGTCGTCTTCTACGGCTGGACAGCGCTGTTCTGCGTGCTGCTCAGCTGGATGTTGCTGCTGCCAAAGCGGTGGATGTTGCCCGCCGTCCGCTGGTACCTGCGGTCGGTCACGGTGATCGAACGGGTCTTCGCCGACCTCCGCTGGGAACTGCGCGGTGCGGAGAACCTGCCCGCGGGACCCTGCATCGTCGCCCAGAAGCATCAGTCGGCGTGGGAGACGATGAAGCTCCATGCCCTCTTCGACGACCCGGCCATCGTCTACAAGCGCGAACTGGGGTTCATTCCCCTCTGGGGCTGGTTCCTGCGCAAGGTGCGGATGATCCCCATCGACCGCGGCGGCAAGGGCCGCGCCATCCAGTCGCTCCTCGCCGGGGCGCGGGCCGTGGTGGCGGAGGGGCGGCCGATCGTCATCTACCCGCAGGGCACGCGCACGGCGCCCGGAACCTGGATCCCCTACCGGGCCGGCATCTCCGTCCTCTACGAGACGCTGAACCTCCCGGTAGTGCCGATCGCCCTCAACTCCGGCATGTACTGGGCACGGCGGAGCTTCCGCAAGCGGGCGGGCACGATCGTGGTGGAGGTGCTTCCCCCCATCCCGCCCGGCCTCGACCGGGAAACGTTCGTCCGCACCCTCGTCGACCGGCTGGAGACCGCGACCGATCGCCTCGTCGCCGAGGCCGGCGGGCCGCCGACGCCCAGACCCGCGTCGTTCGAGGTGCCGCGGAAGACCGCTCCCCGCACCGCGTCAAGCCCATCTAGTGTGGATAACGGTGTGGAATGAGGGGATGGATCGGGCCAAGGGCCCGATTTCGATCCGCGGTTGACAACGAACAAAACAGGAACGAACATGGCGCTCCGACGGGTCGTGGGGAAAGAGGTCTGACGATGGGCGCCGACATCGCCGCGATCGATCCGGTCATCGGCCGGAACGACCCCTTCCGGGCGCCGATCGCGCGCCAGGTCTGGGACATGAAGTACCGGCTCAAGGTGGCGGACGGAACGCCGGTCGACACGACCGTCGCCGACAGCTGGCGCCGCGTGGCCCGGGCGCTCGCGGCGCCGGAGCGCGATCCGGCGACGTGGGAGCGGCGGTTCCTGCGGGCGCTGGAGGGGTTCCGGTTCCTGCCGGCGGGCCGTATCCTCGCCGGGGCGGGCACCGACCGGTCCGTCACCCTCTTCAACTGCTTCGTCATGGGCACCGTGCCCGACGACATGGGCGGCATCTTCGCCGGCCTGCGCGAAGCGGCGCTGACGATGCAGCAGGGCGGGGGGATCGGCTACGATTTCTCGACCCTGCGGCCCAAGGGGGCGCCCGTCGTCGGCGTCGGGGCCGACGCCTCGGGGCCCGTCTCGTTCATGGACGTGTGGGACGCCATGTGCCGCACCATCATGAGCGCCGGCTCCCGCCGGGGCGCCATGATGGCCACGCTGCGCTGCGACCATCCCGACATCGAGGCCTTCGTCGAGGCCAAGCGCGAGCCCGGGCGGCTGCGCAACTTCAATCTCTCGGTCCTCGTCACCGACCCGTTCATGGCCGCGGTGGAGGCCGACGGGCCGTGGCCGCTCGTCTTCGCCGGCCGCGTCCATCGCACGATCCGGGCCCGCGACCTCTGGGACCGAATCATGCGCGCGACCTACGCCTACGCCGAGCCGGGCGTGATCTTCATCGACCGGATCAACGCCGCGAACAACCTCGCCTATTGCGAGACGATCGCCGCGACCAATCCCTGCGGGGAGCAGCCGCTTCCGCCCTACGGTGCCTGCCTCCTCGGCTCGGTCAACCTTGCGGCACTCGTGTCCGATCCCTTCGGCGAGGGGGCCCGGCTCGACATGGATGCGCTGGCCGATCTCGTGCCCGTCGCCGTGCGCATGCTGGACAACGTCACCGACGTGTCGAACTTCCCGCTTCCCGCCCAGGCGGCCGAGGCGCGGGCCAAGCGGCGGATCGGTCTCGGCGTCACCGGCCTCGCCGACGCGCTGGCGATGTGCCGGGTGCGCTACGGCTCGCCCGAGGCGGTGGCGCTCACCGGCCGCTGGCTTGCCGCCATCCGTCGGCACGCCTATCTCGCCTCCGTCGATCTCGCGCAGGAGAAGGGCGCCTTTCCGCTGTTCGACCGCGACGCCTATCTGGCCGGGCGCACCGTCTCGACCCTCGACGCGGACGTCCGCGACGCGATCGCGCGGCACGGCATCCGCAACGCGCTCGTCACCTCCATCGCCCCGACCGGGACGATCTCGCTGCTCGCCGACAACGTCTCCTCCGGCATCGAGCCGATCTTCGCGCGCTCCTACACGCGCACCGTGCTCCAGCCCGACGGGTCGAAGCGGTCCGAGACGGTGGCCGACCATGCCTGGCGCCTCTGGCAGGAGCGGCACGGTCCGGGCGCGCCGGTCCCGGACTTCTTCGTCGACGTCGCCGGGCTCGCGCCGCACGACCACCTCGTGATGCAGGCGGAGGCGCAGAAGTACGTCGACAGCTCGATCTCCAAGACCATCAACGTCCCCGAGGACCTGCCCTTCGAGGATTTCTGCGACGTCTACCGCGAGGCCTATGCGCTGGGCTGCAAGGGCTGCACGACCTACCGCCCGAACGCGATCACCGGTTCGGTCCTCACCGCCGATCCGCCGGCGGCACCCGCACAGACCCTGGCGCCGGAACCAGTGGCCGAGCGGCGGGAGGGAGGCGGGGAGGTGGTCTGGATGACGCAGCCGCTGGACAGGCCCGACGCGCTGCCCGGGCGCACCTACAAGGTCCGCTGGCCCGACAGCGCCCACGCCCTCTACATCACGATCAACGACGTGATCCAGGACGGGCGCCGACGGCCGTTCGAGGTGTTCGTGAATTCCAAGAACATGGAGCACTACGCCTGGACCGTGGCGCTCACCCGCATGATCAGCGCGGTGTTCCGCCGCGGTGGCGACGTCTCCTTCGTGGTCGAGGAGTTGAAGGCCGTCTTCGATCCGCGCGGGGGCCAATGGGTCGGCGGCCGCTACGTCCCGTCGCTGCTCGCCGCGATCGGCGAGGTGATCGAGCGCCACCTGATCGAGATCGGTTTCATCGTCCGTCCGGTTCCCGAAGGGGGGCCGCCGGCCGCCGCGCGATCGATCGGGGCGGAGCCGCAGGAGCGGCCCCGGCAATGTCCCCGTTGCGGCGAGGCCGGGCTGGTCGTACAGGAAGGATGCGCGTACTGCCCCGGCTGCGGCTATTCCCGCTGCGGCTGAGGGTGGGGCGCGGTTCCGTTCCCTGACGCCGCGGGTGTTCATGCGTCGTTTCCGCCTGCCGCTCGTCGCCGCCGTCCTCGTCGTGGCCGCTGTCGTCGCCTATTCCGGCTGGTGGTGGATCGCCGCGCGGACCGCGCGGGAGGAGGTCGCCGTCTGGGCCGCGCGCGAGCGTGCGGCCGGATCGCAGGTCTCCTTCGCCGACCTGTCGGTCGGCGGGTTCCCCCTCCGGCTCCGGGTGACCGCGACGGATTTCTCGATCGTCCGACGCGGCGGCCTCTCGGTCGCTGCCCCGTCGATCGCCGTCGCCGCGCGGCCCTGGTCCGTGCTCGACCTCGAGGTGTCCATCCCGTCGCCGTTCACCGCCGTCATCCCGGCCGACGTGATGCTGGACGTCACGGCACCCCGGGCGGACGGGTCGCTGTCGTTCGGCATCGACGGACAGATCCGGTCCGCCGACATCACCATCCCCGACGTGGTGGCGCGGGCGCGGGGGGCCACGTCGACCGCGACGATCGCGCGCACCGACCTCGACCTGCTACGGACCGAGGACGGCGGGTTCCGCGGCGGCGTCACCCTGTCCGACCTGGACCTGCCGATGGCGGCGCGCCTGCCGCTCGGCCGCAAGGCGAGCCTCGCCTCGGTCCGGTTCCGCGCGCCGCCGCCGGTGCCGTCGCGGATCGACACGCCCTCGCTCGCCGGCTGGACCCAGGGGGGCGGGCGCGTGCTGGTGGAGCGCGGGCAGTTCGCGTGGGGCCCGCTGGCCGTGAACGCGGAGGGCTGGGTGGCGCTGGACGGTGCGCTGCAGCCGATCGCGCAGATCACCGGCCGCGTCGCCGGTTTCAATGAGGCGCTGGAGGCCTTCGCCGCCGCCGGCTTCCTGCGCGAGAACGTGGCGATGGCGCGTACCGTGCTGAACCTGATGGCGGCGGCCAACCCGAACCCGGGCCAGCGGCCCGAGATCGTCGCCGGCCTGACCATCCAGGACCGTTGGGTCACGCTCGGTCCCGTGCGCCTCGGGCGGCTCCAGCCGATCGACTGGCCGCCCTGAGGCGACGGCTCAGGGGCCGAAGCGGCGCAGCAGGCGCTCGATGTAGTCGCGCTCGATCTGCGGGCGGCCGAGGTCGCCCGACCGGCGGCGCAGCTCGTCGAGGATTTCCCGCGCGCGCTGGAGTTCCGCCTCCTCCGGGATCCGGACGTTCTCGGTGTCGAACTGCCCCTGGCCGGGGATCTGCCGGCCGAGCGGGTCGCGGTTCTGGCGGGCGTTGGGACGGAACGGCTGGATCTGCGGCGGGCCGTTGTTCGGGCCGCTCTGCTGCCCGTTCTGGTCGCCCTGCTGCTGACCCATCATCTGCTGGCCCATCTGCTCGGCGAAGTTCTGCAGCCCCTGCTGCAGCTCGTCGATGGCGTTGCCCTGCTGCGGCACCGCCTGTCCCGGCTGGCCGCCCTGGAGCGACTGTCCGGCGCCGCGCATGGCCCGCTCGGCGCGCTGGAGCGCCTGCGGGATCTCGCCACCGTTCATCTCGCTCATGCGGCGCATCATCTCGCCCAGCTGGCGGCGCAGCTGCTCCTGCATCGCCGCCATGTCGCCTTCGCCCTGCTGTCCGCGCTGCCCCTGCTGCTGCTGGCCCTGCTGCCCGCGCTGGCCCTGCTGGGACTGGCGGAAGGTCTGGTCCATCAGCCGCTGCTGCTCCTGGATCAGGCGCTGCATGTCCTGCATGAGCTGGTTGCCCTCGCTCATGCGCTGCTGGTCCATCTGGCCCATCTGGCCGAGGCGCATGTTCTCCATCATGCGCTGGAGCTGGGAGAGCATCTGGCGCGCGGCGTCGCGCGCACCCGCTTCGCTCATCCGGCGCATCTGGTCCATCATCTGCTGCATCTGCTGCGGGTCGAAGACCTGCGCGTTCGGGTCGAACGGCATGGTGGGCAGCTGCTCGCCGCGGGCGAGCATGTCCCGCAGCTCCTGCTGCAGCGCCTGCATGAACCGGTCCATCGCCTGCTGCAGCTGGTCCATCAGCTGCCGGATCTCCTCGTCCGACGCGTTGCGGTCCAGCGCGTCGGCCAGCGCCTGCTGGGCCGCGCGCAGGTCGCGTTCGACCGTCGAGAGGCGCCCCTCCTCGATCCGCAGCGCGAGGTCCCAGAGCAGGGCCTGCGCACTCGTGATGCCCTCGTTGCTGCGGTCGAGGAAGAGCCGCGCCACCGTCGCGCGAAGGCCGAGGAAGACGACCGAATCCTCGAAGAAGGTCCACGGCCGGGCGCTGATGCCGGCGAGGGCGCGGGCTACCTCCTCCCGCACCGCGTTGCCGCCGCGGGTGAGTTCCTTGCGCTGGGCGATGATGGCGCGGGCCACCGGATGGTTGAACGTCCGCTCGGGCAGGACGAAGGCCGCCGGCTCGCTGTCGCCGGTCTGCCCGGCGCCGTCGCGCGCGGTGAGCGTCAGCGTCACGGGCAGGCCTGCCCAGACGTGGGCGGTCAGGTCGTTGAGGCTGGAATGCCTCGCCTCCCGCGGCTGGACGCCGGGGAGCGCCAGCGGAAGCTCGACCGGGCTCGGGTCGATGGCGCCGCCCGGATCCTGGAGCCGGATCGTCCCGGTCACCGACACGAGCCCGTAGTCGTCGGCCGCCTGATAGTCGATCTGGAGCGTGCCGCGCTCGGTGCGCTTCGCCTCCTGGGCCAGCGCGATGGTCGGCGGCGCGTCGGGCACCACGGTGACGGGCCAGCTGCCGAGCGTCCGCGGGCCCTGGCCGACGGTCACGCGGTCGCCCGACGTGATGGTCGCCTCGGCCTGGAAGCTGGCGGAATCGACACGCTTGAACGGCGCCTTGGCGCCGTTGGCGGTCAGGTCCGGGACGGCGGAGCCGCCGGTGACCCGCGCGAGGAGCGCGCTGCCGGAGGGTACCGACACGGTCGGCGCCTCCGCCCCGTCCGCCACGGTGCGCAGCAGCTGCGGGGGCAGGCGCGTGTACTCCGGCGGGTTGAGCCAGAGGTCCAGATGCGGCGGGGCGGCGGCGATCCGGCCCATGAGGTCGGGCGTGACGGCCGCGTGGATCCGGTCCCACCAGTCGCCGCGGCTGCCGACCGCGCCGATGAAGAGGAGGAGGACGAGGGCGGCGCGGAGCGCGAACGGATCGCGCCGGGCGACGTTCGGGTGCGGGCCCTTCAGCCGCAGCCGGTCGAGCTGGGCGCGGGCGCGCTCCTGGTGGATGCGCCAGACCGCGGCCAGCGTCGGGTCGGTGCCGGGCGGCAGGCGGTCGACCACCGTCTCGAGCGGGCGGTGGGCCAGCGCGCTGTCACGCTCGAGCCGGCGCCGCGCCGCCGTCACGTCGGGCAGGCGGACCCGGCGGAGGCCCAACCAGAGCGCCGCCGCGAAGCCGATCGCGAGGGCCGCCAGCACGAGGCCGTGGCCCCACCCGGGCAGCATCGGGAGCACGTTGAACAGTGCGAGCGCGAGGAACAGGCCGGCGACCATCGCGGCCGGCCACAGCCCCGGCCAGAGCGCCTCCCACACGAGCGTCGCCCGCGCGAGGCCGAGCCGGAGACCCGCGGGGTCCCGTCCTACGGTCTGGTCCGGCATCCGCCGCGTGCGGCCGTCGCTCATGGTCGCATCCTCGTGTCAGTCGGCGCCCGGCGCCGCCGGGGCCTCGATCCAGGGGGGCAGCCGGTCGGCCGCGATCATCTCGGCGATGGTCTGGCGCGGGCGGACGACGGCGAACCGCTCGGCCCGCACCATCACCTCGGCCAGAAGCGGCCGGGCGTTGTAGGTCGACGCCATGACGGCGCCGTAGGCACCCGCGTTCATGAACGCCACGAGGTCTCCGGCCTCGACCGGGGGCATGGGACGCCCCACGGCGAAGGTGTCGCCAGTCTCGCACACGGGTCCCACCACGTCGACGGGCGCGATGGTGGCGTCCGCGGCGGGCTCCCGCACCGGGCGGATCTCGTGCCAGGCTTCGTAGAGTGCGGGGCGGATCAGGTCGTTCATCGCCGCGTCGAGGATCAGGAACCGGCGGGTGGTCCCGTCCTTGACATAGGTCGTCCGCGCCACGAGGACACCCGCGTCCGCCACCATCCACCGTCCGGGCTCGAAGGCGAGGTGGCAGCCGAGGCCGCCGACGGTCTCCCGCACGATCCGGGCATAGCCGGCGAGGTCCGGCGGCGCGTCGCCGCGGTAGGAGACGCCGAGGCCGCCGCCGAGATCGAGGCGCGAGACGGTGTGCCCGTCGGCCCGGAGAGCGGCGACCATCTCCGCCAGCTTGGTGAAGGCCGCCCGGAAGGGGGCGAGGTCGTTCAGCTGCGAGCCGATGTGGACCGCGAGGCCCAGCGGCTCGACCCCGGGCAGGGCGGCGGCGCGCGCGTAGGCGTCGCGCACGTGATCCCAGTCGATCCCGAACTTGTTCTCCTTCTTGCCCGTCGAGATCTTGGCGTGCGTCTTCGCGTCCACGTCCGGGTTGACGCGCAGCACGATCTGCGCCGTCCGGCCGAGCGCGGTCGCGACCTCCGACAGGGCGTCGAGCTCGGGCAGGCTCTCGGCGTTGAGCTGCCAGATGCCGTGTTCGAGCGCCGTGCGGATCTCGGCCTTCGTCTTGCCGACGCCGGAGAACACGATGCGCGAGGGCGGCACGCCCGCTGCGATCGCGCGGAACAGCTCGCCCTCCGACACCACGTCGGCGCCGGCGCCGAGGTCGGCGAGGGTGCGGACGACGGCCTGGTTCCCGTTCGCCTTCAGCGCGAAGCAGATCGTCGGCGACAGGTCGGCCAGCGCCTGCGCGAACGCCCGGTAGCGGTGGGCGATCAGCGTCGCCGAATAGCAGTAGAAGGGCGTG
This sequence comes from Rhodospirillales bacterium, assembly GCA_947457845.1. Taxonomy (GTDB): domain Bacteria; phylum Pseudomonadota; class Alphaproteobacteria; order Azospirillales; family Azospirillaceae; genus CANGXM01. Next base: position 10,641 of record CANGXM010000018.1, on the reverse strand, counting down.
CCGACCGCCTCGGCGATCGCCGGCAGCGCCACGTCGTCGGCGTGCAGCACGCCCATGCGGTAGGTGAAGCTCATGACCTCGGGCGCTCGCCGGGCTGGACCGGCGGATCGCGCAGGAGCGGATCCCGGCCGGGGTTGGGGACGGGATAGGAACGGGGGAAGAGCCGGGGGTCGGACCCCGTCGGCGCGTCGATCTCGGCCGGCTTCTTGCCGCAGGCCGACAGCAGGGCGAGGGCCGCCGCCAGGACGACGAGGGAGCGGGTCACAGGAACCGGGCCCGCGCCGCGGCACAGGCCTCGCGCACCCGTGAGGGCGCGGTCCCGCCGAAGCTGGTTCGGCTGGCGACCGAGGCCTCGACGGTCAGGACCGTAAAGACGTCGTCGGTGATCCGCGGCTCCACCGCCCGCATGTCGGCGAGGGCCAGGTCCCAGAGCGCCACGCCCTTCTCCTCCGCCGCGCGGACGATGCGGCCGGTGATGTGGTGGGCCTGTCGGAAGGGGACGTTGAGGACCCGCACGCACCAGTCCGCGAGGTCGGTCGCGGTCAGGAACCCGCCACCGCACGCGCGGCGCATGGCATCCCGGTCGGGCGCCATGTCGAGGACCATGCCGGTCGTCGCCGCGACGCAGAGCGCCAGCGTGTCGTCCGCGTCGAACACAGGCTCCTTGTCCTCCTGCATGTCCTTGGCGTAGGTGAGCGGGAGGCCCTTCATCATGACGAGCAGGCCGGTCAGCGCGCCGATCACGCGCCCCGCCTTGCCGCGGACGAGTTCGGCCGCGTCGGGGTTGCGCTTCTGCGGCATGATCGAGCTGCCGGTGGTGAAGGCGTCGGTCAGCCGGACGAAGCGGAACTGGTCCGTCGTCCAGATCACGATCTCCTCGGCGAAGCGCGACAGGTGCATCGCCAGGATCGAGCCGACGGCAAGGTACTCCAGCGCGAAGTCGCGGTCGGACACGCCGTCGAGCGAATTGGCGCAGGGCCGGTCGAAGCCGAGCGCGGCCGCCGTCATGTGCCGGTCGAGCGGGAAGGAGGTGCCGGCGAGCGCCGCCGACCCCAGCGGGCATTCGTTCAGCCGCGACCGTGCGTCGCGGATCCGCGACCGGTCGCGCCCGAACATCTCCACATAGGCCAGCAGATGGTGGCCGAAGGTGACGGGCTGGGCCGGCTGGAGATGGGTGAAGCCGGGCATCACGGCGTCGGCGTTCGCCTCGGCCTTGTCGATCAGCGCGGCCTGGAGCGCCGCGAGGCCCGCGTCCAGCCGGTCCAGCGCGTCGCGCACCCACAGCCGCACGTCGGTCGCGACCTGGTCGTTGCGCGAGCGCGCGGTGTGCAGCCGGCCGGCGGGCTCGCCGATGATCTCGGCCAGCCGCGCCTCCACGTTCATGTGGATGTCCTCGTGCTCGGTCTTGAACACGAAGCGTCCCTGATCGATCTCTTCCGCGACGCGGTCGAGGCCCTCCGCGATCCGGGCGGCGTCGGCCTCGGCGATGATGCCGCGGGCGGCCAGCATTGCCGCATGCGCCTTCGATCCGGCGATGTCCTGTCGCCAGAGCGTCTGGTCGAAGCCGATCGAGGCGTTGATCCGTGCCATGATGGCGGCGGGGCCGCCGGCGAAGCGGCCGCCCCAGAGCGCGTTGGTCGCGGGGGCGTCGGCGGCGGGTGTCTTCGGGTTGGCGCTCATCGGCGCGGGTTCGCATCCAAAGGGTCGGGAAGGGCGTGAGCCAATGAATATGCGTGTGGTGGCGGTCGCCGCAATCCTCATCCTCCTCGCGACGGTCGGGCTGGGCGCCGTGATCGCGCCGCGGCTCATCGCGGCGTGGTTCGAGCTGACGCCCGCGGCGGCGGCGCCGGGCCAGCTCGGCCGCTTCGTCGCGACGCCGGGGACGCCGCCGGCCCCCGATCTCGCCTTCACCGACCGGGAGGGCCAGCCGGTGCGCCTCACGGACATGAGGGGCAAGGTCGTGGTGCTGAACCTGTGGGCGACGTGGTGCGCGCCCTGCGTGCGGGAGATGCCGGCCCTCGACCGCCTCCAGGCGCTCGTCGGCGGTCCGGACGCGGAGATCGTGGCGCTCTCGCTCGACCGCGGGGGCATGGCCCAGGTGGGGCCGTTCTTCGAGCGGCTGGGGCTCGCCAACCTCGCGATCTATCTCGACCCGCCCAGCGAGGCGATGAAGGCCTTCCGTCCCCGCGGCCTGCCGACGACGATCATCGTCGGCCGCGATGGCCGCGAACTGGGGCGCGTGGAAGGGGAACTCGCCTGGGATGGCGAGCCGGGGCAGGCGATCGTCCGCGACGCGCGGGCGGCCGGCGGCTGACGCCGGCCCGCCCGCGCGGCGACCCTCACCGGGTCGGCCGCGGCACGTCGCCCGAGTAGTCGTAGAAGCCCCGTCCGACCTTGCGGCCGAGCCAACCCGCCTCGACGTACTTCACCAGGAGCGGGCAGGGCCGGTACTTCGAATCCGCCAGACCCTCGTAGAGCACCTGCATCACCGACAGGCAGGTGTCGAGGCCGATGAAATCCGCCAGCTCCAGCGGCCCCATCGGGTGGTTGGCACCCAGCTTCATGGCCGTGTCGATGGCCGTCACCGAGCCGACGCCCTCGTAGAGGGTATAGACGGCCTCGTTGATCATCGGCAGCAGGATGCGGTTGACGATGAAGGCCGGGAAATCCTCGGCCGCGACGGGGGTCTTGCCCAGCCGCTCCGTCAGTTCCTTTATCTCCTGGAACGTCGCGTCGTCGGTCGCGATGCCGCGGATCAGCTCGACCAGCTGCATCAGCGGCACCGGGTTCATGAAGTGCATGCCCATGAACCGGTGCGGGCGGTCCGTCGCCGCGGCGAGGCGGGTGATCGAGATGGACGAGGTGTTGGAGCAGACGATCGCGTCGGCCTTCAGGTGCGGGACGAGCGATTTGAAGATCGCGCGCTTGGTCTCCTCGCTCTCGGTCGCCGCCTCGACCACGACGTCGCTGTCGCCGTGGTCCGACAGCGCGGTCGAGGTGGCGATGCGGCCCATGGCCGTCTCGAGGTCGACCTCCGACAGCTTGCCCTTGGCGACCTGCCGCTCGAGGTTCCTGCGGATGCCCGCCTTGGCCTTGCCCAATTGCTCGGCGCTGATGTCCGTGATGATCACGTCATAGCCCGACACGGCCGACACATGGGCGATGCCGCTGCCCATCTGCCCGGCGCCGATCACCCCGATCCTGCGGATCATCGCGGTCGTCCTCTTCCGTCAGAGCTTCGAGGTGAGTTCGGGCACGATCTTGAACAGATCCCCGACGAGGCCGTAGTCGGCGACCTGGAAGATCGGCGCCTCCTCGTCCTTGTTGATGGCGACGATCACCTTCGAGTCCTTCATGCCCGCCAGATGCTGGATGGCGCCCGAGATGCCGACCGCGACGTAGAGTTCCGGGGCCACGATCTTGCCGGTCTGGCCCACCTGGTAGTCGTTGGGCACGAACCCGGCGTCGACCGCCGCGCGGCTGGCGCCGACGGCGGCGTTCATCCTGTCGGCGAGGCTTTCCAGGATCGCGAAGTTCTCGCCCGAGCCCATGCCGCGTCCGCCGGACACGATCACCCGGGCCGAGGTCAGCTCCGGCCGCTCGCTCTTGGACAGCTCCGCGCCCTTGAAGGTCGCGAGACCCGCGTCGCCGGTGGCCGCCACGGCTTCCACCGAGGCCGAACCCCCCGTCTCGGCCGCCTTGTCGAAGGCGGTGCCCCGGACGGTGACGACCTTGACCGGGTCCTTCGACTGCACGGTCGCGATGGCGTTGCCGGCGTAGATCGGCCGCTCGAACGTGTCGGGCGAGATGACGGCGGTGACGTCGGACACCTGTGCGACGTCCAAGAGCGCCGCGACGCGGGGCGCCACGTTCTTGCCGAAGCTGGTGGCCGGGGCCAGCACGTGGCCGTAGCCCTTGGCGAGGCCGACGACGAGGGGGGCGAGGTTCTCCGCCAGCCCGTTCGCATACTCGGCCGCGTCCGCGACCAGAACCTTTTCGACGCCCGCCACCGTCGCGGCGGCCCGTGCGGCACCGGCGCAGCCCTGGCCGGCGACGAGAACGTGGACCGGGCCGCCGATCGCGGCAGCTGCCGTGACGGCGACCAGGGTCGACGGCTTCAGCGCGTCGCCCGAGTGTTCGGCGATGACGAGGACGGCCATGTCAGATCACCCGCGCGTCGTTCTTCAGCTTGTCCACCAGCTCGTCCACCGAGCCGACCTTGATGCCCGCCTTGCGCCTGGCCGGCTCGACCACCTTCAGCGTCGTCAGCCGCGGCGTCATGTCGACGCCGAGATCGGCGGGCGAGACCGCCTCGATCGGCTTCTTCTTCGCCTTCATGATGTTGGGCAGCGAGGCGTAGCGCGGCTCGTTCAGCCGCAGGTCGGTGGTGACCACGGCCGGGAGCCTCAGCTCGACCGTCTCCAGGCCCCCGTCGACCTCGCGCGTCACCGACACGGTGCCCGATCCCGGCTCGACCTTCGAGGCGAAGGTGCCCTGGGCCCAGCCGAGCAGGGCCGCCAGCATCTGGCCGGTCTGGTTCGCGTCGTCGTCGATCGCCTGCTTGCCCAGCACCACGAGCTGCGGCTGTTCCTTGTCGACCAGCGCCTTCAGCGCCTTGGCGACGCCCAGCGGCTGGGTCTCGACGTCGGTCTGCACGTGGATGGCGCGGTCGGCCCCCATCGCGAGTGCGGTGCGAAGCGTTTCCTGCGCCTGGGCCGGGCCGATGGAGACGGCGACGACCTCGCTCGCCGTGCCCTTCTCCTTCAGCCGGACGGCCTCCTCGACCGCGATCTCGTCGAAGGGGTTCATCGACATCTTGACGTTCGTCGTCTCGACGCCCGTCCCGTCCGCCTTCACGCGGATCTTCACGTTGTAGTCGATCACCCGTTTGACGGGCACGAGGACCTTCATCGCAGCGACCCCCGACAGGGAAGCAAGGGAAAGCACGCCCCCGGCGGGCCGCCACGAGCGACCCGGACCTTAGAAGCCGCCCGGAGGCCTGTCAACGCGACCTCCAGGCGTGCTTCGGCCGCTTGGGTCAACGGTTGGCGCCCGGCACCCACAGGACGTCGCCGCCCGCCTTCGCGTTGACGAAACGGCTGAGGACGAAGAGGTGGTCCGACAGCCGGTTCACGTACTTGAGCGCCGGCATGCCGACGCTCTCGTGGGCGGCCAGTTCGGTCATCAGCCGCTCGGCGCGCCGCACGACGGTCCGCGCGAGATGAAGCTGGGCGGCGCAGGGCGTGCCACCGGGCAGGACGAACGACTTCAGCGGCGAGAGCGTCGCGTTCATGGCGTCGATCTCGGCCTCGAGCCGGTCGACCTGCGCGTCGACGACGCGCAGCGGCGGATACTTCGGTTCGTCGTGTTCGGGGGTGCAGAGGTCCGCCCCCAGGTCGAACAGGTCGTTCGAGATGCGGCCGAGCATCGCGTCGGCGTCCGGGTCGGCGTGGAGCCGCGCGATGCCGATGGTCGCGTTCGCCTCGTCGACCGTGCCGTAGGCGGCGACCCGAAGGTCGTGCTTCACGACGCGCCGGCCGTCGCCCAGCGAGGTGAGCCCGGCGTCGCCGCCGCGCGTGTAGATCCGTGAGAGCGTGACCATGGCTGCCGCTCAACCCGCCCGTGAGACCATGGCCAGCGCGAACAGGACCAGTGCTAGGCCCTGCAGGATCACGCGCCAGCGCATCATCTTGTTGGAGTATTTCCGCGAGAACTCGCCGCCGCGGGCCATCGCGAAAAGTCCCATGCCGAGCGAGGCGAGCACCGCCGCCATCGCCAGCACCATCAGAATTCCGAAGAAGCTGCTCATGGCGACCTATATGGACCGCGCCCGTCCCGGCGCACAGGGGGGCCGGGACGGTGCGACGCCGTCGCTCAGCCGACGACCTCCACGAGCCGGGCGACGGCCACCCAGTTGATCGTCTTGGCCGCCTCGCCCGTCACGGTGACCGCGAGGCCGCCATTGGTGACGTCGGCCGTGACGTTCGCGTCCCAGGCGGCGACGTCCTCCGCCAGCACGGTCTTGGTCGGCGTGCCCACCAGCGCCACCGTGCCCGCGCCCGCGTTCCGGTCGATCACGCCCTGGAAGGCGAACCCGGCGCTCTCGTTGTCGGCGTCGGTGCGACGGGCGACCACGTCGACCCGGAAAAGGCAGGTGCAGTCGTTGGGCAGGATGACCTGGTTGCCGGTGCCCGGGGTGCCGCCGTCGGACGTCAGCACGGTCGCGGTCGCGTCCGTCGACTGTCGGCGCATCACCATCATCCCCCATTGGGCGTCGCCCGTCATGACGAAGCGGCCCGCCGCCACCGACCCGCGCCCGAACAGACCCCGGGTCGTTGCGTTGGCGCCGCCCGGGATCCAGCTGTTGTTGGCGTCGGCGATGTTTCCCGTGCCGCCGCCGACCGTGCTGTTCTGGGCGGAAGCGGTGTTCGAGGCGCCACCGGTCACGACGGCTTCGTTGCCATGCGCGGTGTTGTTCGAACCGCCCGCAATGACCGACTGCGGTCCCGACGCGACCTGGGACGCCATCGCCCGGCTCTTCTGCAGGTCGGTTGCCCGGACCCCGCGCTTGTTGCCGCCCACCGTGGTGTTGTCGGCCATCTGCGCGACCAGCGCGCCGGCCCCCTTGGGCGTGATCGCCGCGTCGACGTCGGTGGCCGCGTTCGTCGCGGAGAAGGCGACGACCGGGCGCACGATGTTCGGGGCGGCGCTGTTCACCGTCTCGGTCCAGTTCGCGAGGCCGCTTCCCGACGGGGTCGCCCACGTCCCGTCGCCGCGCAGGAACGTCGCGGCCCCGGCGGTGCCGGTGCCGAGGCGCGCCGTCGCGACGGTGCCGGAGGCGACCGCGGCGGCGTCGATCGCGATCGGGGCGGTTCCCGCCGCCGTCAGCCGGCCCTGTGCATCGACCGTGAAGGTCGCGACGGCCGCCGCCGTGCCGTAGGCGCCCGCGGCGACGGCCGTGTTCGCGAGGGCCACCTGGTTCCCGCTGACCGTGATCCCGGTGCCGCCGCTCGGCGACCCGATGCCGGTGAACTGGCTCCAGCCAACCGACGTCGTGCCCAGCGTCCCGCCGGCATCCGCGGTGCAGACCCAGCCGGTGTCGGCGTTGACCGTGCCCTGTTCGACGAAGACGAAGGCGCCCGGCAGTTCCGGCCAGACGTTCGCGTCGGTGGCCCGGGCCCAGGCGACCGACGCGGCGATGTAGATCCCGTTGGCGGGGGATGTGGTCTGGTTCTTCACCAGCACGCGGTCGCCGGCCGCCAGTGCGACGCCGTCGACCGTCGAGAGGCCCGACAGGGACAGGTTCGCCGTGCTCGCCGCCCGGACCGACGGCTTCACGTCGAGGCCGGCGGCGAGGTTGTCGACGTACTGCTTCGTCGCCGCCTCCAGCGGCGCCGAAGGATCGGCGGCCAGCGCCAGGGGTCCGGTCAGGCTGCCGCCCGAGAGACGCAGATAGCGGACGTCGCCCAGCGACGTCTGGAAGGCCCCGGTCGTCGTGCGTTGCGTGGCACCGCCCTTGACCACGGGCACGATCTCGGTTCCGTCGAGGGACGGGGCGGCCGGCAGTTCGCTCAACTTAATGGGAGTCATGGGACGTTCACTCCTTGATCAGCGTCAGACCGGTCTCGGCCAGGAGGGAATCGCCGGTCTCGGCGAGGAGGGCGTCGGCGGAGCCGGCGACCGCGGCGGGCCTGCGACGGACGGTGAGGTGGCCGGGGCGGAGCAGCATGGGCGCTCACTCCTTCTCCGAGACGTGGAGCGTGCAGGCGGCGTCGGCGGCGATCGCCGCCAGGTGGGTGTGCCGGCCCTGGCGCGGATCGCCCACCGAGACGTCGTAGTAAAGGCCCGCCGGCAGGTAGTGGTCGGCGGTCGTCGCGGTCACGTCGGCGCCGCCGGTGCGGACGAAGACGGCACCGGTCGCGCAGAGCCCGATCACGTGCGTGTCGTCCGCGAACGGGGTGGCTGTCCGCGTGGATCCCGTGGTGACCGCGGCGATCTTCTGGGCGCCGCCGGGGCGAAGGCGGAGGGCCGGGATCGGCTGGGCATCGTCGTCGCGGGGCATGAGCGTGGGCATCGGATCCTCCCAAAACGGAAAAAGCCCGGAGGCGGGAGCCTCCGGGCGCGGGTGTGGTGTCGTGCGGAAGAGAAAATAGTCTTAATGCGGGACATTTGTCAATCACGGTCCGCCACCTCCGTCCGTCCGGAGCCGGGTTCCAAATCGGCGTGCCGGCTGGTATCTCCGATGATCGGTTTCCACTTCGCCGCGCAGACGATGGCCTCGCAACCGCAGTTCGCCGTGCAGCGCCCGAAGGGCCGGGGATGGAAGACCCTCCACTCCGGCCCCGACCGCGCCGCGGCGGAGCGTTTCTTCGAGACGGCGAAGGGCCAGTTGCCCGTCCTCCGGCTGATCGAGGTGGCGGTGGAGGCTGCGGACGAGAACGCGACCGACTACCGCTGGAAGCTGATCACGCTGCACGACGGCCGCGCGACCTGGACCGGGCCCGTCGGGGGCGGCAAGGGCAAGGGTGCAAACGCCCGCGGCGCCGGGGGCCGGTCGCAGGGCGGGGCATCCCGGCCCGGCGCGCGTGACGGGACGCGGGTTCCCGTCCGCCTCTATCTCGTCGTGCTCGCGGTCGGCCTCGCGATCGGGGCGGCCGTTTCGCTCGTGCTCGGCCTGCGGCAGCCGTGAGCGCCGCGACGCCGCCCATCCTTCGTGCGGATTGACCGGGCCGGCCCCCGGCGGCACGGTGCGCCATGACCCTCCTCGATCACGTCCGGGCGTGCAACGCCCACGACCTCGCCGGTTTCCGACCCTTCCGCGTCGGCGGAACGGCCGTCGGGTGGGTCCGCCACGGCCTCGCGGCCCGGATGGCGGGCTGGCGCCCGGTCGCCGTTCGGGACGATGGCGTCGACCTCGTCGCGTCGCCGGACGATTTCGACGGGCGCAGCGCCGCCCTGGCCGACCTCGCCGCACGGATCGTCGCGGCCGGCTGGGTCGCGGGCCTGCGCGGGGAGGCGTTCCCGGTCGTCGACCGATGGGGCCGGCCGCCGCTGGCCCGGGTCGACCGCGCGGTGCTCCCGGCGCTGGGTCTGCGCGGGTTCGGGATCCACGTGAACGGCTACGTGCGCCGGTCCGACGGCATCCACATGTGGATCGGCCGCCGGGCGCGGGACCGCGGCGTGGCGCCGGGCAAGCTCGACCACGTGATCGCCGGCGGCCAGCCCTTCGGCCTGACGCCGGCCGAGAACCTGGTGAAGGAAGCGGGGGAGGAGGCGGGGTTCGCGCCCGACGTCGCCCGGCGCGCGGTTCCGGTCGGGACCGTCACCTACCGCCTGGAGGCCCCCGACGGGCTGCGTCCCGACACGCTGTTCGTCTATGATCTCGCGCTCGCCGAGGACGAGGTCCCGCGCAACGTCGACGGCGAGGTGGAGGGGTTCGAGCTGTGGCCGCTGGATCGTGTCGCCGCCGCGGTGCGCGACACCGACGACTTCAAGTTCAACGTGCCGCTGGTGATCCTGGACTTCCTCGTCCGGCACGGCTGGCTCCGGCCCGAGGACCCCGACTACGTGGAGATCGTCGCCGGCCTCCGGCGCGACGTCTGAGAGCCCGTCATTCGCCCGCCTGGGCGACGGGCCGGCGCAGGGCGCGGCGCTCGCGCAGGATCGTGAAGCTGACGAAGACGGCGCCGAGCGCGTCGGAGATCAGGCCCGGCACCGACCAGACGAGCGCGTTGTGGCCCATCCAGAAGGGGATGGAGGCGAACAGCAGCAGCCGGAACCGCATCGTGTCGATCTGATAACGTCCGAGGCTGACCAGCGCCATGCCGCACGCCGCGAAGACGGACGGCAGCCCGCTCCACGTCGCCGCCACGCCCACGGCCAGCAGCGGAAGGGTCAGCAGGTAGACCTTGCGGAACTCCGGCCGGTGGCCGAGCGGGATGGCGGCCAAGGCCTGCAGCCCGGCCAGCATGTTCACCATGGCGCCGGTATAGGCGCCCAGCAGGATGTAATGGACCGAGAATCCGGCCGCGATCAGCGACTGGACCAGCAGCATGCTGCGGCGGGTGCGGAACAGGGGCCAGATGGCGCCGCAGACCGCGCCGAGCACGCCGAAGGCGTTCGCCACCGGCGCTTCCATGAACCCTTCGATCATTGCCCGTCCGTCCTGCCGACCGCGCCGGACGGTGCCTCCTCCCGCCGACGGGGGCCAGTGCCAAATTCCGGGGTCAGACCCGTGCCGCCACCGGCCTGGGCCAGCACCTCCGACGGGGTCCGGCCCGCCGCGCGCAGGGCCCGGACCGAGAGCGCGCCGTCGCGCTTGGACAGGCGCACGCCGTCCGCACCCCGCAGCAGCGGGTGGTGGGCGTAGGCGGGAACCGGAAGGCCGAGGGCGGCCTGCAGCAGGCGGTGGACGTGCGTCGCCGGCAGCAGGTCCTCGCCCCGGGTCACCAGCGTCACGCCCTGGATCGCGTCGTCGACCACGACGGCGAGGTGATAGCTCGTCGGCACGTCGCGCCGGGCGATCACCACGTCGCCCAGCACCGCCGGATCGGCCCGGATGCGGCCCGCCAGCGCGTCGTCGAAGGTCGCGGCGCCGGCGTGCGCCCCGGCGGCGGTGGCGTCCAGGCGCCACGCGTACGG
>CANGXM010000017.1 GCA_947457845.1 Rhodospirillales bacterium | reverse complement strand
GTCCCGGCCAGCGCGCCGACGACCCCGCCGACGATCGTCGAGCGGTCGGAGCGGGCGCAGCGGATGATGCAGTCCGAGGCCGAGCGGCTCCAGGCCGTCCGCCCGTCGCTGGCGGCGCTCTACGAGGCGCTGACGCCCGGGCAGCGGCAGATCCTCGACCGGCCGATGGGCCAGGGCATGCGGGGCGGCCGGGGTGGTCACGGGGGCGGTCAAGGCGGTGGCCACGGCGATCACGGGTCGGAGCACCGCCACCACCGGGGCTGACGCCCGACGCGGCCCTCAGCCCCGGTGGGGCGTGATGGTCCAGCCGCTCGCGGTCCGCACGACCGCGAGCGGCAGCGCGTTCGCGGTGAGGTCGAGGGGGAGGTCGACGGCCAGCATGCCGGCGAGCACCCGCAGGACCCCGCCGTGGGCGACGACCAGCACCGGCCGCGCATCGGCCAGCACGGCCTCGAACCCGCCGGCCACCCGTTCGACGAACTGCGCCAGCGTCTCCCCGTCGGGCGGGTCGGCCCGCCAGTCCAGCGCGTGCGAGGGGGTTCCGATCCAGCGGCCGAAATAGCGTTCGCGCATCGCCGCCACCGCCGTCACCGGCCGGCCCGACGCCGCCCCGACCCGCCCCGCCGTCAGCCACGCCCGCGCCATGTCGCTGGCGGCGATGCGCTCGAACGGCCCGTCGGCGAGGATCGACGCCGCGCGGTCGGCGTCGGCGAAGCCCTCGGGCGCCAGCGGATCGTCGGGGTGCTGGAACACCCGGGCGATGTTGCCCATCGTCCGGCCGTGGCGCAGGAACAGGAACCGGTCGACCGGCGCCCGCAGCGGGTGCGCGGTCGCCGCCGCCGCGAGGGCGGCGAGGCCGCCGTGGTCGGCGTCGGCCAGGGTGGTGTCGGCCAGGGTGCGGTCGTGCGTGTCGGTCATCGGTCGGTCCCCGTCAAACCCAGTTCGGCGGTGCAGACGTTGTCCAGCACCCGGTGCAGATCCCGCACGAAGCGGTCGCGCTGGGCGTCGGTGAAGCCTTGGAAGCAGCGCTCCGCCTGCTCGCGCGCGACGGGGAAGACGGTCGCGAAATGGCGCCGTCCCGCCTCGGTGATGAAGACCTCCGTCACCCGGCCGTCCTCCGCCCGCGCCCGGCGCCGGGCCAGCCCGTCGCGCTCCATCTGGTCGACGACGCGCGAGAGGGTCGACTGTTCCATCACGCAGTAGACGGCGAGGTCGGTCATGCTGCGCCCGTCCTGCGCCTCCAGCACCGCGAGCACCCGCCAGCGGGCGGGCGTGATCTTGAGCGGGCGCAGCGCCTCCAGCAGGTCGAGGTTCAGCCGGTTGACGACGCGATTCAGCAGATAGGGCACGAACCGTTCGAGGTCCATCCGATCCGCCGCCGCTTCGCCATCGTCCATCAGCTGGTCCATCCCGTCCCCTGCGGATGCGGTCCGAGGCGGGAGTTTACGGGCTCGGGCGGCGGCTGCCCACCCCCTTCCGGCCCGGTCGGACGGGTTCACGCCAGGACGGCGTCCTCGAACACGTCGCCCGTCGTCCCGTCGGTGAGGCCGAGGTCGGTCAGGTGCGGGCCCGGGTTGCAGGCGAGGCTCGCGCCCACCACGGCCTTGAAGACCCGGTAGGGCGGCTTCCACTGGGCGACCGCGTCGGCGGCCGCGCGCACCGTCCGGAAGCCTTCCGCCACCGCCGTCGCCGGGGCTTCGGACAGGAGGCCGCAGACGGGCAGGGGAAGCAGCGCCGTCACGGCACCCCCCGCCGCCACCGCCATGCCCCCGCCGCAGCCGATCAGCGCGTTGGCGGCCGCCGCCATGTCCGCCGGGTCGCGGCCGAAGACGGTGAGGTTGTGGCTGTCGTGGCTGACGGTGGTGGCCAGCGCCCCCGTCCAGACGCCCCAATCCTCCTTCACCGCCACCTGCGGCACGGCCGGGCGGCGGCCGTGGCGGTGGACGACGGCCATCAGGTTCGCGTCGGCCGGTACCTCCGCGACCCCGCCCGAAACCGGCACCGTCACCGCGCTCCATGCCGTGAAGCGGGCGCCGCGGATGGCGCGCAGGCGCACCGTGCCGTCGGGCGCCTGGGGTGCCTTCAGGCGGAAGTCGTCGGCCGCGAGCGGGGCGACCTTGACCGTAGCGGTCGGGGCGCCCGCCGGATCGGGCCGCAGCGCCTCGGTCAGCCGCCCGTCCATCGCCACGAGACGACCCGAGGCGAAGACCGCGCCGACCTCCATCGCCATCAGGTCGGACAGCACGATCAGGTCCGCCCGCTTGCCGGGACCGACGAGGCCGAGGTCGCGGCGGCCGAGCCGCATGGCGGCGTTCAGCGTCGCCGCGCGGATCGCCTGCCGCCCGTCGAGCCCGTAGCGGACGAGGCGGCGGACGAGGTCGATCATCCCGCCCTTGTCGACGAGGTCGTCGGGGAAGATGTCGTCGGTGCAGAGCATGAGGGTCTGCGGGATCACCGGCAGGCGGTTGAGTTCCTCCACCGCCCCCGGCAGCACGTAGTCGTGGCTGCCCCGCAGCTCCACCGTGAAGCCGGCGCGCAGCTTGGCGACGAGGTCGGCGCCGGTGGTGATCTCGTGGTCGCTCTCGATGCCGGCGGCGGCGAAGCCCTGGAGGTCGGCGCCCTCCAGCCCGCGGCCGTGCCCGCAGACCATCTTGCCGGACGCGAGGCCGGCGCCGACCACGGCGCGCATCCGGGGCTGGCGCTCCAGCACGCCGCGCATGTCCATCACCTCGGCCACGCCGCGCACCTCGGGCCAGGACAGCATCTCGGCCATCTCCGGGCCGTCGAACGCCGCCCCCGCCAGCTCCAGCCCCGGGGCCGACGGCACGCACGACGGGGCCAGCACGATCACGCGCAGCGGCAGGCCGCGGCTCGCCTCGACCGCCCAGCGCACGCCGTCGAGCCCCAGCACGTTGCCCACCTCGTGCGGGTCCCAGCAGATCGTCGTGGTTCCCTGCGGCACCACCACCTCGGCATAGCCGCGGGGCGTGACCATGCTGCTCTCGACGTGCATGTGCGTGTCGATCAGGCCGGGGGCGACCAGCCGTCCGGTCGCGTCGATCGTGCGCGCCGCGTCCGTCCGGCCGCCCGGCGGGTGCACCGAGGCGATCAGCGGCCCGACGATGCCGACGTCGGCCGGGCGCAGCTCCAGCGTCGCCGTGTCGAGGACGGTCCCGCCCGCGATCAGCACGTCGAAGGGGGCGAGGCCGCGGGCCGCGCGCACGGCGCGGTCGCGCAGGCCCGGGTCGTTCAGGTCCTGGGGTTCCATGACGTCGCTCCTCACGCCGCACTCTCCAGCCGGGCCGCCGCGGCCAGCGGCAGGTCGAAGGCGACGGTCGTCCCGGGCTCGAACCGCGGGGCGTCGGCGGCGGCCTCGGCCTTCACCGGCCCGGCGTCGGTCTCCAGCAGGTATTCGACCGACTGGCCCAGATAGGACCGGCCCAGCACCCGTGCCGTATGCGGCCCGCGGCCGAGCACCACGCCGTGCGGCCGCCACGCCAGCGCCGGCGCGTCGGCCGCCCCCTCCAGCGGCAGGGACCGGCCGTCCGGCGCCACGAGCCGCCCGCCGTTCACCGCGAGGCAGGTCTCGAACCCCATGAAGCGGGCGACGAAGGCGGTGCGGGGGCGGGTGTAGACCGTCTCGGGCGGCCCCTCCTGCTCGATCCGCCCCTCCCGCATCACCACGATCCGGTCGGCCAGCGCCAGGGCCTCGGCCTGATCGTGGGTGACGTAGACCATGGTGACGCCCAGCTCGCGCTGGAGGCGCCGCAGTTCCGACCGCATCTCCAGCCGGAGGCGCGCGTCGAGGTTCGACAGCGGCTCGTCCAGCAGCAGCAGGCGCGGGCGGACCACGACCGAGCGGGCGAGCGCCACGCGCTGCTGCTGCCCGCCCGACAGCTCCTTGGGCAGGCGCCGCTCGAACCCCGTCAGCCCGACCATCGCCAGCACCTCGGCCACGCGGCGGCCGATCTCGTCGCGCCCCGTGCCGGCGAGGCGCAGGCCGAAGGCCACGTTCTCGAACACGCTCAGGTGCGGGAAGAGGGCGTAGGACTGGAACACGAGGCCGACGCCGCGCTTGTTCGCCGGCACGTGGGTGATGTCGCGCCCGGCGAGCCGGATCGTGCCCGCCCGTGGCTGGAGGAGGCCCGCGACCGCCCGCATCGTCGTCGTCTTGCCGCAGCCGGACGGGCCGAGCAGCGCGACGAGCTCGCCCTCCGCCATCGCGAGGTCGAGCCGGTCGACCGCCACCGTGCCGCCGTAGGCGAGGGTGAGGCCGGAGAGGGCGAGGAAGCCGTCGGTCATCGCGGGCGACCCCCTCTCCCTGTCCCTCTCCCCGGGGGGGAGAGGGGACGGAACGGCGGATCCGCCTTGATTCTGCTCCCCTCTCCCCCCCGGGGAGAGGGGGTGGGGGAGAGGGGGTGGAGCAGGCCGAAACTAGACAAAGCGGCTGATCCCCAGAAGGCGTTCGGCCACCAGCACCACCGCCAGCGACATCAGCGCGAGCAGCGCCGAGAGCGCCGCCACCGACGGATCATAGGTGAACTCCATGTAGGCGAGCATGTCGATCGGGAGCGTCGAGACGCCGGGACCGGTGAGGAAGAGGGACACGGGCACCTGGTTGAAGGAGGTGACGAAGCCGAGGATGAAGGCGGCGAGGATGCCGTTGCGGATGTTGGGCAGCACCACGCGCAGGAAGGCGCCGAGGCGCGTCGCGCCCAGCATCACCGCCGCCTCCTCTATGTCGGGCCGCAGGTTCTCGAGGCTGGCCGCCACCACCCGCACCGCATAGGGCAGCAGGAGCGCGGTGTGGGCGAGGAACAGCGCCTCCATCACCGGCACGCCCAGCGGCACCACCGCATGGCGCAGGAGCGCCAGGCCGACGATGATGCCGGGCACGACGACCGGGGCCGTGACGACCGCGCGCACCGCCTCCTTCCCCGGCACGGGATAGCGGGCGAGCGCGTAGGCGACCGGCACGCCCAGCACCAGCGCGGCCAGCGTCGAGCCGACCGCGAGCCACACCGACAGGAAGAAGGAGGCGCGGAAGCTCTGCACCTCGAACACGGCCACGACCCAGCGCAGCGAGATCCCCTGCGGCGGGAAGGCCGGCACCGTGCCGGCGTTGAGCGCCGCGCCGATGATCACCGCGAAGGGGCCGATCAGGAACAGCAGGACGAGCGCCAGCGTCGCCCACCCGCCGATGCGCATCCAGGGCAGCCGGATCATCGGCCCCGCCCGGCCGCGATGCGGCGCAGGAGAACGTTGGTCGTATAGCTCATGACGACGAGGATGGCGGCGATCACGCTGCCTGAGACGATGTCGCCCGCGACCGAGACGCGCTGGTAGAGCAGCGTTTCCAGCATGAGGACGCGGGAGCCGCCGAGGACGGCGGGCGTGATGTAGGCGGTGACCGCACCGGTGAAGACCAGCGTCCCGCCGATCACCAGCCCCTCGCGCGTCAGCGGAAGCACGACGCGCACGAACGTCTGGATCCACCCGGCGCCCAGCACCCGCGCCGCCGACATGACGTCGGCCGGCAGGTTCTCCAGCGCGCTGACCAGCGTCAGGACCATGAGCGGCAGGAACAGCTGGACGAGGCCGATGAAGACGGCGGTCTCGGTGAACAGCAGGCGCACCGGCCCGTCGGCGAGGCCCAGGCCCTGCAGCGCCTGGTTCACGAGGCCGGTGCGGCCGAGGATGACGATCCACGCATAGGTGCGCGCGACCGGGGAGATCATCAGCGGCAGGATGAGGAGGCCGATGAGCTTGCCCCGCGCGGACGGCGCGGTGTTCACGATCGCGAAGGCGGCGGCGTAGCCGACGACGGCGCAGGTGAGCGTGACCAGCACGCCGAGGCGCACGGTGCGCCAGAAGACCTCCTGGTGCAGCGGCACCGCGAAGAAGCGCACGTAGGCATCGAACGACCAGCCGCCCGGCCCCTGCAGGCTTCCCGACAGGAGCACGAGCACCGGCAGCACGAAGCCGGCGAGGAGGAACAGCGTCGCCGGCAGGACGAGGGCGAGGCCGATGCGGCGGTCCTGGAACATGGGTCAGACGGGCCGTGGCGGCCGCTCCGCCCTCACCGCGCGACCTTGGCGTTCCAGCCGGCGAGCCACGCGTCCCGGTTGGCGATCACGTCCGCGGGCGGGATCAGGCGAACGGCATTCACCGTCTCCGGCCCGAAGGTCAGGTTGTCGGCGACGTCCGCCGGCAGCACGACCTCCTTGTTGGCGGGGCTGTCGACCAGCTCCATCGCCAGCTTGGTCTGGATGTCGGTCGACAGCCACATGTCCATGAAGCGGAGCGCCAGCTCGCGGTTCTTCCCGTTCTTGGTCACCACCATCACGTTGATGCCGCCGGTCTGCCCCTCGGTCGGGGTGGCCCAGGCGAGCGGCATGTTCAGCTTCTTGATGTTGGCCCAGTTGAACCGGCCGAGCGGGGCGGCCCAGATCTCGTCCTGCTGGAACAGCTGGAGGAGCTGGGCCGACCGCTCGTAGAAGGTGACGACGTTCGGCTTCACCTCGGCGATCCTGTCGATCGCGGTCGTGAACGCCCCGCCCGAGCCGCCGAACGCCCGGTCGGTCATGAACAGGAGCAGCGGGCCCTGGGTCGTGGTGATGTTGGGCAGCGCCAGCCGGCCCTTCAGCTCCGGCTTCCACAAATCCTTCCAGCTCTCGATCTTCACCTTGTCGGACCGGTAGACGATCGAGGTGTTGTAGAAGGTGTAGCCGACCGCGAGGTTGCCGCCGATCGGGTCCTTCGCGATGTCGTAAAGCCTCGCGTGGTTCGAGAGCTTCGCGACGTCGATCGGCTCGATCAGGTCCTTGGTGCGGGCGATCATCGCGTCGGCGTCGGACAGGACGGCGATGTCGATCTCCGGGTTCGCCCGGCGGGCCTCCATCTTGGCCAGCCGCTCGGCGCTGTTGCCGGCCTCGACCGCGATCTTGCAGCCGCACTGCGCCTCGAACGGGGCGTAGAGGATGCGGCGGAACTGGTCCTGCGCGATGCCGAAGCCCGAAACGGTGAGCGTGGTCTGCGCTGCGGCAGGCCCCGCCGCCAGAAGGGCGAGCGCGCCCGCCGCCAGAACGGTCCTGATCATCTCTTCCCCGATCGAGTGCATGAAACTGCAATCATTCTTCCGCAGCCCGGCACCCGGGGCAATCGGGAAAAGTTCGCTGGCGCTCAGACGCCCAGCGCCGCCGCCACCTGCGCCTTCGTCGGCATCGGCGCCACGGCGCCCCAGCCGGTCGTCGCCAGCGCGGCCGCCGCGTTCGCCCAGCGGCCGGCGGCGAACGGGTCGTCGCCGGCGGCCAGACGCGCGAGGAAGGCGCCGGCGAAGGTGTCGCCCGCCCCGGTCGCGTCGATCGCCTCGACCTTCATCGGCGGGATGCGCTCGCGGGCGTAGCGGGTGGCGACCAGCACGCCCGCCGCCCCCAGCTTGACCGCCACGATCTTGGTGTGGAGGCCGAGGTAGTGGTCGGCGACCGTGTCCGGGTCGTCCGACCCGATCATCGTCGCCGCGTCGTCGATCGACGGCAGCACGACGTCGGCCTTCGCCGTCGCCGCCGCGAGCGTCGCCTTCGCCCGGTCGAGCGGCCAGAGCTTGAGCCGAAGGTTAGTGTCGTAGCTGACCATGGTGCCCGCGGCCTTCGCGTGCGCGATGGCGGCGAAGACGGCGTCGCACGCCTGGGGCGAGATGGCCTGGGAAATGCCGGAGACGTGAAGGATCTTCGCGGAGGCCACCGCGTCCCGCGTCACCGCCTCCGGCCCGAAGCGGCTTGCGGCCGAGCCCGCGCGCATGTAGCTGAAGGCGTGCCCGTCCGGCCCGTGGGTCACGAAGTAGATGCCGGTGTGGGCCGATGCGTCGCGCCGCACGTGGGTCGTGTCCACCCCCTCGCGGCGCCACAGGTCCACGATCATGTCGCCGAACGCGTCCACACCCAGCGCCGTCATGTAGCCGGCCCGCGCCCCCTGGCGGGCGGCAGCGATGCAGGCGTTCGACGTGTCGCCCCCGAAGCCCTGCAGATAGAGGGGGTCGGCCTCCCCCTTCCGCTGGTTGAACTCCACCATGGCCTCGCCGAGGCACAGGACGTCGAGCGGACGGTCGGTCATGCGGCCGGGTTCCCCCTTGTTGTCGGCCGGATGCTAGCGCCGCGGGGCGGGGCTGGCCAGACGCAGGCTTGCGGGGACGCCCCTCACCCCGCCCGGGCGAACCGGTCGAGGTGGTGGTCGGTATCGCCGAAGGTCAGCTCGATCGCAGTCAGCCGCTTGAACAGATCCCCGACCGCGTTCTCCTGCACCACGCCCATCCCGCCGTGCAGCTGCACCGCCCCCTGGCCCACGGTCTTCGCGGCGGCGCCGACCCGCGCCTTCGCCGCCGAGATCGCGCGGCGGCGGGCCTGCGCGTCCGGGTCGGTGGCGTGCATGGCGGCAAGGAGCATCACGCTGCGCGCCTCCTCGCAGGCGATGGTCATGTCGACCAACCGGTGCCGGAGCGCCTGGTTGTCGGCGAGCGGCCGGCCGAACTGCCGGCGGGTCTTCAGATGCTCCGCCGTCAGCGCATTGAGCCGCGCCATCGCGCCCACGGCCTCCGCGCAGAGTGCGGCGATCGCCCGGTCGACCGCGGCCTCCAGCTTCGGATAGGCGAGGCCGAGGGGGCCGAGCACGTCGTCGACCGGCACGATCACGTTCGCGAGCGTCACCTCGGCGGTGCGCTGCCCGTCGATGGTGGCCGTGCCGCGCACCGTCACCCCGGGTGCCGTGCGGGAGACGAGGAAGAGGGCGATGCCGCGCTCCTGCCGCCGCCCGCCCTCAAGCCGGGCCGACACGATCAGCGTGTCGGCGCTGTCGCCGTAGAGCACGCCGGTCTTCGTCCCGTCGATCACGAAGTCCGAGCGCTTGCCCTCCGCCCGGGTCGTCACGTCGGCCAGCGACCAGCGCGACGTCGGCTCCGAATGGGCGAGCGCCAGGGTCAGATCGCCGGCGGCGATCCGCGGCTGCATCTCCTCGCGCTGGCGCAGCGTCCCGGCCGTCGCGATCAGGCCGCCGCACAGCACCACGGTCGGCAGGAAGGGTTCGACCACGAGGCCGTGGCCGAGCGCCTCGGCCACGATCATGATCTCCTCCGGGCCCGCGCCGGTTCCGCCCTCGTCCTCGGCGAAGGGCAGGCCGAGCAGCCCCATCTCCGCGAACCGCTTCCAGACCTCGCGCCGCCAGCCCCCTGGCGCCGCGACGGAGGTGCGGCGCGCCTCCGGCCCGTACTGTTCGCGCACGAACCGCGCGACGGTGTCCTGCAGCAGGCGCTGTTCGTCGGAGAGCGTGAAGTCCATGGGCCGGTCCTCGCCGTCGGGTCGTGCCAGCGATACCGCGTCGGGCGTCCCGGGCCAAGCCGCCGGAGGGGGAACGCGCGCCGCTCAGGCCGGTATCAGGATCGGCCCCGTCAGGTTCGTGTCGCAGAACCGGGCGCGGATCCCCAGCACGGCGTCGCCACCGGCGAGGAAGGCGTCGACGCAGGCGGGATCGAACTGCCGGCCCCGCTCCGCCTCGATGTGGGCGAACGCATCGGCCATCGTCCAGGCGCGCTTGTAGGGCCGCTCCGAGGTCAGCGCGTCGAACACGTCCGCGACCGCGACGATGCGCCCGCAGAGCGGGATGTCCGATCCCGCCCGGCCGTACGGATAGCCGCGGCCGTCGAACCGTTCTTGGTGGGTGAGCGCGATCTCGGCCGCCAGCCGGATGAGGGGCGAGGAGCTTTCCGCCAGGATCCGCCCGCCGATGATCGTGTGGGCCTTCATCCGGTCGATCTCGTCGGGCTCGAGCTGGCCTGGCTTCAGCAGCACGGCGTCCGGGATGCCGACCTTGCCGACGTCGTGCATCGGCGCGGCGTAGCGGATCTGCCGCACCATGTCGGCGTCGAGGCCGAGGCCCTCGGCGACCACGCCCGCGTACTCCGCCACGCGGACGACGTGATAGGCGGTGTCGCGGTCGCGGTGCTCGGCCGCCATCGACAGGCGCCAGATGACCTCTCGCTCCCGCTCGTGCAGGTCGGCGGTCGCCCGCGCCACCGCGTCCGCCAGCCAGGACGCGCGGTCGGCCAGCTGGCGGTGCGCCGCGCGCAGCGCCAGCAGGTTGGCCATCCGGGCCTTCAGCTCGACCGGGTCGACCGGCTTGGTCAGGAAGTCGGTGGCCCCGACCTCCAGCGCCCGGTGCCGCGTCTCGCGGTCGGCGCTGGCGGTGACCATGACCACGGGCACCGATCCGCGGTCCGGCATCGCCCGGAACCGCTCGATGAACGCGATGCCGTCCATCTCCGGCATCATGTAGTCGACGATCACCAGATCCGCATCCGCGGCCGCGAGCCACGCCAGCGCCCGGACCGGGCAGGCATAGGTCGCGACCTCGGTGCCCGAGACCCGGCCGGCCAGCGTGGCGACGATCGTCAGGTTGATCGCGTTGTCGTCGACGACGACGACTTTCATGCCGCCTGCCCGGCGAGGAAACCGTTCAGCGCCGCGATGGCGGTCGGGTGGGTGCGGACGATCTCGTCCGTGATGGCGGCGGCGCGGGCGGCCTCGCCGCGGCGGAGCGCCGTCTCGGTCTCGCGCGCCCGCTGGGCGGTCCAGCGCAGCCCGACGGTCGACGCCGCACCCGCCAGCGAATGCGCGGCCCGCGCCGCCGGCTCGGCGCCCGCCGACGACAGGTCTCCGAGCCGGGCAGCCAGATGGGCGATCCCGGCGTCGATCAGCGGGAGCACGCCGGTCACCACGGTGGCCGGCACCTCCGCGAGGAGACCGAGAAGCAGCGGCTCGTCGAGCAGGGCGGCGGGGGTGATCGTGTCGGGCATGGGGCGAGCGTCCGGATCGCGGAGACCATCGCACGATAGGCCCGGCCCCCCGGCGCATCAACCGCGAGACCGGATGGCCCGCCGGTTTCTAAAGTCGCGGCGGATGCATCCACCCGGTGGTGTTGCCGGTTGGATCATATCCCGCCGCACCCTTTTTGGATAGGGATGGCCGCCGCGAACGGAGGCGCGCCCCGGAAACGGAAAAGGGCCCGCGCGGTCTCCCGCGCGGGCCCTTTCGTCGGACGACCTTACGGGATCATCGCGAAGTCGTTGTTCTTCCACTCGTACCAGACGTAGTCGGCGGTCTTGCGATCGCCCTTGGCGTCGAAGTCGAGGGCGCCGATCACGGTCGTGATCGGGGCGGAGCGGATCGCCTTCGCCACGTCGTCGGCCTTCACCGAGCGGGCGCGCTTCGCACCTTCGGCCCACACCTGCACGGCCGCGTAGCTGAGCAGCGTGTAGCCCTCCGGGTCATAGTTCTGGGCCTTGAACTTCGCCACCACGGCCGCCGCCGACGGCAGGGTCCGCGGGTCGCGGTCGAAGGTCACCCAGGTGCCGTTGGCGGCCGCGCCGGCGATCGTCCCGTATTCCTTGGTGACGAGGCCGTCGCCGGAGATCAGACGGTCGATGTTCAACCCCTGCTCCTTGGACTGACGGATGAGCAGGCCCGCCTCGTTGTGCAGCCCGCCGAAGTAGACGGCCTGGATGCCAGCGTCCTTCATCTTGCTGACCAGCGCGGCGAAATCGCGTTGGCCGACGGTGATGCCTTCGTACATCGCCTCGGTCAGGCCGCCGCGGTTCATCGCCGCCTTGGTCGCGTCGGCCAGGCCCTTGCCATAGGTCGTGTTGTCGTGGATGACCGCGACCTTCCGGCCCATGTAGTTCTTGATCAGCAGCTCACCGGCGACGGCGCCCTGCTGGTCGTCGCGGCCGCAGGTGCGGAACACGGTCGACAGGCCCTGCTCGGTCAGGAGCGGGTTGGTCGAGGCGGGCGTGATCTGGAGGATGCCTTCCTCGGCGTAGACCTTCGAGGCCGGGATCGAGACCGAGGAGTTGAAGTGGCCGATGACCGCGACGGCCTTGTCGGTCGCCATCTTGTTGGCGGCCGCCACGCCCTGGCGGGGGTCGGACGCGTCGTCGCCGACGACGACCCGGATCTGCTGGCCGTTGATGCCGCCCGCCGCGTTGATGTCGGCGACCGCCGCATCGACGCCGCGGCGCAGCTGCTCGCCGAAGGCGGCGTTCGGACCGGTGACCGGACCGGCGACGCCCAGCACGATCTGGGCGCTGGCCATCATCGGCGCGGTGGAGATCACGGCGGCCGCCGCGGCCGCCAGGACGTTGAGCCTCACGTTCATTCTGTCGCTCTCCCGTTACAGGCGGGTCACGGCCGGGGCCGGAACCCGGTGACATCGCCGCTTCCCGGGGTTGATCCCCGACGAAGGCCGCCGATGAATGGTTGCGCGTCGGTGGTCATCCGCCCTGGCGTTCGCGCCAGCCGAAGGGACCCGTCCGCTCGTAGATCCAAGGATACTGCGTGGTCATCTTGTGCGTCATCGTCAAACGGTGCGCGACCAGCGCCACGCCGGCCATCCAGCCGACCTCGACGAGGAAGCCGAGGCCCGACACCAGCGGCCCGCCGAACATCGACCAGTCGAGGAACCGGTTCGCCACGCCCAGGAGCGGCGTATAGGCGACCGCCACCCAGGGCGGCTTCCAGCCGTCCGCCACCGCCTGTCCCGTCATGAAGGCGGCGAGGCCGAAGGCGACGAGCGTGAGGCCGACGAAGACGCCCCAGTGGACGCCCAGCCAGGCGTGGATCGGGTCCATCGCTCAGTGCCCCCCTTCCAGATAGGCGGCCCGCACCTCGGGATTGGCGAGCAGGTCGCGGCCGGTGCCGCTCATCGTGACCTTGCCGTTCACCAGCACGTAGCCCCGGTTCGCGAGGCGGAGCGCGTGATAGGCGTTCTGCTCGACGAGGAAGACCGTCATCCGGTCCGTCTCGTTGATCGTCCGGATCGCCTGGAAGATCTGCTTCACGATCATCGGCGCGAGGCCGAGCGAGGGCTCGTCCAGCAGCAGCAGCTTCGGCCGGCTCATCAGCGCGCGGCCGATGGCCAGCATTTGCTGCTCGCCCCCCGACAGCGTGCCGCCCCGCTGGGTCGCCCGCTCCTTCAGGCGCGGGAACATGGCGAAGACGCGCTCGAGGTCGTCGGCGAAATGCTCGGGCGGGGCGACGGTCGCGCCCATGCGGAGGTTCTCCAGCACCGTCATGCGCGGGAAGATGCGCCGCCCCTCCGGCGACTGGGCGATGCCGCCGCGCATGATCTCGAACGTGGGCGTGCGGGTGATGTCGCGGCCCATGAAGCGGATCTCGCCGTGGCGGGCCTGCGGCTTGCCGCAGATCGTCATCAGCAGCGTCGACTTGCCGGCGCCGTTCGCGCCGATGAGGGTGACGATCTCCCCCTCGTCGATCGTCAGGTCCACGCCCTTCAGCGCCTCGATGGCCCCGTAGAAGGTGCGGACGCCGGCGACGGTCAGGATCGCGCTCACGGCCGGCCCTCCGCGGTGCCGACGCCGAGGTCGGCGGCCACCTCGGGCGGCAGCTCGTCCTCGTCGTCCTCGCCGAGGTACGCCTTGATCACGGCCGGGTCGTCGCGCACCGCGTCCGGCGGCCCGTCGGCGATCTTCCGCCCGTAGTCCAGCACGACGACGTGGTCGGAGATGCGCATGACGACGCTCATGTCGTGCTCGATCAGCAGCACGCCGATCCGCGCGCTGTCGCGGATGTCCTGGAGGAGTTCGGCCAGTTCCGAGGATTCACGCGGGTTCAGGCCGGCAGCGGGCTCGTCCAGGCACAGCAGCACCGGGTCGGTGCACATGGCCCGCGCGATCTCGAGGCGCCGCTGGTCGCCGTAGGGCAGGTCGCCCGCCGGCTCGTCCGCCCGCCGCGTCAGGCGAATGCGCTCGAGCCACGCCTTCGCCTTCTCCAGCGCCTCGCGTTCCGCCGCCCGGTAGGAGGGCAGGCCGAACATCCCCTTGATCGACCAGCCCGACGCCGCCTGAAGGCGGTTGTGCTGGGCGACGATCAGGTTCTCCAGCACGCTCATGCCGGCGAACAGGCGGATGTTCTGGAACGTCCGCGCCACGCCCGCGCGGCGCGCGATCAGGTGCGCCGGCATCCGTTCCAGAAGGAAGGTGCCGCCGCCGCGGGCCAGCGCGAGGCGGCCGGCCGTCGGCTTGTAGAAGCCCGTGAGGCAGTTGAAGAGCGTCGTCTTGCCGGCCCCGTTCGGGCCGATCACGGCGGTGATCTCCCGGTCGTAGGCCGTGAAGCCGACGTCGTCGACGGCGACGAGGCCGCCGAAGCGCATCGACAGGTGTTCCACCGTCAGGAGCGGCGTCCGCGCGCCGCCGCTCATCGCGCGGTCCCCGCGGCCGGCGTCTCCGCGGGCGGGCCGCCGGCCGGGTGCAGGCGCACCGTCGGCTCCCGGTGGGCGAGCAGGCCCGACGGGCGCCACAGCATGATCAGCACCATGCCGAGGCCGAAGGCGATCATCCGGTATTCGGCGAGGTCGCGGAACACCTCGGGCAGGCCGATGACGACGAGGGTGGCGACGACCACGCCCGTCTGGCTGCCCATGCCGCCCAGCACCACGATCGCGAGGATGATGGCGCTCTCGATGAAGCTGAAGCTCTCTGGGCTGATGAAGCCCTGCCGGGTGGCGAAGAAGCTGCCGGCGATCGCGCCGAAGGTGGCGGCGATGGCGAAGGCCGCCAGCTTCACGTTCGTCCGGTCGATGCCGAGCGAGGTGCAGGCGATGTCGTCCTCGCGCAGCGCCTCCCACGCGCGGCCGAGCGGCAGCTTGCGCAGCCGCAGCGTGACCACGTTCACCACCAGCGCCAGCACGAGGATCAGGTAGTAGAGGAAGATCAGCCGGTGCAGCACGTCGAATTCCAGCCCGAACATCTGGTGGAACGCCACCTGCCCCTCGACGGGGCGGCGCACGAATTCCGCCATCCCGAAGAAGTCGGGCCGCGGGATGTTGCCGATGCCGGACGGGCCGCCCGTAACCGGGACCCAGGTCAGGAGGATGACGCGGATGATCTCGCCGAAGCCGAGCGTGACGATCGCGAAATAGTCGCCGCGCAGGCGCAGCACCGGGAAGCCGAGCAGGATGCCCGAGACGGCGCCGGCCACCGCCGCGAGCGGCAGCGCCTCCCAGAAGCCGAGGCCGAGGCTCATCGCCAGCAGCGCGAAGGCGTAGGCCCCGACCGCATAGAAGGCGACGTAGCCAAGATCGAGCAGCCCGGCGAGGCCGACGACGATGTTCAGCCCCCACCCGAGCATGATGTAGGTCAGGAGCGTCGTGGCGACGTCGAGCACCCGCCGGTCGGCGAAGGGCAGCAGCGGCAGCGCGAAGGCGAAGGCGACGCCGACGATGCCGACGAGGACCGTCGACCGCTGGAAGCCGGCGGCGAACCGAGCCGCGAGGCCGGGGCCGGCGGAGGGGGCGACGGGGCGGGCCGACCGGGCGCCCTTGACGATCGCGAGGATCGCGGTCGCGGCGACCACGAGGCCGCCGCCGACCGCCACGACCTTGAGCGTCTGGGTCGCGAAGTCGGCGAACCAGCCGCCGACGACGACGGCGATCGCGGCCGGGAGAACGAGGCGCGCCAGGCCCTCGCCCACGAGGCGCATGGCGAACCGGCCGGCGAAGACGAGCACGACGATGCTCGCCACCTCCACCAACCGGAAATCGAGGGTGAGGCGCAGGTTGCGGTCGACCGTGCGCATGCCCACCATCGGCAGCGCGATGACGAAGGCGACGAAGGCCGCGAACGCCGCGTCCCGGGCCCCGCGGGCGTAGGGGGATCCCGCCATCGGCTCAGACCTTCTCGATCTCGGGCCGGCCGAGGAGGCCGCTCGGGCGGAAGATGAGCACCAGCACGAGGATCGAGAAGACCGCGACCTCGCCCAGCTCGCTCTTGAAGTAGCCCGCCCACATCGCCTCGATGATGCCGATGATCAGCCCGCCCAGCATCGCCCCGGGCAGGGACCCGATGCCGCCGAGGACGGCCGCGGTGAAGGCCTTGATGCCGGCGACGAAGCCGATGAAGAAGTCGATCACCCCATAGTAGAGGACGACCATCAGCCCGGCGACGGCGGCGAGCGAGGCGCCGATCACGAAGGTGAGCGAGATCGTGCGGTCGACGTCGACGCCCAGCAGTTCCGCCATCTTGCGGTCCTGCTGGCAGGCCCGCTGGGCGCGGCCGAGCGCGGTGCGCTGGATCATCAGCGTGAAGCCGGCCATCAGCGCGACCGTGACCACGATGATGATGATCTGGAGATAGCTGATCGAGACCGTGAAGCCGTCGGCCCGGGTCATCAGCGTGATCTTGCCCTGAATGATCGGCGGCAGCGGCTTGGGCCGGGCGCCCTGGAGCAGCTGCACCGCGTTCTGGAGCAGGATCGACATGCCGATCGCCGAGATGAGTGGTGCGAGGCGGGGCGCGCTGCGCAGGGGCCTGTAGGCGATCCGCTCGATCGTCCAGCCGTAGGCCGCCGTGAAGGCCATCGCCAGGAACAGGACGAAGAGAAGTTGCAACGGGACCCACTGCAGGCCGAACATCCCGAGCAGCAGGAAGAAGATCACCGACATGAACGCGCCGACCATATAGATCTCGCCGTGCGCGAAATTGATCATGCCGATGATGCCGTAGACCATCGTATAGCCGATGGCGACGAGACCGTAGACGGCCCCCAGCGTCAGCCCGTTCACGAGCTGCTGCAGAAAATACTCCAAGTCTTCAGCCCCGCATCTCGGTCTCGGTTGAACGCGGCGACGGAGCGTCGGCCCGCGGTGGCGGTGCCCGCCCTGCGTGGAGCGCAGGACAACCATGCGTGCGTACGCTGCCCCCGTGGCGGCGGCGTGTCAATCACCCTCGTCCGGACGGGGCCGTCGCAGCCTCAGATGGCGTGGGCGTCGGCGCGGTCGCTCAGCGACACGCGCAGGCGCGCCAGCGTCTCCATCACCGTGTCGAACTTGGCGGCCGCCCCCGGCCGCTGGAGGATGTCCTCCACCGTGATGCAGGCGTTGATGAGGGCGGACAGCCCGTGCCCGATGCGCCAGAAGTGGCCGTTGACCGCGCCCAGGAAGACGCGCAGCGGCCCCGGGTTCTCCTGCTGGTCGAAGGCCGAGATCGCCTCGTCATAGGCGCGGAAGACCGTGTGCAGGTCGCGCAGCGTCGCCCCGGTCGCCTTGCTGACCTCGGTGCGGAGCATGTTCATGCGCTCCACGTCGAACTTGGGATAGCGCATCACGTCGACCGGCTTGGACGCCGGGCCGTTCAGCCACTCCGCGACCGGCTTCAGCCGCGCGTAGGTCTCGTTGAACAGGAACTCGTAGAAGGCGACGCCCTGGAGGGCGAAGAACATCTGCGACGTCTCGGTCGCATGGAACCCGAACGCCTCCACGAAGCGGACCGATTCCGGCATCGTCGGGTTCCAGATGGCGTCCAGCGCCCGGCGGAGCCCCTCGTTCGAGATGCCGCCGTGGCGGGCGAACGCCTTGGTCAGGATCGGCCCGACCTTCGCCTCGATGATCCGCCGCATCGCCGCCTCCTCGGCGGGGCTGATGTGCAGGCAGTTATCGGGGACGTCGATCCCGAGCGTCTCGAGCCGGCTCTTGAGCAGGAACGGGTCCATCGACGGGATGTCGTCGATCACGTCCAGGATCCGCAGGTCATGGATCGTGTCGGCGTCCTCGCCGTCCCGCTCGATGCCGAGGAATTCCTTGAGGACCGGCGCGTGCGCGGCGCGGCGCAGGTAGATGCCGTAGCCGCCGCCCATCGGGTCTTCCGGGTCGTTCGGAATGTAGACCGCCGTCTCGACCGGCTTCGGCGGCACGCCGGCGCGCGCGTTCGTCTGGCCCTGCACCTGCCCGAAATTGGGGTACTTGAAGAGGATGGTGCCGTAGAGGCTCCGCTTGCGGAAAAGACGGTTCTCTTCCTGGCCGCGCTTCCGTTCGCGGATCAGGTTCATCGTCGTGCTGCTGCCGCCGTTGACGATCCGGTAGAGGATCGGGGCTGTACTCGCGCTGCCACGGCGAATTTCCGTGCCACCGCGAACCGTTCCGTCCAGATCCGACGCCATGAAGACCGGCTCCCCGCTGCGGACGCCCCACGGACAAGGGCGGTGTATATTTTTGGGGAACCTACCATTCGAAGAAATCGAAAGGAAGCATACGACCGTATGGGGTGGGCGGCTCCGGCGGCCGTTCGCCGCCGGAGCCGGAATCCCTCACGCCGCGAGGTCCGCCGCCGTCCGGCCACCGACCGAGCCGATGCCGTTGTTCATCCCCCAGATCGCGGCCTGCGTCCGGTTCGAGCAACCGACCTTTCGCAGCAGGCTCTTGAGATGGACCTTCACCGTCGCCTCGGTGATGTTCAACTCGATGGCGATCATCTTGTTGCTGTGACCGCGCAGCAGGCCCTGCAGGATCTGCATCTCGCGCGCCGACAGCCCGCGCGGCGCCCGGCCCGGCAAGGGCGCGGCCTCGGGGCGCCGGAGGATGAGCGCCGCGACGTCGGGCGGCATGATCTTCTCGCCCATCATCACGAGGCGCAGGCTCTGCACCAGGGCCTCGGGCGACCGGTCCTTCGAGAGGCAGCCGTCGGCTCCCGCCTCGAGCGCGGCCAGGACGCGGACCGCGTCGATCACGTTGGCCAGGTGCACCACGCGGGTGCCCGGCGTCGCCTCACGCAGCGCCTGGATGCCGGCACGCAGCGACGCGGTGTCCGGCGCATCCAGAAGGATGAGCCCGACGCTGCCCGGCTCGATCTTGCCGAGCGCTTCTTCCCATTCGGACGCCTCGGCGACGACCTTGAAGTCGTCCGAGGGGAGCAGGTGCTTCAGGCCCTGCCTGAACAGGGTGCTGGAATCGACCAACATAACGGATACGGGCGACATGGCTCACCTCCTTCGTTGGTGGTCCCTGGAGACTGTGCGGCGCAAACTGGAGCCGCAAGTCGAACCAAGTGCGGACGCCGTTAGTCTAGGTTGCGACGGATGGCCTAGGCGAATCGCCGGGCGCGGTCCGGAATCGGCGAATCACTATCCGTTCGATACCGAAGTTAAACGATTTCTCGGGTTGCCGGGGACTGCGTTCGGGCTCCGGCGGCGCACTTTCGGAGTGCAGTTCCAACGGGTGCGCCGCCGGTACGACGTTCGGTCGAGGACGGGCATAGGACGGATGCGCTGTCGTCCGACGGGTCGGAGCAAGGTTAAAGATTTGGTTAACACTCATGGGAGGCTCGACCTCGCGATGTTCGGACGGCTCTCCTCTCGGATCGGATTCATCGGCCTCGCGACGGTGCTCGTCTTCGCGACGTCCTGCGCGATGGTCGTGGTCATCGCCTGGCGCGCGTCGGTCGTGGACGCCGTCGGCACGCTCCGCACCATCGTCCCCCCGCTCGCCGCCCAGGCGGAGATCGTCCTCGCCGGCCCCGGCGAGGACGGGTTCGGGTCGCTCGCGGCCGGCTGGGCGCCGGTCGCCTCGACCGGGATCGTCGCGGTCCGGCTCGTCGATCGCGAAGGCCGGATCCTCGCCGTGGCCGGCGACGTCGCCGCCGGCCCCGTCGGACCGTTCCCCGCGCTGCCGCCGACCGCGGTCGATCCCCGGCCGGTCGCGGTCATCCACGGCGGATCCGCCTTCCGCGGCGACCAGTGGGTCGCCGCCCGGCAGGATCTGGCCGGGCGCGACCTCGCGCTCGTGGCCGTCGTCGGCTGGGTCGCCATCGAACGCCACCTGCGCACGGACGCCGCCTGGATGGCGGTGTTCGCGGTGCCGGGGTCGCTCGCCTTCGTCCTCCTCACCCTCCTGGCGCTCCGGCGCGCGGAGCAGGCGCAGCTGTCGGCCCAGCGCGCGGAGGCGGAGATGCAGCGGCGCGAGCGCGTCGAGGTGCAGCTGCGCCAGACCCAGAAGATGGAGGCCCTCGGCCTTCTGACCGGCGGCGTCGCGCACGACTTCAACAACCTGCTGACGGCGATCCAGGGCAACCTCCGCGTCCTGCGCCGCGAATGCTCGCCCGGCATGGCGGACCGGCTCGATTCCATCGGCCTCGCGGTGGAGCGGGGCGAACGGCTCGCCCGCCAGCTCCTCACCTTCGCCCGGCCGCAGGCGGTGCAGCGGTCTCTGCTCGACGTCAACGACGTGATCCGCCAGATCCTGCCGCTGATCGAGCGGACCGTGAGCGCCGCCATCGACGTGCGCATCGCGCTGACCACGCGGCAGTGCTTCGTCGAGGTGGATCGGGCGGGGCTTGAGCTGTCCATCCTCAACCTCGTCGGCAACGCCCGCGACGCGATGGCGGACGGCGGCACGCTGACCGTCCTGACCGAGCACGTGCCGCGCGGCCTCGACGGCCGGCCCCTCGTTCTCCTCAGCGTCACCGACAGCGGTGTCGGCATCCCGCTCTCCCTGCAGGAGCGGGTTTTCGAGCCCTTCTTCACGACCAAGGAGGTCGGCAAGGGCACGGGCCTCGGCCTCAGCGCCGTCTACGGCTTCGTGCGGCAGGCCGGCGGGTCGGTGCAGATCGAGAGTGCGCCGGGGCTCGGGACGACGGTCAACCTGCTGCTGCCCGAGAGCGCGCGGCGCGAGGCGCCGATGTTCCTGGCCCAGGCCGCGCCGGAGCTCGCCGGCGCGCCGCTGGCGCAGCCCAGCGGGCTCGTGCTCGTGGTCGAGGACGACGCGCTGGTCCGGATGGTGACGGTGGACGGCCTGCGCGAGGCGGGCCTGGAGGTGATCGTCGCCGAAGACGCGCCGGAGGCGCTCAAGGTGCTCGAGGAGATAGGCACCACCCTCGACGCCGTGGTGACCGACGTCGTCATGCCGCGCGGGATGAGCGGGATCGACCTCGCGCGGGCGGTGCGCAAGCGCTGGCCCGACCTCGTGCTGATCGTCACCACGGGCTACAGCGCGACCGACATCCCGGTCGCGGACCTTCCGGTGCGGCACGCGGTGCTGATGAAGCCCTTCGCGGTCGAAGAGCTGGTCGCGACGCTCACCGGTCTCCTCCAGCCGGATGCGGCGGCGCGCCAGCTGGCCCTGATCTGACCCCCGCCAGATGTCCGGCGAGGCGGCGCGCCTCCTCGGCCAGGTGGTCGAGGACAGCGCGGACGCGCGGGATGCCGGCGACGTCCCGGTGGGTGACCAGGAAGAGTTCGAGCGGCGGAACGTCCGGCCAGGGGATCCGTACCAGCGCCGGGTCGCCGTCGGCGGTGAGGCAGGGCAGCAGCGCGAGCCCCACCCCCGCCGCCGCCGCCGCCCGCCGCGCCGTGGCGCTGTTCGACCGCATCGCCGTCTCCGCCCCGGCGGCGACCGACCGCAGCCAATCGGTCTGCGGTATGACGGCATAGTCCGCCGGCCAGTCGACCAGCCGCTGTCCGGCGAAGCCCGTCGCGGGGTCGGGCGCGCCCTGGCGGGCGAGATAGTCGGCGGCGGCGTAGAGGCCGTAGCCGACCGTGCCCAGCCGGCGGATGCGCAGGTCGCCCTGGCGCGGACGGGCGAGGCGCAGCGCCACGTCGGCCTCGCGGCGGGCGAGGTCGAGGAAGCGGATGTCGGTCACGACCTCGATCGCGATCCCGGGGTGACGGGAGCGGAACGTGGCGATGGCCGGGGCCAGGAACCCCTCCGCGATCGGCTCCGTCGCCGTGATGGCGACCGTGCCGCCGATGCCCTTGTCCTCGGCCGAGAGCCCCAGCTCGACCGCCGCGACCTCCTCCGCCATCCGCCGGGCGTGGACGACGAGGCGCGCGCCGGCCGACGTCGGCTCCAGCCCCTGCCGGGTCCGGTGGAAGAGCTTGGCCCGCAGCTCGTGCTCCAGCGCGTCGAGCCGGCGCGACACCGTCGCCGGATCGACCCGGAGCGTCCGGCCCGCGGCCGTCAGCCCGCCCGCATCCGCCACTGCGAGGACGAAGCGGAGATTGTCCCAGTCCAAATCGCCGCCCCCCCGGAGCCCGTGCGGTCGCCGCAGCCGCGCAACACCCTCCGGCGCACCTGGGCGTTCCGTCCGTCCGCGACAGCGGCATGGTGGAGCGGCAACGATCGTCCGGCAAGGAGCGCCGCCATGTCCGCCCCCATCCCCCCCCAGCGCCATCCCCTCCAGCGCCGTCCCCACCGGCGCCATCCCCTCCAGCGCCGTCATGCCCACCTACGCCCGGGCGCCCGTCGCCTTCGTGCGCGGCGCCGGCTGTCGCCTCTGGGACCGGGAGGGGCGCGTCCACCTCGACTTCGCGGCCGGCATCGCGGTGAACGTGCTGGGCCACGCCCATCCGCGGCTCGTCCGGGCGCTGACGGCCCAGGCGGAGACGCTGTGGCACTGCTCCAACCTGTTCGAGGTGCCGGGCCAGGAGGATGTGGCCGGCCGCCTCGCGGCGCTCTCCTTCGCCGACGTCGCCTTCTTCGGCAATTCGGGGGCCGAGGCGAACGAGTGCGCCATCAAGCTCGCCCGGCGCCACCATGCGGCGGCCGGCCGGCCGGAACGCTGGCGGATCCTTGCCTTCGAGGGATCGTTCCACGGCCGGACGCTCGGCACGCTGGCCGCCGCGGGCAATCCGAAGAACCTGCACGGCTTCGGCCCGGCGGCGCCCGGGTTCGACCACGCGCCCTTCGGCGCCCTCGCCGCGGCGGAGCGCCTCGTGGGGCCCGAGACGGCCGCGATCCTCGTCGAGCCCGTGCAGGGCGACGGCGGGGTGCGGGTGGCCGACCCCGCCTTCCTCGCCGGTCTTCGCGCGCTCTGCGACCGGACGGGCGCGCTCCTGATGATGGACGAGATCCAGACCGGGATCGGCCGGACGGGCCGCCTCTTCGCCCACGAAGGGGCGGGCGTCCGGCCGGACGTGATGACGCTGGCGAAGGCGCTGGGCGGCGGGTTCCCCGTGGGCGCCTGCCTCGCCACCCGTCACGCCGCCGCCGGCATGACCGCCGGCAGCCACGCCTCCACCTTCGGCGGGAACCCCCTCGCCATGGCGGTCGCGGCGGAGGTGCTGGCGACGGTGACCGCGCCCGGCTTCCTCGAAACGGTGCGGGCGACCGGCGACCGGCTCGCCGCCGGGCTCGACGCGCTGGTCGCGGCCCGGCCCCACCTGTTCGAGGCGCGGCGGGGCATGGGGCTGATGCAGGGCCTGCGCTGCCGGACCGATCCGGCGGTCGTGGTCGCCGCGTTCCGCGACGCCGGCCTCGTGACGGCACCGGCCCAGGACCGTGTCGTCCGCCTCCTCCCGCCCCTGATCGTCTCGGACGCGGAGGTGGACGAGGCGCTCGCGATCATGGACGGGGTCGGCGCGCGGATGCGCCTCGCGGCGTGAGCGGCCGCGCACGCGGGCGGGGCCGGGCCGTCGGGGATCAGCCGGCCGGCGATAATCCGTTTGCGGTCTCGAGCAGCATATCGACGAGGCCGCCCTCCTCGACCAGCATGGCGGCCTGTCCCGGGGTGACCCAGCGGGACCGCCGCTCGCCGCGCTCGGGCCAATCCTCAAGCTGCTGTCGGACGGCCATCGGGAACACGGTCACCTCCACCACGACCGTTCGGCCGTTGTCCAGCCGCTTGTCGTAGAGGTAGGTGCCGACGGGATCCAGGCCGACGGTCCCCAGCAGCCCCGCCTCCTCGTAGGCCTCGCGCGCCGCCGTCTCCCAGGGCTTCAGGCGCTTGACCGGCCAGCCCTTCGGGATGATCCAGCGGCCCGTCTCCCGCGAGGTCAGGAGGAGCACGCAGGTCTCCCCGTCCACCTCCGCGAGGGGGAGGACCGCATACTGTCGCCTGCGCTTGGGTCGTGCCATCGGCTTGTCGCGGTCCCGTCGGGCGGTCCGCAGGGATGTGCATTCCCGAAAACGATTTCAACCGCCTAAACGACCGATCCCCGATTTTGTCTCCCCGGGTCCGGGTCCGGGTCCGGGTCCGCGGCCATCGCGGCATAGATCGCGGCCAGCGCGTGGAACGCCCGCTTCCTGGTCGCCTTGTCCTCGGCGATCAGCCCCTTGCGGTTGAACCCGCGCTGGAGCCGGGTCTGCCGGCGGTCGGAGCGGAAGTCGTAGAGAAGCCACGCCGCGAGGCCGCGGATCCATGGGGCACCGGCCAGCACCTCGGCCTGCCGGCGGTAGAACTCGGCCTGCCAGTCCTCGGTGAAGAGCGTCCGGCCCTCGCCCCGCAGCCCGACGACCGCGTCGGCACCGGTCTCCGACACGATCACGGGCCGGTCGGGCGACGAGTTCGCGATCAGGCGGCGCAGACCCTCGAAGTCCGGCTCGTACCAGCCGAAGTACTCGTTCAGCCCGATCACGTCGAGGTGGGCCGCCAGCCGGTCCTCGATCCGGAACGCCTCGCGGTTGATCAGGCAGGCCGCACCCACGAGGCGGGTGGGGT
Source organism: Rhodospirillales bacterium (assembly GCA_947457845.1). Taxonomy (GTDB): domain Bacteria; phylum Pseudomonadota; class Alphaproteobacteria; order Azospirillales; family Azospirillaceae; genus CANGXM01. The sequence continues at coordinate 6,219 of CANGXM010000017.1, read as the reverse complement.
CGGCGGCGCGCGTCGCGGCGGCGAGGCCCACCATGAAGGCGAGGCGGGCATCGGTGTCCGCGTTCTCGTTCCCCACCCCCCACAAGATCACGCTCGCCCGGTTCCGGTCGCGGGCGACCAGTTCCAGCATCTGGTTCTCCGCGTCGGCGTAGGTGGCCGGGTTGGCGAAGTCGATCGCCCAGTAGACGGGCACCTCCGCCCACAGCAGGACCCCCTCGCGATCGGCCAGCCGCGCCACGATCTCGTCGTGGGGATAGTGCGACAGGCGCAGGAAGTTGCCGTTCAGGTCCTTCAGGTGCGCGAACCGGCGCATGACGTCCGCCTCGGACGTCATGCGCCCGGTCGCGACGTCGTCCTCGTGGACGCAGACCCCGCGCAGATGCAGCGGCCGCCCGTTCAGCACGATCTCGGTCCCGCGGGTGCGGATCTCGCGCAGGCCGACCCTGTCGGTCACAAGGTCCGGCCCGAAGGCGAGGGCGACGTCGTAGAGGCGCGGCGCGTCGGGCGACCAGAGGTCGGGCCGCGCCTCCACGGTCACGCTGGCGCGGCCGGCGACGACCGGCACCGGCACGTCGAGCCCCAGGTCGGGGCACGCGAACCGCGCCTCGCCCTCGACCGGATCGGACAGAATGACGTCGATCCGGACGCGGCCGAAGGTCCCGTCCGGCACCAGCGCCACGCCGAAGTCCCGCACGAACACGGGCGGGACGCGCAGCAGGGTCACCGGCCGGTGGAGCCCGCCGTAGTTGAACCAGTCGACGTGGTGCATGGGCACCCGGTCGGGCCGGCCGCGGTTCTCCACCATCACCATCAGCCGGTTGGGGCCCGGCCGCACCGTGCCCGTGATCTCGACCGAGAAGGGCGTGGAGCCGCCCGCATGGACGCCCAGCAGCCGGCCGTTCAGGAAGACGCGGGCGAGGTAGTTGGCCGCGCCGAACTGGAGGAACGCCCGCTCGCCGTCGGCGCCCGCCGCCCAGTCGAGCGTCGTCTCGTACCAGACGGCCCCTTCGTAGTGCGTCCACTCGGGCCGCAGCAGGTTCCAGCAGGACGGGACCGGCACCGGCGTCCCGCCCTCGGGGTCCCAGTCCCGCGGCACCGTCCACGTCGTGGGCGGCGCGTCGTCGAAGGCGGTCCAGGCCTGCCGCAGCCCCTCCTCGAACGGGTCGAGCGTGAGGCGCCAGGGCCCCGCCACCGGCTCGGCCGGTCGGCCGAAGGTGCCGACCAGCGTCCGCCGGTCGGCCCGCGGCGTCGCGTAGCGGTCGGCGTAGGCCTCGTCGTGCAGGTGGGCGAAGGGGTCCTCGGCCGTCATGGCGCGCCCGTCCCGCCCGTTCCTGCCCGCGGCCGGCGATAGCCGATGCCGACCATCCGGCGGAACCGCCAGTCCCAGCGGCCCGGCATCAGCACGTCGGCGGCCATGGCGATGGCGATCCAGCGGAACCAGGTGGCGAAGGTGTTGGAGAGGCCCTGCGGCTCCTCGTAGCCCTTCACCCAGCCGTCCTGGCGGCGGATGCCGTCGCGCACGTCGGCGAAGCCGCCGTCGGGGTTCTGGAAGTCCAGCAGCGCGTCGAGAAGGGTGACGAGCCACCGCTCGATCGCGTGGCGGCGATCGGGAAAGACGTCGTGCCCGTGGACCAGCACGTCGATCGCGTCGACGTCGATGCAGGCGCTGTCGATCCGCGGCGGCAGCGAGAGGCAGTAGTCGACAGCGTGGTCCTGCCCCGGCAGGGGCCGGCCGGTCGCGTACCAGAGATGGTGGTTGTGCATCGAGCCGGCGAAGGCGTGCAGCATCCGCGTCGGGTCCGACAGTTGGCCCACGCCCCAGAAGCCGGTCGTCGGCTCCTGCGTGCGGTCGTGCCAGTCGAACATCACCGCCATCGCCCGGTCGACCGCCGCCGCGTCCGCCGGCGCGCCGAACCGCTTCAGCAGGAGGAGGAAGCTCCCCAGGTTGACGATGTTGTTCCCCTCCTGCCAGGGGTCGCGCATGTCGCGGTGGGCGAGCCACGCGGCGAGGTGCATCGGGTCGAGCCAGGGCCGCGCGAAGTCCAGCACCGGCGCGCGGTCGGGCGCCAGCGCCTCGATCGCCCCGAGGCTGTAGTTGGTGACGTGCCAGTCGACGTAGCGCCAGGTCTCGTCGCGGTCGGGCTTCTTGAAGACCGTGTCGTCGGTCATGCCGGCGACGCGGAAGACGCCGTCCGCGCGCCGCGCCCCCTCGATCCAGCCGGCCGCGCCCGCGCGGTCCGGGGCGCTCCACCCCTCCAGCCCGCCGATCAGCGCGAGGCACTGGACCCCGTTGTAGGTGCCGGGCAGCAGGACGCCCGGCCAGCGCGCGGGATCGTGCGCCCCGCTGATCCGCATCACGCCGCGCGGCAGGCCCGGGGCCTGCATCGCGGCCAGCCAGTCGAGGGTCGCGCGGCGCGCCGCCTCGATCCGCCGTTCGAGCGCCGTCGGTCCGGCATCGTCCAGAAGCGCCGTCATCCCTTCACCGCTCCCGAGGCCATGCCTTCCATCACGCGTTTCTGGGCGAAGACGAACAGGATCGCCGGCGGCAGGGTGGTGATGGCGGCCAGCGCCATGATCCCCTGGAAGTTCGACCCCAGCTCCGAATTGAGCGAGAGCAGCGCCACCGGCAGCGTGTAGGTGTCGGGCGTGGCCGAGATCACGAGGATCGGGAACCATTGCGCCCAGTTGAGCAGGAAGGTGATGAGCGCCACGGTCGCCACGACCGGCTTCGCCATCGGCATCACCACGCGCGTCAGCACGTTCCATTCCGACGCGCCGTCGATGATGGCCGCCTCGATCACCTCCTTGGGGATCGAGCGGAAGAACTGCTCGAACAAGAAGAACTGCAGCGGCCCCAGCGCCAGGAACAGCACGATCCCGAGGTAGGAGCCGAGCAGCCCCAGCTTGTACATCACGATGTACACGGGAATGACGAGCAGCATGTAGGGGTACATGATCGTCAGCAGGAACCCCCCCCGAAGCAGCCCGAACCCCGGCAGCGTCGGCCGGCGGACGAGGGCGTAGGCGCCGAGTGCGGTCACCATCACGCCCAGCAGCGTCGAGGCGACGGTGATGGCGAGCGAATTCGCCGCGTAGCGCCACAGCTCCACCCCGCCGACCCGGGCGATGGACGCGAAGACCGAGAACTCGATCTGTTCGGGCCAGAGCACCAGCGGATCGGTCAGCACGTCGCGCGTGCGCCGGAACGCGCCGATCAGCATCCACCAATAGGGATAGAGGAAGATCAGCGAGACGAGCGTGGCCGTCGCGTAGGCCAGCACCGTCCAGACGAGGCGGACCGGGCGGATCACCGGTGGTCCCCCCGCTCGCCGAGCCGATAGGCCGTGACGCTGATCACGATCACGACGGCGAAGAGGATGGTCGCCATGGCCGTCGCCTCGCCGTACCGGCCCTGGTCGAACATCTGGTAGGCGTAGTAGCTGACGAAGTTGGTGGACCCGCTGGGCCCGCCCTTGGTCATCACCACGACGACGGTGAAGGTCTTGAGGAACTGGATCAGCGCATAGACACCGTTGATGACCAGCGCCGGGCGCAGCTGCGGCAGGATCACGTGCCGCCAGCGCTGCCACGCGGAGGCACCGTCGATGGCCGCCGCCTCCTCCAGCGCCTTGTCGCGGATCGCGAGGTTCGCGAGGAAGATCACGATGTAGAAGCCGGAGTGGTTCCACATCTCGGCCACCAGGATGGCCCACATCACCGTGTCGGGGCTGGCGATGCCGCCGAAAGGCGGAACGCCGACGGCGGCCAGCGCCGCGTTCACCGCGCCGAAGCTGCGGTCGTAGAGCCAGCGCCAGACGACGAAGCCCGCCACGTCCGGCGTCACGACCGGCAGGAACACCGCCAGCCGGAAGACCATGTTGAACCGGCGCAGCACGGTCGAATCGAGCAGCGTCGCGAAGGCCAGCGCGAAGGCGAGGTTCGCCGCGACGGCCAGCACCGTGTAGAGGAGCGTGCGCCCCAGCGAGGCGACGAACAGCGGGTCCGCGAGGACGCGGGCGTAGTTGGCGAACCCCACCCAGACCGGATCCGGCCGGAGCGCCGTCGCCGACTGCGTCATCGACACCTGCACCGACAGCACGATCGGCCAGAGCCCGAACACGATCGTGAGCGCCGCGAAGGGCAGGGCGAAGAGATAGAAGACGCGGTGGCGCCAGGCGTCGGTGAGGGCGTGGGTCATCGGCTCGCTTGTGACTGGCCGCTGCGCGGTCGCCCTCACCCTTCGACGGGTTCAGGGTGAGGGCAAGTCGAATATCCGTCGCCCGGTGCCGCCCCGTCCCGAGCGTGTCGAAGGACGGGGCGGCATCGGACCCGCAGGGACGGACCGAGGGGCGAGGTCAGCCGCCCCGCAGCCGCTGCGCCATCGCCCGCATCTCGGCCGCCGTCTGCGCGATGAACGGCTTCCAGTCGGCCGGCGGGCTGGTGATGCCCTCCAGCAGCTTGCGGTGGAAGGCGGCTTCCAGTTCCGGATACCAGGTGTGGACCGACTCCGGGAAGTCGTAGGCGACCAGCCGGTGCTCGGCCTTGGCGAACCACTGGCTGCGCGGCGACAGCGTGCCGACCTCGAGGTCCTTGCGGACCGCCGCACCCATCACCTCGAGCGAGGCCTGCTGCGCGGCCTTGCCCAGCATGAAGGTCGCGAACTCCACCGCCAGCGCCTTGTTCGGCGAATTGTCGGGGATGCCGACGCCGCGCATGCCGCCGATGACGACCGAGTTCGGACGGCCGCGGAACGACGGCCAGGGGCCGGACACGAAGTCGCCGTTCAGCGTCTTCGGATCGTCCCAGCGCCGCACGTTCCAGTCGCCGACGCGGAAGATGCCCGCGCGGCCGCCGTCGATCACCTGGTACATCTCGTTGAACGAGTGGTTGATCGTGTCGGGCGGCAGGAACCGGTAGCTGGTGTAGGTCTTCAGGAACTCTTCCAGCACCTCGGCGTGCTCGGGCCGGTCGATCGTGATGTTGCCCTGCGGATCGATCAGCGTGTTCCGGAGGCCGGACCCGAAGGTGAACAGGTCCAGCATGTGGATCAGGTCGCGCGGCTTGGCGGCCTGCAACGCCATGCCGAAGGTGTCGGCGCGGCCGTTGCCGTCGGGATCGCTGTCGCGGAACTTGGCCGCGATGCGCCGGACGTCCTCCCAGGTCTGGGGGAACGTCTCGCCGGTCTTGTCGAGCCAGCTCTGCCGCACGCCCATCGCCATCTGCACGCGCTGGACCGGCAGGATGATCATCTTGCCGTCGTAGGTGGCGACGCGCAGGTCGTCCTCGCCCAGGAAGCCCTTGTCGGCGATCCGGTCGAGCACGGGCTTCAGGTCCATGACCTTGCCGGTCTGGGCCTGGATGCGGATGACGCGCTCGTAGTTGTTGAAGATCAGGTCCGGCGGCGACCCGGTGTTGATCGCGCCGATGACCCGGCCGAACCACTGGTCGGTCGGGAAGCTGAGCGAGCGCACGGTGACGCCCGGCTTCGTCTTCGCGAACTCGTCGCTCATCCGCTGGAACCAGGCGATCCCGGTGTCGCCGAGATCGTGCCAGACGGTGAGCTGCTGGGCCGCGGCCGGCGTTCCCGCCGACAGCGCGCCGATGGCCAACGCCCCGATCAGGGCGTCGCGGATGCGTGCCATTCCTTCCTCCCTCGCTCTTGCCTCAGGTAAACGTTTTCCCTATGATAAGCCCGACGCCGCCCTCTATTCAAGCGCGTTGAACGGGTGGGGACGGGAGCGGTCGGCGATGACGGAACCCAAGCGGCCCTCGCCCTCGCCCTCGCCCTCGCCCCCGGCACCGGAGGCCGGCGTCTCCATCGCCACGGTCGCCGCGCGCGCGGGCGTCTCGATCGCGACCGTCTCGCGCGTCGTGAACGGCGTCACCAACAAGGCCTCGGCCGAGACGGTGCGCCGGGTGCGTGCGGCGGTGGAGGAGCTCGGCTACCGCCCCCTCAGCGTCGGGCGGGCGCTGCGGCGCGGCGAGAGCCGGCTGGTCGCCCTGCTGGCCGCCAACCTCGCCAACCCCTCGCAGGCCGCGGTCGCGGCCTCGGCGGAGACGGCGCTGCGCGAGGCGGGGCTCGTGATGGTGCTCTGCGACACGCACGACCGCCCCGACCTTCAGGACGAGTACCTGCTGGAGATGCGGGCCCAGCTCGCCCGCGCGACCGTGCTGCTGGGCGCGGTGGCGAGCCCGCAGCTCGCGGCGGCCCGCGCGGCG